>NZ_DASVSF010000002.1:0-300000 GCF_036388275.1 Longimicrobium sp.
GCAAAAATGCCGTGGGAGCGTAGGTTTGAGGCCGCGTCAAACCCGTCGTCGACGTAGGAGTGTGTGGCGTCTACGCACCGGAATGCGCGCTGCTCCGTCTCCCGAGTGGACGCAGATGAGGGCCAAACCCCTGCTGTCACCATGGTTTTGTGCGTCCCTGGCCCGATACAAAGATGTGGGTAATGGGTAGCACCTACGAGGGGGGGGGTCTCGCCGCCACGCCGCACCTGGAGGAGCGCGATGAAAAGAGCGATCGTCACGGCCGGGATGCTCGTGAGCTGTGCCGCGTGCCAGCAGGACCGGATCGCGGGCCCGGAAAACCTGGGGCCGCCGGCCTGCACGCAGGTGACGGGAACCGGGGGCGTCACCTTCACCACCGACGAGGGTGCCAGCCTCACGCCGACGAACGGCGTGCTGGCGGGGGTAAAGTACACGCGCGGGCTGGTGGCGCTCAGCAGCTCCACCCTGCTTGCCGCCCACGCGGGGACGATCCTGAGGTCGACGGACGCGGGGTGCACGTGGACCCAGGCCGGCACGGTGCCGGGCGCGTACGTGGCGCTCGTCGCCGCCTCGCCCACGCTGGCGTACGGCTACGCCGACGGGCCGGGCGGCCTGTACCGCGTACCGGCGGACGGCGCGGTGCAGGTGCTGAGCTCGCCCGTTCCCCGCGTACGGGGCCTGGCCGTTCGCGCGGGCCATCCCGAAAGCGTCCGCGTGGCGGGCGAGACGGGGCAGGTCTTCGAATCCAACGATCACGGCGCGACCTGGAAGAGCGTCGGCACGCCGGTGCAGGCCGACTGGGTGTTTTCGGTGGCCTTCGACCCGGCCGACTGGAACGTCGCCTTCGCCGGCACGCCGCATACGGGGGCGTGGAGAACGGAGAACGGCGGCCGGACCTGGTCGCGCGCGCAGATCTCGTCCCCCACGCCGCAGCGCAACCAGAACGTCTTCAAGCTCGAGGTTTCACCCGTGGATCCCCGGACCGTGTGGGCCGCGGGCCTCGACGTCGCCGAGAGAGACCTGCAGGGGACGGAGGGCCGGCACATCTACCTTTCGCGTGACCGCGGCCAGACCTTCACCCCCGTTCTTTCGGAGACACCCGGCGGCGGGGTCAACATCGTCAACGGCCCGGTGATGGCCGCGCATCCGCGCGATCCGCTGGTGCTGTACTTCGTCTTCAGTTCCAGCTTCCGGAACTACGGGACGGACATCGTGCGGCTCGACGGGCGTACCGGGACCCACACGCTGACGCACAACGCCTATCACGACGTCAGCGAGATCGCCTTTGCTCCCGGCCGGCCGGACGTGATGTACCTGGGGGTGGGCATCGAGCAGCACTGCGACCCCCTCTCCTGCTCCCTCGCTCGCGGTGAGCTCCGCGGGCACCTGACCACACCCCGGCGGGCGCCGACCGGCGCCCGCTGGGTGGACGGAGATATCCGCGGAGCACGCGGTACCAGGGGCGCCAGGAACCGCCCCTTGCGGACGCGCGCGATGATTGGTATTGTAATCCAGTTCTATTTTCATCTCTGCCCGAGGAACCATGGTCCGCGATCCACTTCAGCTCCGCAGCCGCGAAACCCTCGAGCGCGTGGCGGCCGCGACGGAACGGCTGCTGGAGGAGCGCCCGTTCGAAGAGATCACCATCGGCGAGATCCTGCGCCAGGCGCGATGCTCCAGCGGCTCGTTCTACGCCCGCTTCGGAAGCAAGGACGCGCTGCTCCCGTTCCTGTACGAACGCTACGATGCCGAGCTGCGGCCGCGCATCGAGGCCCGGATGGAGCGGACGCCGTGGCGGGAGCTGACCTTTCGCGACGCGTGCGCGGCGCTCGTACGCGGCACGCTGGAGATGTACCTGGAGCGCCGCAACCTCATGCGCGCCCTGGCGCTCTACGCCCGCACGCATCCGGACGCGTTCAGCGACAGCTTCTACCAGCAGCGCCGCGAGGTGCAGGAGCTGCCGCTCGCCGTCCTGCGGCCGTTCCTGGCGCAGGTCCCCCACCCCTCGCCGGAGGCGGCGCTGCGGATGGGGTTCTTCGTGGTCGCCTGCGCCGCGCGCGAGAAGCTGCTCTTCGGCGACGCGCCGCACGCCGCGGTCACGCCCGTCACCCTGGACGGGCTGACCCGCGAGCTGACGCACGTGCTGCACAGCTACCTGGCCACGCCTCCGCCGTGAGCGTGGCCAAGGCGGCTTCCCCAGGAAGGACGAGTCGCCTCCGGACGGTCCAGTACCATCGCCGGAGGCGCACGCTTCCCGGCGAGTCCCTTCCCCCAGACCCGCGGTGCCCGCATGCTATCCCGAGCCTTCCTTCTCGCCGCCACGATTGCCGTGACCGCATCCCCGCCCCTCGCCGCGCAGCCCGCACCGCTGCAGTGGACGCCGATTTCGTTCACCAGCGCAGCGGGGGAGCGCACGGAGGCGGAGACGGCATGGATCACGGTGCCGGAGCGCCACGCCAACCCCGGCGGGCCCAGGGTGCGGCTGCCGCTGCTGCGCTTCCGCAGCCGCAACCCCAATCCCGGGCCGCCCATCGTCTACCTGGCCGGCGGACCGGGGAGCTCGGCGCTGAGCGCGGCCACGGGCATCGCGTTTCCCATCGCCATGCAGATGCGCGACGTAGCGGACGTGGTGTTCTTCGACCAGCGCGGCACCGGGACCGCCGAGCCCAGCCTGGCCATCACCGGCACCTTCGAGCTGCCGCTGGACGTGCTGGTGAGCTCGCCCGAGGCGCGCGAGGCCGTCGGGGCCCGCGCCCGGCGCGCGGCAGCCGAGGTGCGCGCGCGCGGCGTGGACCTCGCCGCCTACAACACGGTGGAGAGCGCGGACGACCTCGAGGCCATTCGCGCGGCGCTGGGCGCGGGGCGGATCACCCTGTGGGGGCACAGCTACGGCTCGCACCTGGCGCTGGCGTACGTTCGGCGCCACGGCGGGCACGTGCACCGGATGATCGTGGGCGGCGTGAACGGCCCCGGCCAGCGCTGGCGCTACCCCGGCGACGGGCAGGCGCTGCTGCAGCGGGTGGACAGCGCGGTACGCGCCGATCCCCGCCTTTCGCCCCTGGTGCCGGACCTGGTGGGCACCACCCGCCGCGTCCTGGCACGGCTGGACGCGGAGCCGGCACGGGTGCGGGTGGACAGCCAGACGGTGGTGATCGGCGGGGACGAGGTGCGCCTGCTGATCGCGCTCTCCGGAGGCGAGCTGGACTTCATCACCCGCCTGCCGATGCTGATGGCGGCCCTGGACGCCGGCCGGTACGAGGCCATCGCCGGCGGGGTGGTCGCCGGGTTGAAGCAGCGTCCGCTGCGCACCGCCATGACGTACACCATGCACCTGGCGTCCGGCGTCTCGCCGGAGCGGCTGCGGCGCATCCGGGCGCAGGTGCCCGGCGCGCTGCTGGGCGACGCCATCAACTTTCCGTTCAGCGATCCCGGTTTCCAGGCGGCGTGGGGGGTGCGGGACCTGGGCGAGGCGTTCCGCGGTCCCCTGCGCTCGCCCGTCCCCGCGCTCTTCATGAGCGGGCGCTACGACGGCCGCACCTCGATCGACGACGCGGAGGAGGTGCGGAGCGGCTTTCCGAACAGCGCGCACGTGGTGATCGACGGGGTTGCGCACGACTTCTACGGCGCCACGCCGGCCATCCGCGACGTGATGATGCGCTTTCTGCGCGGCGAGCCGGTGCGCGACACGATGATCCCGGTGCCGCTGGAGTTCCACGGACCCGACGAGCCGGTGCTGGTGGGCGAGCTGCAGCGGGTGGCGCGGGAACAGGGCGGCGCGGCCGCGGCGGGGCGGCTGCGGGAGATGGCGGGGCCCGGCGCGCCGGGGTACCTCAGCAGCTACGTGGTGGACGGCGCGGCGGCGGGGCTGCTGCGCGCCGACTCCGCCTCGGCGGCGGCCATCGAGCTGCTGCGCGCGGGGGTGGAGCTGTTCCCGCGGCAGCCCGCGCTGCACGTGCGGCTGGGCGCCGCCCTGCGCGCTGCCGGCGACCGCACCGGCGCGGCGGATGCCTATCGCCGGGCCGTCGCACTCAACCCCATGCTCCGCTTCGCCGCCGTGCAGCTCGCTCGGCTGGAGGGACGCGAGCCCTGATATCGATCGGCTGGACGGTCCGGGAAAGTCAGCCGGCCACCGTCACCGGTGCCCGGGGGTGGATCGGAAGGACGCCCTCCGTGCGCGTGGAGAACCTCACCGGGTCGCTGGACGTCTACACCATCGACGGTCCGGTGCAGGCGCGCGGCGCGGGGCGGCAGCTGAGGATCGAGACGATCCGCGGCAGCGTGGACGTGGCGGGGGGCCCCGAGTGGCTGCGTGTACGCACCGGGGCCGGCGACATCGACCTGCGGGGAGGCGCGCGCGACGTGGCGCTGGTCACCGTCAGCGGCGCCATCCGCTCCGACATGCACTTTGCCCGCGGCAGGTTCGAGACCTTCTCGGGAACCGTGTCGCTGGCGGGCAACCTGGCGCCCGGGAGCCATGCCGAAATCGACACGCACTCGGGACGCGCCGAAATGCGGCTGACGGGCACCCCGAACGCGGCCTTCAACCTGTTCACGAACAGCGGGACCGTCCAGACCAACCTCGCCAGAGCACCCACGGTCAAGCGCACCAGCGGCGGGACGGAAACGCGGTTCACGGTGAACGGGGGGGCGGCACAGGCCACCATCCGCACGTTCAGCGGCGAAATCCACCTGCAGCAGTAGCGCGGTCAGGTCCGGAGGGGCCCCCCATGCTCCATGGCGATCGTGCGATCCATCCGGTAAACCATTCGGCGGAAACTCCGTTGCGGGGCGCAACGTATCACGTCCATCCCGTGCAGGCGTTCGTCGTCCCCCACCGGTCCCGCCAACCGGCGCTTCTCCCCCCGCCCCGCCCCGGGACATGACCCTCGCCGTACCGCACGCACAGGCAGACACGCCGGGCCCGCACGCACCGCCGGCACTCACCCTGGCCGGGGTGACGTACCGGTACCCCGGCTCGCGGTCCGGCGTGAGCGACATCGACCTGCAGGTTCCCAGCGGAACCATCTACGGCCTCCTGGGCGCCAACGGCGCGGGCAAGACCACCCTCATGCGGCTGATGCTGGGGCTGCTGCCTCCCGACCGCGGCCAGGTGAGGTGCTTCGGCGAGGAAATCACGCGCGGATCTCGCGCCGTGCTCGCACGGGTGGCAAGCCTGATCGAGACCCCGTCGCTGTACCAGCACCTTACCGCGCGGGAGCACCTGGGGGTGTTCCGCGCCTATACCGGCGCGCCCGCCGCCCGCATCGACGAGGTCCTTGGGATCGTCGGCCTGTCGGAATCCGCGGCGATCGTGGTCAACCGCTTCTCCCTGGGGATGAAGCAGCGCCTTTCGCTGGCCACGGCGCTTCTACACGATCCCGCGCTCCTGGTGCTCGACGAGCCCACCAACGGGCTGGACCCCGTCGGCATCGTGGGGATGAGGGAGCTCCTGGTTCGCCTGTGCCGGGAGCACGGAAAAACCGTGATCGTCTCCAGCCACCTGCTGGCCGAGGTGGAAAAGACGGTCACCCACGTGGCCGTGGTTCACCAGGGCCGGATCCGCTTCGACGGCCCCGCCTCGGATCTCTCGTCCGCGGCCGGGGGCGCGGGGCGGGTGCGGCTCAGGGTCGCTTCGCCGGCGCAGGCCCTCGGGGTGCTGGCCGGGGAGGCGCATGCGGCAGACGAAGCGGGAGGGTGGATCGAGCTCGCGCAGGCCGCCGACGCGGACGTAGCGCGGGCGATCCGCTCCCTCGCCGCCTCGGGGGTAGACGTGTACGAAACGGCCCGCCGCGGCGGCACCCTCGAAGACGACTTTCTCCAACTCCTGAAGGAGGGCGGCGATGCGCGCTAGCTTGCTCGCGGAATGGCGGAAGGTCCGGCGCCTTCACCTGGCGCTGGTCTCCGTAGCGTGCGGCGTCGCGTTCTCGGCGCTGGTGTGGATGAGCGTACGGGGGGCGCTGGTGCGCCTTGCGAACGAGCGCCGGGTAGAGATGCGGTGGCAGGACGGCGTCATCGGCGACACCACGGTGCTGGTTTCTCTCGCCTTCCCCACGCTGGTCATCATGATCACGGCCATGGTGTTCTTCGTGGAGCACCGGACCGACATGTGGAAGCAGCTGCGTGCCCTCCCCCGCCCCATCTCCAGCGTCTACGCCGCCAAGTTCCTCGTGGTGCAGCTTTTCGTGGCGCTCGCGGTCGCCGCGGCGCTGGCCGCGGGGCTCGTCGGGTGGGAGCTGATGCCGGCGGACGCCCACACGGTGTGGCCGGTGGCGGATGCCACGGTGAGGGCGACGCTGTCGCGGCTGGCGCTCCTGACCTACCTGGCGCTGGTCCCCGCGTCGCTCGTGCAGTTCGCGGTGTCGGCCCGCTTCCGGAACGTCCTCGTGCCCGTCGGCGTGGGGCTGCTGGCAACCTTCGCCTGCCTGCTGATGATGGGGCCGGGCCGGAACCAGTGGCTTCCGTACGCCTACCCCGGGGGGGTGGTCATGGCCGAGTTCGCGGCCCCGCGCGCCGGTGGCGGAGACCACGTTACCGACGCACGGTACCGTCCGCCGGCCGGCGCGTTCGGCGAGGTGGCCACCCGCCCCACCACCATCCTGGTAGACGAGGCGCACGGGAACCGCCACGGGCTGGGCAACGCCGCGGAACCGGGAACCCTCCGCTGGATCGTGCAGCCCGCCGAAGAAGCGCGGATCCAGGTCTACGGCTTGTACGTCGCCGTGCGGCCCCAGGCGCTGGCCGACGTACAGCTCCTGGTGGTCGCCGGGGCCACCACCGACCTGGACGGAAAAGGCGCGTTCTCGGACGCCGAGATCCGCACGGTCCAGGAGTGGGTGCGCGCGGGCGGCTCCCTGCTGCTGCTTACCGACCACGAGCCGTTCGCCGGGCGTGTCCGGCGGCTGGCCGAAGCCTTCGGCGTCCGATCCAGCCTGGACGTGCTGGCGGACCCCGCGCACGGAGATCCTCGCGCGCCGAACAAGGTGCGCACCGTGTTCGGCGCGGGCGGCGTTCCGCTTGGAGCCCATCCTGTAACCACCGGCGTGGGGCGGGTGATCACGTACGGAGGGCAGGCGCTCGCCCGGCCGGACCCGGGCACCACCGTGCTCCTTCCGCTGGCTCCGTCTGCTCGCCTGCTCACCGGACGCCCGCTGTTCCCCGGCGTTCCGCGCGAGCGCCAGGGGCAGCTCCTGGCCTTCCCGTACGGCCGGGGACGGGTGGTGGTGAGCGGAGAGACGGCGCTGTTCACCGCGCAGCGCAAGCGGAGCGACGGCACCATTTTCGGCGTGGGAGACGCCGGGACCGACAACGCCCGGCTGGCCCTGAACGTCTTTTCGTGGCTGCTGGACCGCCCCACCGCGGGAGCGTCGGCGACGTGAGACGCGCCGGTGGCATCGCGAGCCGGTTTCCGCCGGATCAGGTTCCCGGCCCTGCGGGGCCGGTTCGGCGAACCATCCTGAACATCCGCCCCGCGAGGCGGCCGGCACTCGCCTCCCCACCCGCGGCGCTCCGAAGCACGATCACGCCGAATTTCAGCGCCGGGTCGTACAGCACCTGCGCGGTATAACCGGCCAGGTTTCCCGAGTGGCCCACCGCGGTCGTGTCGCCCCAGCGGTATACCTGGGTACCGAGGCCGTAGCCGTAGTCCAGCGCGGAAGAGGAGGCGACGGGCACGCGCTGGCGGAGCGCCAGGGCCCCGGGCCCGAGCACCCCGGCCGGAC
This sequence comes from Longimicrobium sp., assembly GCF_036388275.1. Lineage (NCBI taxonomy): Bacteria > Pseudomonadati > Gemmatimonadota > Longimicrobiia > Longimicrobiales > Longimicrobiaceae > Longimicrobium > Longimicrobium sp. Next base: position 7,719 of record NZ_DASVSF010000002.1, read on the forward strand.
CGTGTCCGATCTGGAGCGCCACGAGGCGCGCCAGGTCTCCCACGGTGGAGTAGAGACCGCCGCCAGGCACACGAAAGCCGACACCCGACCGGTGATCCGTGGCGGCGTCTTCGTAGTTCAGCGTGTCGCGGTACAGCTCGTCCCAGTCTACCCCCACGGCGAGCGCCTGCTCGAGCGCGGGGGTGAGCGCGAAGCCGGACGAGCGCATCCCGAGCGGCCCCAGGATCCGGCGCTCGACGTACGACAGGTACGGCTCGCCTGCCGCCCGGGCGAGGGCGGCACCGAGGACGCCGTAGCCGATGTTGGAGTACTGATAGGCCGTTCCGGGTGGGGCCGCGAACGTGGTGTGTGCGAGCCCGAGTTCCAGCGCTCCCTCCCATTGGCGGGCGTCCCCCGCCTGGGACCGGCGCTGATCGTCCGGGTCCCGCACGAGCCCGGAAGTCATGGTCGCCAGCTGCACCAGGGTCGGCGAGTGCCTCAGGCCGTTCGCGTCCACGAGTTGGCCCGCCGCCGGATACCACCGGTCTGCCGCGTCGTCGAGCCGGACCGTTCCCGCTTCCACGAGCTGAAGGAGCATCACCGCGGTCACCTGTTTGGTGATCGACGCGACGCGGTACACCGTCGCGGCAGACGCGGGCCGGGTCCGGGCGCGGTCCGCGAAGCCGTAGCTCCTGGTCCATGCGAGCGACGGCCCGGAAACGATCGCCACGGTGATGCTGCCGAGGCTGTCGCGGGCAAACTCCGCCGCCGCGATGGAGTCTGCCAGCCGGGTGATTTCCGGGGTGATCTCCGGCGGGCGTACGGTGTCCTGTGCAAGCACGAGGGCCACCGTGAACAGCGACAGCAGGGTCATCGATCGCCTGACGCGAAGGGGCGCAGCGGGATACGAGAGCCCAGGTAGGATGGGGGATGCGACGCAAACGTTTATTCGGGCGGCCACGGGACGGGGAGGAGCGGGACGCCGGGAGCCCACGCGGAGCCCGCCAGGTAAACGCAATCGCCCCGGCACTCGTCTCATTGCTGTTCACGTGGCTTCGACCCTCCTCGCACCGCGAGCGATCATGTTCATCCAGCCTTGCTCCTCCGCACTCCGCATCCCCGCCCTCGCCATGGTGGCGGCGGCCTGGTCCTTCACTCCCGCCAGCGGGCAGGAGCGGCGCGCCGACATGCCGGTCACGCCGGCTACGCGCGACTCGGTGGCGCTCGCCGCCGCCGAAACCGTAGAAGCGCGATATGTCTTTGCCGACAAGGGCACCGCCGCCGCCCGGGCGGTGCGCCAGGGTGTGCGCGCCGGACGCTATCGCCGCCTCGAAACCGCTTCGGCGCTGTCGGACTCGCTGACCGCCGACCTGCGCCGCGGGACCGGCGACAAGCACCTGCAGGTGCAATTCAGCGCGACCCCACGCACGGCGGCCCCCGACGCCGGACTGACCGCCGCCGACTCGGCGCGCGACCTAGAGAATGCGCAGTGGCGCAACTTCGGCTTCCATGCGGTCGAACGGCTCGACGGCAACGTGGGCTACGTGGAGATGGGGCGCTTCGACAATCCGGAGCTGGCCGGGGGCGCCCTCGCCACGGCGATGTCGTTCCTGGCGCAGACGGACGCATTGATCATCGATCTGCGGAATACCGGAGGCGGGTTCGCGGCGATGGAAGCCCTGGTCACCTCGTACTTCATCGCCGAGCCGAAGCTGCTCAGCACGCTCCACCGCCGCGGTGGCGACACCGCGCATCTGTGGACGCCGGCACGGGTGGCGGGGCCGCGCTACCTCGACAAGCCCGTGTACGTGCTGGTCAGCGGGCGCACCTTCTCGGCGCCCGAGGCGCTAGCGTACGACCTGCAGGCGCTGGGTCGCGCCGTCGTCGTGGGTGAGCAGACGCGGGGAGGGGCCAACCCGGGCGGTTGGGTCATGCTGGGGTCCCACTTCGCGGTGGCGGTCCCCACCGCGCGGCTGGAGAGCGCGATCACGCATGGCAACTGGGAGGGAGTCGGCGTGCGCCCGGACATGCCCGTCGCCGCTGCCGGCGCCAAGAAGGCGGCGCACCGCGCAGCCCTGCAGCGGCTGGTGGCCGAGAACGCCTCGGCCGTGCGCGCGCCGCGCTGGAGCGAGGCGCTGGAGGAGCTGCGTGCCGACGACGCACGGAGCGCCAGCGCCACCGCGCCGCAATGAAAAGGCGCTGGAACGCCGCCTCAGATGTAGGAGTGAGGAGCGCTCCATGAAACCGCAGCGACTCTCCGCGCGCGGGGGAGGGCGAACGGCGCGCGGAGAGTCTCCGGGGCATTTCGTTGGAAAAGCAAGGACGGCACCGTCCAGCGGTACGGTCATCGCCTGCTCCGAAGGCCGCTCCTTCGGGTTCGGCTGGCCGCGGCCGAGGACCCAATAGCGGTCGAACACGTACGGCTGGCCCTCCGTTCCGTTGAGCGACGGCGTGTCACCCACGTGAAAGTGCAGGTGCGGTCCCACGCTGTTGCCGGAGTTGCCCAGCCTGCCGAGCACGGTCCCGCGCACCACGCGCTCGCCCGGACGGACGCGAATGGACCCGGGGACGAGGTGCGCGTAGAACGCGTAGCGGCCGTTGCCCAGGTCCAGCGCCAGCCAGTTTCCCGGGTTGGTCCGGTTGGTCAGCGGCACCGGCATGAGGGTCCGGCCGTCGGCCTGCGGCACGTTGTCGGGAATGCCGTCCTGCACCGAGACGATCACGCCGTCCGCGACCGCGAGTACCTCGGCCCCGTACCCGTAGAACATCTCGTTCGTGATGTCGTTCGGAAACGGGTTGGGCAGAATGCTTCCGGCAGAATCGACCCGCTGGAAGTCGCAGCCGTACCGCTGCGGCACGCGAAGGCGCAGGTCCTGGATCACCAGCGCCGCGTGCGAGTTGCTCAGGGCCTGCCCGTTGCTGCATCGCCAGTTGCTGCCGCGAAGCGGGGGCGAAAGCACCGGGGGAGGGCTCCGCTCCACGTGGAGCGGCTCCGAGGTGGCGACCAGGGTTTCCGTGGGGGTTCCGCTTTCCGTTTGAATCCGGATCGTGGGGACGGTGTCGAAGGTGATGCGGTGAAGAAGCGCGGCGGGTGGCGCATCGGTGGCGGCGAGCGAGATCCCCACGGCGATCGTCGAGGTGCGGCCGGCCGGAAGCGCCAGGTTTGCGGGCGAGATCGAGTCGCTCTCGATCCACCGGGTCACACGCTGCCGCCGCGGGTCGGATAGCGCGCCGGCATCGTAGCTGGCCAGCGCGCGGCCGGTGGCGGCGTCCAGCACCTCCACGGAGCGAAAGCGCAGATCCACGTCCAGCCAGCTCGTGACGTACAGCCGGTACAGCAGGTAGCGCCGCCCGTCCTCGCCGGCGACGAGCTGGGGGACCGGCCGCGCCGCCACGTCGAGGGGAAGGTTCAAATACGTGGTCGGCTGTGGGGCCGCGGCCGCCGTCTGGGCGAATGCGGGGCGGCCACTCACCGCGAGGCTCCACGACAGGAGACCCCAGGCGAGATGGCGGCGGGTTCCACGGCACCATGCACGGCGGCCGGGCCGCCGGTCCGGGTGGCGCATCCAGCGGCGAGCGGTGGTAGGCTCTCTCATCGTGCGCGCGATCCGGGGTTGGAAGGGTTGCTGCCGTGAGATCCACCCGTCCCCGGCCAGCGTCACTCGGATGCCGCTTGCGCGACGATGGTTTGAACCGTTCCGCACCCGCCGGGCAGCCGAGCGAAGCCGGCGCCCCGGCGACCGCCGGCCCCGCGCGGGCGGGCCCTCACGCGTTTCGTGCCGCCAGCACCCAGAGGAAGGGGACCGGCACGCCGTCCTCGTCCTCGGTGCGGATCTGCGCGTCGATGACGCGCAGTCCGGCGTCGCGAACCAGCCGAACGGTGGTTTCGGGGGGATGGCTGCTGGAGAACATGCGCACACCGAGCCAGTCATCCTCTACGCCTTCCGCCACGTCGCGCGTTCCAAAGGCCGCCGCGAGCAGCCCTCCCGGCTTCAGCCAGCCGGCGATCGACGACAGGAGCGGCCCGTGTTCCGCCCGGGGGAGATGGAAGATGGAATAGAACGCGACTACGGCGTCGAAGCTGGCCGGGCGGAACGAAACTTCGCCCATGTCCGCCTGAACGAACGCCGCCGCGGGAACGTTGCGGCGTGCCAGCTCCAGGTTGCTCCACGCCAAGTCGAGCCCCACCAGCCGGTGGGGCGCGGCGAGCATCCGGGTCGAAACGCCAGCGGCCCCGCAACCCACGTCCAGGATGGTGGAGCCTGGTGCGAGCCACGCAAGAACGCGTGAGGCGTACTCTATGCGCTCGCCCACCCGCGTGCCTGCGGCCCACTCGGCATGACGCTCCGCCACCTCTTCGTATCCCGCCGCGACCCACCGCTTCGGTTCCTTCATTTCTCGCCCCTCGGCGGTCCCCTGGACATCGTCACCGTGCGGAAGGAGCCCCGAATGATGAGCGAAGGCTCCGCGAGGCGGTTGCCTTACGGAGCCCTTCGGTCCATCGAACCTGCAGCACGGCCTACAAAACATCTAATTCGCGTAGGTATAATCGGGTTCCTTTTCGTACGTCCGAAGTTTCGCAATCCGGTTAATTGCGTATCGCTGGCTGCTGCAGCTGCGGGTTCGCCCGTAACAGATCAAGCGACCGCCCCGGCCCGGCGTAATTGGGGTACAATGTGCGCCGCTAGCCCGCCACTATCGTCTACAGCGGTCCGTGCCGCCCGCTGGCCGACGTAAGACCTGTTCCACCTCATTGGGCTTCTCGCACGTTCTGCCGCTGCTTCCGGGCGTTTATCCACGCCTCCGCCGAATTATGAAGACGTTGCCGCCTCAAAAAGATTGCGAGCCTCCGCACCCGTGATTGTTTTTCCGATCAGGGCATTGGCGACGGCTTCCACAGCGCTCCAGTGCTCCAGGATCATCTCTCGGGCTTTGCATCGAAACTGTAAAACGTCATCTCCAGAGTTCCCGGGTGGGATTGTTCCTTCCAACTGCCGACGCCACTCGACCGCGGCCCGATGTGCAACAATGACATCCTCGTGCCCCTCCGCGCTTACCCTTAGCTGGTCCGGATAACGCTTCTCGCGCAACATTCGTTCGGCTTCGCCGCCCGCAAGGTGGTAGATCGCAACGTCTCGGCATTGTTCGGGCGTGCACTTAGCATAGTCGATGGGGGCGCCCACACCTTGCCCTTGACGCGGCCACGGGGCCGCGATGTTACAGTGACCGCTCGTTTCTTCGTTCTTGCGACGCCCCTTGGAAGCCACTCCGGAAACCTTGTCCACACGAATCCTGAGTACCAGGGCCGCGACGGCGTGACCTGCTTCATGGAAAGCTACGATGTCAAGCGGGATCATCTTATCGGCTCCACTGTCGTCCTTTAGCACACATGCTCGGTTGATAGGCGAATGGGACTGCTACTTAGAGCAACGTGGACGAGGATCAACTCCCGGACCTCGCGTGATTTTATTGAACGCGCCGGTCCAACAACCGGAAAAATCCGGGATTCGTCCCGGGGTGCGAACGTGCACGGTTTTGAGTGCCGGGGCGGGACCGCAAACAATCAAACTACTGCGTCTTCAGACGCCTCTGTCCAGACCCGTGCGGAATTGTACCCGCGGTGTTCAGGCCTGAATTGTGGATGCGTCCAGTGGTGGCGGAAAGCCGCGAGCAGCCGCTGGGCCGCATCTGATAGTTCTCGTGCCTCTGCCCCGTCCAGCGGGGTTGACGGTTCGCTCATCGATTGAGCCCAAGTTGTGTGGCATGTCGCTCAACCCGCAGGGAGCGCGCCCGGCGCAATGACCTGTCGCGCTGCTCGAAGGCGCGTGACATGCACGAACTGCAGGCATTCCTAAAGTCGCCGGCGGCCGCACAGAACGCGGGATGTAGCCACCCTGAAGCGCGCGGGCCGAACGGGTCCGCGCGCTCCTCTCTTCGTGGGACGTTCGAGAGTGGTTAGTCCCGATCGTCGAGGACATCCTCGGCGTCAGTAAACCGTTCGTGGACGACGCGGCGCGCCGTGCGGAACTCGGCTTCGCTGAACGCAGAGCGGAGGGCCCCTTCGAGTTCGCGGAAGATGGCTTCTGCGCCGAGCGGCCAGTCGCGGAGTCCAAGCAACGTCTCCACGATCGAGGGCGGCTCGGGATCGTCATCCGCCGATGCTCCGTGCCCGGTGCCGCTTCCGTCGCTGCTCCCTCCGTCGGCGTCGCCCGTGCCGGTTTCATCCTCATCGGACGCGTCGTCCGTCCCGTGCTCGTGTCCCTGAGTATCTGAGCCGGTCTGCGACCCGGGCTCCGCCACCTTCTCAGGCTCACTGCCGCCCGTGCTCTTCTCGATGGCAGGGCGACTGACGTCTGAAAAATCTATCTGGGAGGGATCGTTGACTTGGTCCAGAATGCCGAGAGCGTCCAAGATCTGAATCCCCTCCTCATCGAGCAGTTCGGCGACCGAGAGTTGCGGGTCGCGTGCGAAGTCCTCGCGCAGCTTATCGAGAGAGCCGATCGACTTCTTGAGTTCCTTCTGCCCTTTTTTTCTCGTCGCCTGATCGTCGGAGCGCAGGTCCGCGGTCACCCGCTCGAGTGACCGCAATGCTTCGCGACGCCGGCCGACCACTTTTTCGAACTCGTCGAACACTTCCTTGAGGTGGTCAAACAAGCGGTCGCGGTTGTCGCCTTCCTCGAAGTTGGCGCGGTCCACCGTGGGCACGAGCGTCTCGTCAAGAACGTAGATCTCGCCTGTGACCCACTCGTACAGCTGTCCGCCGCCCCGCGAGGGCCAGAAAACTTTCGGGAACCGCCGGTTCCCGATCCCAAACCCGCGGAAGCGGATCTGGAAGCCGCGGGCCTCTTCGGGGCTAAGCTGGTTGCGCGGGCGGCTCACGCATGCCCAGAGGAAGGCTAGCCTCACCCCCGCCTTCGTCTGGATCACACGGAACACGGGGCGGAGCACGTCATCGACCGGCGGCTGCGTGAATAGCTGCTCGTGCCCGCTACCGAACCGGTAGTGCACCTTAACGAGGTTCAGGCTTGGAACCCAGGCCTTCAGTTCCGCGCGCACCTCGGCAGCGTGCGCGAAGCCGGTATGGGGCTTCGGGGTACCAGCCGAGTCCATCTCGAATTCGGGGAAGTCGAGCGGCACGCGTGACGTCAAGTAGCGCCGGACCTTTTCCTCATCGTTGAGGCGGGTGCGGAAGTGCTGGGTGGGACGGAGCAGCCGGATGTACGTGAACGAGCCATCACCGGCATCTTTGGGCATCGACTTGGTGTCAGCCGGGAAGATGCGGGTGTGCCGGTCGAGGGTTGCGGAGAGCGGCGGGGTGTTGCGGCGGCCGCCCGAGACGCGCTCGGTTTCAGCTCTGATGGCGGCATGGTCGAAAACCAGGCGGAACGCTTCGGCTCCGCCTTTCGGACGCGTCACGATCTCGACCTGGTCGCAGACGGCGAATGACGAGTACACGCCGATGCCCCGAAACCCGATCTTGCCGGTGCCGGGCTTTCCGGATACACCGACCTTCCGGGCGTTGTCGAGATCCTCCAGGCCCATGCCCTCGCCGTTGTCCAGTATGGTGACTTCGTGCTTGCTCACGGACACGCGCACCGTGGTGGCATGGGCATCGATAGCGTTCTGGATATACTCTCGGAGAATGTCGTAGACGTCTGGGTACATCCCGCTGGAAAGACTGTCTAGCAGGCCGGCCCCGACGTGGGCCTCGGTAACGGGGATGTCGAACGACCCGTCGTCGCGGAGTGTGGGCGAGGTCATAGTAGCGAAATGGAGTTGGTGAAAAGGATTATCGTCCCCAGCGGGAAAGCTCAAACCTGTCCGTCTCAGGTTTGACGGAGCGGTCCAGGAACTTTCGCATGAGTATCAGAACCTCGCCCGTCTCGTCGGGATTGACGAGCGTGATGGTCGGAGCGGGCCGCCCCTTCTTGTTTCGGTCCTTGAGGTTTTGACGGATCGCCCGGCGGAGCACGGAGCGGGCGTACATGTCCTCCGGCGGCAGGCGGTAGCCGCAGAAGTGGATCTCGTCGGCGAGAACCACCTTGCGGAACGCTGTAACCCAGAGCTCCTCTAGGTCTGTCGACCCCTGGAGATCCTTGAAGAACGTTGGCGGGACGACGTAAGGAGGAGCGTCGTTCAGGTGACCGCCCTGCCGCAGTTCCATCAAGCGGTCCCAGGGGAGCTGGAATAGCTGGCGGTGCACCTGGTGGAGGTGGCGAACGGAGTCCAGCATCTCGCCGTGGCGCCAATCAATTGAACCATGGAGCTTCAGGAGCTGGATGGCCTGACCCTTGTCGCGGGACTTGTAGCCAAACGCGATTCCGTTGCGGACGAGGCGGCGCTCGAGGAGCACGTCCCAGTTAAAAGTGATCACCGTGTCCGTCGGCCAAAGCCGTTTCACGAAACGGTCAACGTACGCGTACGTCTCGCGGGTTTCCGCGTCCACCTGGCAGTCGATCATCAGATCGGCGATAGCGACAAGCAGTTGGCTGCGAAGATTGCGGATGCGCGAGGAGCGGAGCCAGGTGGTAGGTAGGCGCGCGTTGAACTGCTCACTGACGTCGAGAAGGCTCATCAGGTCTTCCACCCAGACCTTTCCGAGCGCATCGTCGATCGACTTCGCCACCCCGACTTCCGGGTAGAGGAACTCGAGGGTGCGGTGAAGCTCCGTCTGGGCTCCGCGCGGGAGGCGTTCGTAGACACGCCTGAGCAATTGGGCTGCAAGCGGGAATCCCGCGGCGTAGCTGAACCCCGCGCCAAGGATGAAAACGCGGCGGGACCCGTCGCCAGGAGGCGGAGGCGGCTCCCGCCGACGGGGGGTTCGGGACGTCTTAGCCGTGGCTTTCTTCGTGGGCACGATGACCATTGCGGCGGTTCAGGGGCTTCACCCTCCACGCCGGGCAGGGCAATCCAAGAGACGGGCCGGGGCAAGAGGGGAAAGCATAGCCGCGACGCCGTTTTGCGTCAATCCGCACGGGACGCGCCGCCGAGGCATGCTAGCGGCGCTTCGGCTACTGTCCAATTCGTTGCCGTCCGGGTGCGGTTCTCCAGCGCGGCACTCCGGAACGCCCGACTTCCCGCACTGCTATCGCACAGGTCGATTGCGCGCGAGAGGAACTTGCCGTTGTTGAGGATCGACATCAGCGCCTCGAGCTGCAGGTAGTCAGAGGCCTTGAGACCGGTGTAGCGGCGTTGGTTGTACTCGAGGAACGGCAGCAGCTTGCCGTTCAGGTGCTGGAGATCCCAGCCCATCTCGCCGTGCAGATACTCCGCGTGCTCCCGGTACACATTGGTGCCCGGCACCGGCGTAAAGAGCATGGGGATCACCGACCCGACCATGTGGTGGACATAGGTGACGCCGTCCATGATGTCCTGCAGGTTGTCGTCCGGAAGGCCGAAGAGGACGAACGCGTTGATCTCTTCAGTCCGCGGCTTGAACCCCGCGCGGATGGCTGCATCGAGCGCCGCCTCGAAAGAGGCGGTGCTGGCGTGCCTGCGGTTCCATCCTTCATTTGTCTCCCACTTCAGCGTTTCGAACGGGAGGTGCACTTTCCGGAACCCGGCCTTTTTCATCACCCGCAGCGTCTCATAGTCCAGCAGGCGCGTTTCGAACCCTTCCGGCGCATAGAGCGTGACCTTCAGGCCCCTTTCGATGATCAGTTCCAAGATGCGCTTCAAATGACCGCGCAGCACGAGCGCGTTATCCTCGTAGAAGCCGAAGTGCCGGATCCCGAACCGGCGCATCTTGTCCTCGATCTCGTCGACAACGTCTTCGGCCTCGCGGCCGCGGACCTTGTTGGAGCCGCCGTTCAGGGTTCTCGCCGCGCAGTAGTTGCAGTCCCACGGGCAACCGCGGCTACTGGTGAGGATCGCGTACGTCGGGGGCGTCTCATAAAGCGAGAGGTCGGTTCGGCACTCGCTGGCCGCCTTGAGTTCGCCCATGAAAACATAGTCCGCGCCGCCCAGGTTCCGGGCCGCGTGGTCGGGCGCGAGGGTGGGGTAAATCCCACCAACGCAGATGCGGGCGCCCGGAAACAGCTCCCGCGCGAGGAGCACCGCGTCTCGGGTGCTTTCCCACCAATAGGTCATCACCGAGCCGATCCACACCTCGTCCGGGCGAGGCATGGACCCCATGCGCTGCCTGACCTCATCCCAAGACAGCCCGAAGTGCCAGATGGCTCGGCTGATGTCGCCCCGCACATAGGCGGCCGGCCCCTCGACAGCCTTGTGCCGCCGCTTGGTTACGAACCCCTTGGCGTCGGCCTCCATGCAGTCGATGAGGGTGACGTCATAGCCTTGGGTGCGGAGATAGGTCGCGATCCTGAGCAGGCCGGCGGGCTGGCTCCAGCGTGCCCAGTACTGGGCGTCGTAGACAGGCGGGTTCAGCAGCAGTACGCGCCGGAACCCCGCGGGTCCGCTAGGCACGTAGAGGCTATCCGAACCCACCAACTCCGGTTGCCTGAGTGCCGGGGCGCCGGGTACGTGGATGGCGCTCATGCCGCACCCCGCAGGCGGTGACGAGGCGCGGGAAGCTGGAGGCTGCCCTTTACGGCCTGCTCGGGATTCCACGCCTCCCGCGCGAGGCTGTCGCGGAATAGTCGAGCCATCAGAGAGTCTCCCAGAAAATCGAACGTATGCTCGCGGTACTTGGCGTTGAGTACGGTTGCGAGGCCAAGCACGTTCAGGTAGTCGCGGTAGGTGGCGCCGTTTTGCGCCCGGAGCGGGAAGAGCTTCCCGTTCATGTCTTCCGGATCGCTCCCTGGCATTTCAGCCGCGGCGGGCTGGTAGGGCCACACCACGACGGAGCCCAGCGCGTGGGAGGCAGCCGTCAACACGCGGGCGCGTTCGTCCAGGTCTTCGCCGGGGCGTCCCAAGCAGATTCCCGCTGCGAGTTCATCGCTGCGTGCGCGGAAGCCGGCCTTGTGGCAGAGCATCGCAGCCCGGGTGCAGTCTTCGATGAAGCGCTCCGTCCCGCCTTCCGGGATGTTGCGGTCGTCCGCGAAGAACAGCTGGCGGAATCCAGCCTTCCGCATCAGCTCCGGCAGGTGCGGGTGGGCTATGAGCTCGTCGGGGGCCAGAGTCCCGCTCGAGACGAAGGATACTCGACGCGGTTTGCGTGCGACGACCTGCTCGAGAATGGAGGTGAGGAGGTCCGGGTGGCTGCCAGCTAATCCGTGCTCCGCGAACGCGAACAGGGTGGTCCCGTGCTTTGAGGCTGTAAAAATGTCCCCCAACACCTGGTCCGCGCTCCTCGTTCCGCCTGCTGTATGCAGGTACCCGATCGCCAACTTGCCGGCTGGGAGCCCCCAGGAAGGAGATCTGGCGAGGGTGTCGTCCGGTAGGGTGATGGGCAAAGCGCCCGCAACGGTGGCCGCGTGGTCCGGAAACAGGGCGGCATAGGGGCCAACGACCTCGATCGTGGCGCGCGGAAACGCTTCGCCGGCGAGTTCAGCGACCTCGCGGACTCCACGCCACCAGAAGCTCGTACCGCACTCCACCACGACCCGCGCCGGTGCGGGTCCCACATTGAGGAGCGAGCGCATCACCCTGGCCAGTTCAGACCGAGCCCGCCCGTACCTCCACCGATCCACCCGCTGCCCATCGAGATCCAAATTGCCCCACTTCTCACGGCGAAGGCGACTTCCCTTCGGCATCGCTAGCGCGTCTAGGTACTTCACCACAACTCCGTCGGCCTGCAGCAACGCCGCGTAGCGTAAGAGCGACAGCGCCTGCTGCCACTTTCCCCAAGGAAAACGCGTGTCATACACCGGAGGGTGCACGAGAAGCACCGGCGGGGCACCTGGCTGCGGAGCTGCGCCCTCCGCCGAGCGCGGGTTAGGCGCGCGTGGCTTTGTCGATTCGCTCATTGAGGAAGTCCCGGATTGTATCGGTTTTCAAGGAGTAGTAGGCCACCTTCCCTTCCGGCCGCTTGCGGACGACACCGGCCGACCGGAGCGCCGACAACGCATGGGAAACGGAGGACTGCTTGAGCGGGTGCAGGAGTTCGACGAATTCCGAGACGCAGATTTCCCGTTCGTGTGTCAGTGCCCAGACGATGCGTACCCGCGTCGCGTCGGTCAGCACCCGCATCTCGTCCACGATTCGTTCGACGACGTCCGCATTCAGGCGCGTCCGGAGGCGCTCGACCTTGGCAGGATCGGTGCAGCCCGGGGGCGGAGCCTGCGCTTCGGGGGTGGGCTCGCGTAACATGGTTAAAAGAACATATGTACACGTGAACATGCATAGTAATGTAATGCTCTGAGAAACAGGTGTCCAGCATTTTGGCGCACGACCACAGGTGACATCTGCTTCCTCTGGCTCTCGGCCGCGCCGTGCACGTCCTAGTAGTGTCTTCTCTTAATTTTGCGGGCCACTCTCCGTAAACGGTTTATCAGGTTCAGCGGTTCGTCCATTAGTGGAGGACGCGGGTGCCGGAGGGACAGGGACGAATGGAGCCTATGCCCGGCTTGCCATCGAGGCGAGCGGCGGCATTCGGCCCGGCGGTTGCGGATCGCCAAGGATGGCCGCGGCGGCCGGTGCATCCCACCCATCCCAGAACACGCGGTAGTTCCGATGCGCCCGCATCCATCCCCCCGGACAAGCCTCCCACCCGCTGGAAAGCGCTGACGGAGGGCCAGCGCGCCACGTGGCGGGAACTGCACCGCCTGGACCTGCCTCTGGCTGGACTCTTCCTGCGCAGGATTCGGCTCATGGCCGGGATCGGCGAGCCGGGAGTCTCGTACCTGGTAGCGCACGCCGGGCGCGAGCTGAGCAACGGCTTAATGCGCCACTTGGTGAGCGACGTGGGGGTGCCCTCGAACGAGGACGCGGGGGCGGAGCCCACCCTCGAAGCACGGGAACCGCCGCCGCCTGAAGGTGGCGGCGGCGTGGGCAAGAAAAACCTCCGCCTATCGGTAGCGTGCGAGCCTCCCGAACACCCAACCGCTTCTGACCTCGCCAGGTACCAACTCCACCTGGACGCGGAGCCAGCCGCCTTTTCGCTCGTAGACGATGAGGTCGCTACCGGGCGCGAGTACCGCGCCAACCTTGCCGGCCGTGGTGCTGGGACCATCGCGGAGCCAGGCGGACCGTATGACCCTCGCTGGCCGCGGCGGGTTCTCGGCGATCTGCAGCAGGCTGTCCAGGGTCGCTCCTAGGTCCTCCACATGCTGCCCAAGTGAAATCTCGCGCTGGCGCACCTCCTCCTGCGCGTCCCCGTCACGCCAGCGACCCCACTCGTATCCGGAGAACTCCGCGGCCACCGGAAGCATGACGATCAGAATCAACGTCAGCGGCCGCCGGGCCGCGTCCGGAACGCCCAGCGAGCCGAGCAGGTCGAGGAAATACTGCTCGATGCTGCGGTTGTCGACGCAAGCGTTGAAGCTCTCCTCCGCTTGCTCGGCCAGGTCCTCCGCGATTGCGTGTGCCCAGTCTGGAATCCGGTCCCGCATGTCATCGAAGGCGGTCGGCAAAGCGAACGCGACGGCGTCGAGTGCGTTGTGTATCCGGAAGCCGAAGTCGGGCGTCGGCACCACCAAACGTTCCGTGAGGGCGCGAATGGACGTCTGGGCTATCACAGTGGTGAGCGACGAAAACCATCGCTCCTGCGCGGCGAGGATGCCCTCGATCGGGAGATTGGGCGTTCGGGAGGCGGCTTCGCGCGCTATTTCGCTCATCGCGAGCACCGACGCGAAGCTCGAGCTGCTCACCGCCCGATCGGCGTACTCCCGAATCAACTCTGCCCGATCCACGAGCGAGCTCAGCGCGCCACTGACGTCATTGTGCAGCCGCATCATCTCCTGCCGCGTCTCGGCTTCACGGATCAGTTGGGCCATCGGACCCTCGAAGCGTAGTCGGTCCTCCAGGATCGCCATCTCTGTGGCCGAAGTGAGCCCGAGGCTTCGGAGCTCGCGCTGAATCCGCAGCGAACTCTCCACGTCCCGGATGCTGATCCCGCCCGGTATCTTTACCATCTGCTGCCTCGCTGTGGTTGACACTCTGGGCGCGGTCTCCTGCCTGCCGCGCCTCCTTGTGCATACGCCGCGAGCCGCAGATCGGTTTCCCTCGTGCGAGCGACATCCGATTCTGTCGCGGCCGGATGTTGCTCCATGTGAAATGCAAATACCAGGACAGCAGAAGGCGCCAGAGTTTTCCCTGGCGCCTTCTGCGCAACTGCATCTGTGTCAGTACGTTACGTGCACAGGGGCTGTCGGATAGATGGCGGCGGAACCCCGGGAGAACATTCCTCCGCGCCTCCGGGCTGTGCTCGGGATACACGTCCATTCGCCGACATCGGATTAATCCACTGAGATACGAAGATCAAATCCGTTGTACGCGATCGCCCAGCCGATCCCTACCCCTGCGCCGTCTGGATCATGTCGAACATGGGCATGTACATGGCCACCACCATCCCGCCGATCACCACGCCCATCACCACGATCATGATGGGCTCCAGGATGGAGGTGAGCGCGCTGACCGCCGCGTCCACCTCGTCGTCGTAGAAGTCGGCGATCTTGGAAAGCATGTCGTCCAGGCCGCCCGTCTGCTCGCCCACGTTGATCATCTGCACCACCATGGGCGGAAACACGCCCGACGCCTTGAGCGGCTCGGCGATGGTGGCGCCGCTGGCGATGCTGGCGCGCGAGGCCATCACCGCGTCGTGGATCACGCGGTTGCCCGACGTGCGCGCGGTGATCTGCAGCCCCTCCAGGATGCTCACGCCCGAGCTCACCAGCGTGCCCAGCGTGCGGGTGAAGCGCGACACCGCCGACTTGCGCAGCATGTCGCCCAGCACGGGCATGCGCAGCAGGAAGCGGTCGATGGCCAGCTGCCCCGTGTCGGTCTTGTACCAGCGCCGGATCGCGAACACGAACCCCACGATGCCCAGCACGATGAAGAAGATGTAGTTCTGCAGGAACGAGCTCAGCGCCAGCACCAGGCGGGTGGGCGCCGGCAGGTCCAGCCCGGCCTCCATGAAGATGGTGGCGAACACCGGCACCACCTTCCACAACAGGATGGTGGTGGCCAGGATCACCACCGTCAGCATGACGGCCGGGTAGGTCATGGCACCCTTGATCTTGCGGACCAGGGCGTCGTTCTTTTCCAGGAACTGCGCCAGGCGCAGCAGGATGATGTCCAGGATGCCGCCCGCCTCGCCGGCGGCCACCATGTTCACGTACAGCTCGGTGAACACCTTGGGGTGCTTGCGCATGCCGTCGGCCAGCGTCATGCCGGCCTGGATGTCGTTGAGCACCGCGCTGATGATGGACTGGAAGTTCTTGTTCTCGGTCTGCTCGGCCAGAATGGTCAGGCTCTGCACCAGCGGCAACCCCGAGTTGATCATGGTGGCGAACTGGCGCGTGAAGATCACCACCTCACGGGTCTTGATCCCCGTGCCGAAGGTGATGTTGATCTCCTTGGCCTTGGCGTTCACCGAGACGGGCTTCAGCCGCTGCCGCACCAGGAAGCCCACCACCTCGTCGCGGGTGGGCAGGTCGATCTCGCCGGTCGTAATCTCGCCGCTGGCCGCGCGGGCGCTGTACGCAAAAACGGGCATGAGCGGGTCAGGTTAGGGAGAAGTACCAAGTGCAAAGTACCAAGTGCCTGGTACTTGGTACCTGGTACTTGGCACTAGGTACTGTCGTTCAGTTCGGCACCGGCTCGCCCACCATGCGCAGGAACTCGGTGGGGTCCGACGTGCGCTTCACGCACTCCTCCAGCGACACCTCGCGCTGCACGTACAGCTGGTACAGGGCGTCGTTCAGCGTCTGCATGCCGTGCTTCTTGCCGGCCTGCATGGCCGAGTAGATCTGGTGGATCTTGTCGTCGCGGATGCAGGCGCGCACGGCCTGCGTGCACACCATGATCTCGCACGCCATCGACCGGCCCCGGCCGCGCGCCTTGGGCAGCAGCTGCTGGGTGACCACGCCCTCCAGCACGAACGCCAGCTGCGCGCGGATCTGCGGCTGCTGGTGCGAGGGGAACACGTCGATCACGCGGTTGATGGTCTCGGCCGCGGAGTTGGTGTGCAGCGTGGCCAGGCACAGGTGGCCCGTTTCGGCGATGGTCAGCGCGGCCTGCACCGTTTCCAGGTCGCGAAGCTCGCCCACCAGGATCACGTCGGGGTCCTGCCGAAGCGCGTACTTCAGCGCCCGCCCGAAGCTCTGCGTGTCGCTGCCCACCTCCCGCTGGTTCACCATGCACCCCTGGTGGCGGTGGATGAACTCGATGGGGTCTTCGATGGTCAGGATGTGGCCGCGCCGCTCCTTGTTGATCTTGTCGACCATGGCGGCCAGCGTGGTGCTCTTCCCCGAGCCGGTGGGGCCCGTCACCAGCACCAGCCCGCGCGGCTTCTCGGCCAGCTTCTGGATGATGGGAGGCAGCCGCAGCTCCTCGAACGTCTGGATCTTGAAGGGGATCTGGCGGATGGCCAGGGCCACGCACCCGCGCTGGCGGTACACGTTGCCGCGGAAGCGCGCCAGGTTCTGGATGCCGAAGCTGAAGTCCAGCTCGTCCTCGGTCTCGAACCGCTTCTTCTGGTTCTCGGTAAGGATGCTGTACGTCAGCTGAAGGCAGTCCTTGGGGGTGAGGATGTAGTCCACCCCGCTGTCGGTGATGTGCCCGTCCACCCGCAGCTTGGGGCGCTCCCCCGCCGTCACGTGAAGGTCCGACGCGCCGCGCTCGATCATCTCTTCCAGCAGGGCGCGCAGGTTCAGGCTGCGGGCGGCCTCGGGGGCGGCGGCGCGCGGGGCCTCGGTGGCGATGCTCATGGGATTGCCTTTCAGGTACTTCCGTGGAGGGTCGCTCGGCCGGTCGGGCGAGGCCGCCCGCCTGGGGCGATCCGCACGAAACCGTGCAACGTGCAAGGCGCCTCCCCCGGCAACAAGCCAGTGGCGGCGCGGATTTTCGTTCGCTGGCCCTCGCAGGAGCCAAGAACCGTGCCGCCGCAAACGGTTTGTGCGCCGCCGCTTACGCCGCGGTTTCCTTGATCACCTCTTCCAGCGTGGTGACGCCCTTCCTCATCTTCAGCAGCCCGTCCATGCGCAGCGTGAGCATCCCCTCCTCGATCGCCTGCTTCTGCAGGTCGGCCGTCGCGGCGCCCTGCAGCACCATGCGGCGCAGGGCCGGTGACATGGCCATCACCTCGTACAGGCCCGCGCGGCCCTTGTAGCCGGTGCCGCCGCAGGTGTCGCACCCGGCGCCCTTGAAGAAGCTGGCCTCGTCGATCTCCTGGTCGGTCAGCCCGGCACCCCGCAGGAACTCCTCGGGATAGGTCGTGGATTCCTTGCAGTTGCCGCAGATGCGCCGCAGCAGGCGCTGCGCCGTGATCAGGTTCACGGCGCTGGCCACGTTGAAGGGCTCGATACCCATGTCGATCATGCGGGTGATGGTCGACGGGGCGTCGTTGGTGTGCAGCGTGCTCAGCACCAGGTGGCCGGTGAGCGCGGCCTTGATGGCGATGGACCCGGTTTCCAGGTCGCGGATCTCGCCCACCATGATGATGTTGGGGTCCTGCCGCAGGAACGCCTTGAGCGCCGCGGCGAACGTCATCCCGATGTCCGTCCGCACCTGCACCTGGTTGATGCCGTGCAGGTTGTACTCCACCGGGTCTTCCGCGGTCATGATGTTGACCTCGGGAGAGTTGATCTTGGAAAGCGCGCTGTACAGCGTGGTCGTCTTTCCGGAACCCGTGGGGCCGGTGACCAGCACCATGCCGTACGGGTTCATGATGGCGCGCATGAAGTTCTTTTCCGCGCGCTCCTCCATGCCGAACTTCTCGAGGTCCAGGGTAAGGTTGCCCTTGTCGAGAATACGCAGCACGATCTTTTCGCCGAACAGCGTGGGCAGCGTGCTCACGCGAAAGTCGATCACCCGCTTGCCCAGCCGCAGCTTGATGCGCCCGTCCTGCGGCACGCGGCGCTCGGCGATGTTCAGGTCGCTGAGGATCTTGAAGCGCGAGATGAGCGCCGCCTTCATCTTGGGCGGCGGCCTCATGATCTCGTGAAGCACGCCGTCGATGCGGTAGCGCACCCGCACGTCCTTCTCGTAGCACTCGAAGTGGATGTCCGAGGCCCCCCGCTGCACCGCGTCGGTGAGGATGCCGTTGATCAGCTTCACCACCGGCGCCTCGTCCACCGCCGCCGCCAGGGCGGTGACGTTCATCTCCTCTTCGCGGTCGTCGACGACCTCGATCTCCTCCTGCTCGATCTGCTTGAGCAGGTCGTTGATGCGCTCGTCGGAGGCCTCGTACTCCTTCTCGATGATCTTGCGCAGCGAGAAGTCGCCCGCGATCACCGGCTCGATGTCCAGCCGGGTGACGAATTTCAGGTCGTCCAGCACCCCCAGGTCGGTGGGGTTGGCCATCGCCACGGTCAGCGTGCGCCCCACGCGGCGCAGGGGAAGCACCTGGTGCTTCACCGCGATCTCGGGGGGCACCAGCTTCAGGATGCGCGGGTCCAGCTTCACCCGCTCCAGGTCTACCGCGGGAATCCGGTGCTGGCGCGCCAGGGCACGAACCAGGTCCTGCTCGCTCAAAAAGCCGAGCTTGACCAGGCTGAAGCCCAGGCGGTTGCCGCCGTTGCGGGCGTCGTCCAGCGCCTTGCTCAGCTGTTCGCGGGTAACCAGGCCTTCGTGGATCAGCTGGTCGCCGATCCGGTCCGCGGGAGCGCTTACGGCCATGTGGGCCCAGAGTGTCGGGCGAATGTCCCGGCCGGCGTACCATCGCCCGGCCAGGAGAGATTTCGGGGAATGCGAGGTGGCTCTAGCTTCGCCGCAAGTGCCTGCCCTGTCAAGGGGAAGCGCGGATCCGCGGGCGCAGGCGCGACACGGTGGACGGGCCGATCCCCGGCACCTCCTCCAGCGCCTCGGGCGAGCGGAATCGGCCGTTCCTGTCGCGCCAGGCGACGATCCGCCCGGCCAGCGAGGGCCCGATCCCCGGAAGCGCCGCCAGCTCCTCCGCCGACGCCGTGTTGACGTCCACGATCCCGCCCCCGTCACCTCCCCGCCCTCCGCCCGTCTTACCCGCGGACCGCGTCGAGACGTTTCGCGACGAAGCTGCGGCCGGCGCCGGCCGCAGCGACAGGTGGGGCGCGGCCTGCCGCAGCAGCGCCGGGCCCACGCCGGGCACCGAGTCCAGGTCGGCGAGCGTGCGGAAGCGGCCCCGCTCCGCACGCCAGGCGACGATGCGCCCGGCCAGCGCGGGGCCCACGCCGGGAAGCCGGTCCAGCTCGTCCGCGGTCGCGGTGTTCGGGTCCAGCCGCTCGCCCTCGCCGAGCGGTGCACGCCTGCGCTCGGCGCGGGCGACAGAGTCGGCCACCTCGCCCACCAGCCGCGACGCCACGGCGCTCTCCGTCACCACCGCGCCCGCCAGCGGCACCGGGCCGTCCGACGCGGCCACGCGCGCCACCGCGCCGGCGGCCAGCAGGAGCGCGGCCACGCCCAGCGCCAGGCGCTCCTGCGAGGTGGCCGCCATCCCTCAGTTCTCCCCGGCGGCCGGCTGCTCGCCGAACACCGCGGTCGCCAGCACCCGGCCCACCAGCCCCAGCGTTTCGCGCGAAAGGAACTCCGGCTTGTCGGCGATGGCGTGCCAGCGCGCGTTGTCGGGCCCGTACTCGCGGTCGGCGACCACCACTGTGGGGATCCCCGCCGCGGCCAGCACCCGCCCCGCGTTCCTCATGGGCGGGGCCGTCCGCTGCACGAACACGCTGTCCGCGTCCGCCGCCTTCGCCGCGTCCCACATCCGCGCCGTCGCCTCGGCCGCCGTGGCGACGGAAAGCGAGTCGCGCGGAAACTCCGCCAGCTTGTCGCCCACGCCCTGCACGACCACGGCGTAGCGGGGGCGATACCCGGGCATCTGCGCCAGGAAGTGGCGGGTGCCCGCGAAGTCGGCCTCGTCGCGGAAGTCGTCGCCGTCGGCGAACAGGATGTCGACGCCCACGGGCGCGGGCTGCTCCTTCAGCAGCTGCGCCATCTCCACCAGCACCGCCACCCCCGACGCGTTCACGTTGGCGCCGGGGGTGGGAAAGCGGCGGTCCAGCGGCTCGGGCGATCCGTCGGCGCGGCGCCGGGTGTCGCGGTGGGCCACCAGGAGAATGCGGTCCTGGAGCTCGGGACGAAAGCGGGCCAGCACGTTGGTCAGCTTTACGGGCCGTCCGCCCTCGCCCGGCGCGGTGAACTGCTGCTGGATGACAGTGTCGGCGCGGAACTTCAACTCGTCCACCAGCCACAGCAGCTGCCGCCGGCTCCCCTTGTCGCCCGGGTACCGCGGCCCGAAGCCCACCTGGGCAGTCAGGTGCGTCCATGCCCGCGCCTCGCTGAACTCCGGCGGGGGCGGGGCGGGCCGCGAGCAGGAGGCCAGCAGCAGCGTGAAAGCCGCCGCCGCGGAACGGGCGCGCCCGCGCGTTGGTATCAAGGAGTCTCGCCAGGTCGGGGGAGTGGGACGAAAGGCCGGCGGCGGCTTGGCGCCGCCCCTTCCGCGCGCGTATACTTAGGAGCCGTTCCCTTTCAGGGGCAAGGCCCGGATTCAGCGGATGAAGATCCTTACGCGGTACCTGATGCGGGCGCACCTGGGCCCGTTTCTTTTTTCGTTCTGCGCGCTCACCGGGGTGATCCTGATCAACACCCTGGCCAAGCGCCTTGCCGACCTGGCCGGCAAGGGGCTGCCCATGCGCGTGATCCTGGAGTTCTTTGCCCTGGCGCTTCCCGCCACCATCGCCCTCACCTTTCCCATGGCGGTGCTGGTGGCCGTGCTGTACACGTTTTCCACCCTGGTGGCGGAAAACGAGATCACGGCCCTCAAGGCCAGCGGGGTGGACCTCCGCCGCCTGCTGGCCCCCCTGCTGGTGGCCGCCGGGGTGATCGCCGGCGCCATGGTGGTGTTCAACGACCGGGTGCTCCCCGAGGCCAACCACCGCTGGAGCCAGCTGATCGTGGACATCGGCCGCAAGACGCCCACCTTTCTGCTGCAGGAGCAGACGCTCAACCGCATCTCGCCGCAGACCGGCGGCAGCGTGCTGTACCTGCGCGCGGGGCGCATCGAGCCGGGCACCAACCGCATGTGGGACGTGCAGATCTACGACGTCACCAACGCCACGCGCATGCGCACCATCTTCGCCGACTCGGGGCGGGCCATGTTCAGCGCCAACGGCTCCGACATGATCATGCAGCTGTACGACGGGCACACCCGCGAGGTGGCGTCCGACGACCCGGCCAGCTTCCGGCGGGTGTACTTCCAGCGGCAGGTGTTCGGCATCCCGGGGATCAGCAACCAGCTCACGCGCAACGACCGGCCCGACGGCTACCGGGGCGACCGCGAGATGACGGTGGGAATGCTGCAGTCGCAGATCGACACCCTCGCCCGCCAGCGCCGCGACGCGGTGAAGGAGCTGCGGCAGACCGCCCTGGCGGACCTGGAGTTCGCCGTCACCGGAAAGGCCGCGGACCCGGGCACGGCCCTGGCGCTGGACAGCTACATGCCCGAGAGCACCGTGGCGTCGCGCACCCGCCGCACCGCCGACGCGCTGGCCAACCTGCGCCGGCAGGTGGAGCAGGTGGAGGAAAGCATGCGCAACTACGAGGTGGAAATTCACAAGAAGTACTCCATTGCGCTCGCCTCGCTGGTGTTCGTGATCGTGGGCGCTCCGCTGGCGCTGCGCTTCGGCGGCGGCGGCATCGGAATGGTGATCGCCACCAGCATGGTGGTGTTCTCGCTGTACTACGTGGGGCTGATCGGCGGCGAGTCGCTGGCCGGGCGCGGCTACGTGACCCCGCTCTTCGCCATGTGGGTGATGAACGCGCTGATGACGGTGGTGGGGCTGATCGGGCTGGCCACCATGGGGCGCGAGTCGTC
Source organism: Longimicrobium sp. (assembly GCF_036388275.1). NCBI lineage: Bacteria > Pseudomonadati > Gemmatimonadota > Longimicrobiia > Longimicrobiales > Longimicrobiaceae > Longimicrobium > Longimicrobium sp. The sequence goes on from NZ_DASVSF010000002.1 coordinate 29,545, forward strand.
GACGGCACGCAGCGGCATGTGGGACGGCGTGCTGCAGGTGCTGCGCGGGCTGCGCCTGCGCTGGGGGGCAAGCCGATGACCCGGCTGCTTGACCGCTACATCCTGCGGCAGTTCATCTTCACCTTCATCCCGCTGGCGACGGGGCTGCCGCTGCTGTTCATCATCGCCGACATCACCGACAACATCGACACGTACATGGACCGCGGCATCGCCATGAAGAACCTGGCGCTGTCGTACGCCTACCAGTTCCCGCTGTTCGTGCTGTACGCCTTTCCCATCGCCGCGCTGGTGGCCACGGTGTTCACCATCGGCGGGATGACGCGGCACCAGGAGATCACGGCGGCCAAGGCGGGAGGCATCAGCTTCTACCGCATCTTCCTTCCCATCGGCGTGCTTTCCGTGGTGATCGCCGCGGGGGCGCTGGCGCTGGGCGAGCTGGTGCCGGTGACGCTGCGCAAGCGCGCCGAGCTCATCGAGCCGGGGCGCGCGACCGACACGGGGCCGCGCATCAACTTCGTCTTCCAGACGGAGCGCGAGGGGGTGCTCAGCGCGCGGCGGCTGGAGCCCAGGGCCGGCGAGATCACCGAGCTGGTGCTGGAGCGCAACGCCACCGCCAAGGCGCCGGGCATGCACCTGCTGGCGCGCCGCGCCGTGTGGCGCACCCGCGGCGGGTGGCGGCTGGAAGACGGGTGGAAGCGCGAGCTGCTCGCCGACGGCACCGAAAAGGCCACCCGCTTCGACACGCTGGGCGTGCCGGGGCTGGTGGAAACGCCCGAGGAGCTGCTGGCCGAGCCGCGCGAGCCCGAGGAGATGCGCTACGCCGAGATGACGCGGTTCATCGGCGCCATCGAGCGTTCCGGGGGCGACGCGCGGCCGCTGCGGGTGGAGCGGGCGCAGAAGCTGGCCATTCCCATGGCGGTGGTGGTGATCGTGCTGTTCGGCGCGCCGCTGGTCACCTCGTCGCAGCGCGGGGGCACGGCGTACGGCGTGGGCGTAAGCCTGGGGATCACCATCGTCTACATGCTGCTCTTCCGCGTGGGCAAGGCGCTGGGCAGCAGCGGCGCCATCGACCCGCTGGTCGCCGCCTGGGGCCCCAACGCCATCCTGCTGGTGGCCGGGCTCTTCCTGATGGCCCGCGTCCGCACGTAAGCGCCGGCACCGCCGAGTTCCTCGACCGCCCGCCGGGACCGCCCCGGTGGGCGGCTCCGTTTTTACGCTGTCGCCGCCGTACGCGGGCCGTACAGCGCCGCCTCGCGCAACTGGGCGACTTGGTGCGGCGAGAAGCCTTTCGCCCCCAGGTGCGCCGCGACGATCCCGTCCAGGCGTTCGGCGAGGGCATTGGCGCGAGCTTCTATCTCACGCATGCGCTTCATCTCGGCGGGTGCCAGGACCTCCTTCGTGAGATACGTATCGGAGCACAGCCATGCCCTGTCCTCTACGATTTCGCCGTACTCGGGCGCGTCCGTCCACACCTCGTTCCGCGGGTCCCGGCCATCGTGCCTGACCAGGGCCCAATGGACGATGATGGCCTGCTCCGCTGCCCGGATGGACTCACCGGCGATCCGGTCCCACGCCTTCGAATAGCCGCAAGCAGCCTTGCGGACCGCGTCGTCGTACTCGTCCCGGGTCATCGGCACGTACAGCCGGCTGGGCCGAGCGCCCCGAAACTCGTACGCGTCGGCCATCTCGAACTCAGCTTCGTCGGTCATACACGCTCCTTTCACGAGGTACCGCCACACGAGCGCTGATGATCCGCGTCAACTCGCCACGAAACGTGTAGATCACCGTCAGGATCTGTCCGTGCGATGACTTGCCGATCGCCCTGAACCGGTCCTCATAGACCGAGTGCTCCTCGTCTGCCAGCTCACGGACACGCGGGTCCTTGAAAATCGTTTGCGCCTCGTCGAACGAAACCTTGTGCTTTCGTTCGTTGCTCGCCGCCTTCGCGGGATCCCAGTCGAACTGCAAAGCTCACTCCGTCTCCTCGGCCTGTCAACCAGCGAAGTGGACCGAAGCTACGGACGAAATGAACGGAGTGGAAGAGGTGGGAAGAAACTGGTACCACGTGTGTCGGGAAGCGATTTTGCTGGTGTTTTCGGCCCGTGGCCCGAATGATGAGGCGAGATTCGCGAGACGCCACCGTCCGCTCCATTCCGATCACCCCAGCCCGTTCGCTCCGATGCTTTCGCAAATGCTGAAACGCGCCTCTCTGCCGTTGCTGGCCACCGTGCTGGCCGCCTCGTCGGCGGAGGCGCAGATGCGCACCGCCAAGCCCGTGCTGCATGGCCGCCACTGGATGGCCATCACCGGCAAGCCGCTAGCGGCCACGGCGGGCGCCATGACCTTTCAGCGGGGCGGCAACGCGGTGGACGCGGCCTGCGCCATGCTGGCTGCGACGTCTACCATGTGGGACGTGCTGAGCTGGGGCGGCGAAACCCAGGCGCTGATTTACAACCCGCACACGGGCCAGGTGATCGGCATCAACGCGCTGGGCGTGGCGCCCACGGGGGCGACGCCGGAGTTCTTCCGCTCGAGGGGCATGCAGTATCCGCCGGAGTACGGACCGCTTGCCGCGGTTACGCCCGGAACGCCCGGCGGCCTGCTGGTGATGCTGGCGGAGTACGGCAAGCTGTCGCTGAGGGAGGTGCTGGAGCCGGCCATCCAGATGGCCGATGGCTACCCCATCGAGGCGCAGACGGCCAACAGCATCGAGCGCAACAAGGACCGCATCCGCGAGTGGCCCTACTCGCGCGCCGTCTTCCTCACCCACCCCGGCGAGGACCGCGAGGCGCCGCGCCCGGGCGAGGTCTTCCGGCAGCCGGACCTGGCGCGCATGCTTCGCCAGCTGGTGGAGGCCGAGCAGCAGGCGCTGGCGGCCGGCCGCAGCCGGCGTGCGGCCATCATGGCGGCCTACGAGCGCTTCTACCGCGGCGACATCGCGCGCGAGTTCGTCCGCGGCGTGCAGGAGCAGGGCGGGCTGATCACCCTGGACGACCTGGCGCGTTGGGAGGTGAAAGTCGAGCAGCCGCTGTCCGTCGACTACAAGGGCATCCGCGTCTACAAGCTCAGCCAGTGGACGCAGGGCCCGGCCATGCTGCAGGCGCTGAACATCCTGGAGAACTTCGACCTCAAGTCCATGGGCTACAACAGCTCGCGGTACATCCACACGCTGTACCAGTCGATGAGCCTGGCCTTCGCCGACCGCGACTTCTACTACGGCGACCCGTACTTCGCGCCCGAAGAGCCCATCCGCGGCCTGCTTTCCGACGAGTACGCCCGCCAGCGCGCCGCGCTGATCAACCCGGAGCGCAACGATCCCACCATCGCCCCCGGCGACCCGTACCCGTTCCAGGGGCAGACGAATCCCTTCGCCGCATTGCTGCGCAACTGGAACCGGGCCCGCGCCGACAGCGTCTCGGCCCCGCCGCGCGCCGGGCTGACGTTCGAACAGAGCTTCTACCTGGGAACGACGTCGGTGGAAACGGCGGATGCCGAGGGGTGGGTGGTGTCCATCACCCCCAGCGGCGGGTGGGTGCCGGCGGTGATTGCGGGGCGCACCGGCGTGGGCCTGAGCCAGCGGCTGCAGAGCTTCGTGCTGGACGCGGCCGAGAACCCATACAACGTGCTCCGCCCGGGCCAGCGGCCGCGCGTGACGCTTACGCCCACGATGGCGCTCAAGGACGGCAAGCCGTTCCTGTCGTTCGCCGTGCAGGGCGGCGACTCGCAGGACCAGAACCTCCTGCAGTTCTTTCTGAACGTGGTGGAGTTCGGGATGAACGTGCAGGAGGCGGCGGAGGCGCCCAACATCAACAGCTTCCAGATGCGCAGCTCCTTCGGCGGGCACGAGACGCAGCCGGGGCGCATTCTGCTGGCGGAGTCGATGCCCGCGTGGGTGCGGAGCGACCTGCGGCGCATGGGGTACGAGCTGACGTTCGAGGAGCGCACGTCCGGCCCCATCAACGCCATCTGGTTCGACCGGCAGCACGGCACCTTCTGGGGTGGCAGCAGCCACCACGGCGAAGACTACGGGATCGCGTGGTAGGGGGTTCGATGGGTGAGCTGGCGGCAATCTGGATCAAGCGGGCCAAGCGCGGGCCGATGGACGCGGTGGATACGGGCACGCTGGTGGCCGGGCGCGGGCTGGTGGGCAACGCCGACCAGGGGCGCCGCCGGCAGGTGACGCTGATCGAGCAGGAAACGTGGGACGAGCTGATGACGCGCCTGGGCGGCGACGCCCCGCCCTGGCGCCGCCGCGCCAACCTGATGCTGCGCGGCATTCGCCTTCGGAACTCGCGCGGCCGCATCCTGCGCATCGGCGGGTGCCGCGTGAGGATCGCGGGCGAAACGAAGCCGTGCGAGCGGATGGACGAGGTGCTTCCCGGGCTTCAGGACGCCATGCGCCCGGACTGGGGCGGCGGCGCCTTCGCCGAGGTACTGGACGACGGCGAGATCCGCGTGGGTGACCCTGTCACGTGGGATGACGGCGGCGCGTAGGCTCGCTCCCGCGCCAGAATAGCGAAGGGCGACGCTGCAGTTCCCAGCGTCGCCCCTCTTGAAACATCGCCCCTCACCGTTCAGGCGGCGGCGCTTCCAGCCCTCTGGTCGTGTTCGGGGGGGCTGGCCGGCTCAGGGCGCTCTTCGGTCACGAAGAACGCAGGCCCGGAGCGGCGGTACCGGATTACGGCCTGCCCCAGCGCACCGGAGCGGAGGTTGTCGAGCATCCGCCGGGCATCCGCCGCGGTGTAATCGCGGTTGCTGGTGATGATCTTGGGGTTCGGCATAACGGTTTCCTTGGGCGCGGGGCTCCGTTCAAGCTGCTCGGCCTTCTGGCTCGTGTCAAGCCCTATGTACCATTGCACTACGGCAAGTCACGGTCCCGGTTCCAACGCGCGGTGCTGCACGTCACGCGCGTCGCTGTCGTGCAGTTCCACGAGATCGCGAACGACTCCGAGCAGCGGCACGATCACCGGATGAAACAGCAGGAGGCGCTCGTCCGTGCATGCCATCCGGCCCTGGTCCCGATGGATGTTCACGACGCCCGCCGCGAGTTGATCGGGCCTGAGGAGCGTCACGCGATCGCCCGAGGGCCGCGACCACCCCCACCCGGCGGGAGCTGCCTCGTGCACACGGGGCAACGGGAGGGAAACCAGGCTGCGTACGCGCGGGCTCGTCGCGGGCTCGAAGTAAGCGGTCATTTCATCGCTCGCGCCGGGGGGAAGATCGCAGTCCCCTACGGCAGTGCGGCCGAGCTCCAGCGTATCCGGGTAACCGGCCGGGCGATTCGCACACAGCGCATATGGGGCCCCCGGCAAAACGCGCAGCAACCGAAGGCTGTCGGTAAGCGGCTGCGCGGGAACCGGCAGCGCCATCGGGCGCACCTCCGGGTCCGGGCTTTCTCTCGTGGCCCCGTCTCCGAAGGTGATGGCGAACGAGAGGTCCTGCCGAAGCCACAGGACGCCCGCGAGCTGCCCCCGGTCGAAGGAGAGCCGCTTGTACGGGCATGCCGCCGCATACTCCGCCAAGGCGAAATCGTCGATGGCCTCGATCGGCACGAACACCATCACGTTCGCTGCCCAGCGGCCGGAACGCCTCTCCGGCTGCTCGAACATCGTGGCGAGTTCGACGCAGCCCTCGAGCGCAGCGCGAATCTCGCCCAACAGCACGTCCTGCGACTCGAAGCCCGCACGCAGCAGGCTTCTCTTCAGCATCTCGTGCATACCGGTATTCACGATCTGCGAATGCTGAAGGAACTGTTCGGGTGGCAATGAACGCCCGCGCTCATGAAGCTCCTGGGCCTGCTCACCAAGGGCGCGCGTCCGCGCTTCGATGGCGCGATTCGTCCTGGCCGCCTGCTCGAACAGGAACGTGCGCGAGGCCTCGTCCGTCCGCGCCAGGACCCACTCGCGCCAGCCGAACAACGCCGACCCGAGGAACGCAAAGACCCAGAACAGCAGCGCCTGGATTACGAGACTCATCTCCCAGAACCAACGCGTATGCCCCCCGACCGTGTACCGCCAGTCGACCGGGAACGCGGAACGGATTTCGGCGCTCCAGACGCTTCCAAGCAGGCCCGCGACCAGCAGGATCAGCGTGGCCGCTGGAGGTGCGGCCGGAGAGCGTGCCCCACGGTCCAGCGGGCCCGTCAGCCAGTGCAGCCACGCCGGGCCCGGCGGGACAAGCGCCGGCATCTCGCGCTTCTCGATCGAATCAGGATCAGCCATTGTAAGCGCGTCCGAGACGCAGTAGACGAGCGGGATTGCGCTTGGTGCCCAAGGCTACACGCGAAGGGCGATGCCCTGCCGGCCCCGTGTACGGATCGCGGGCGAAACGAAGCCGTGCGAGCGGATGGACGAGGTGCTTCCCGGGCTTCAGGACGCCATGCGCCCGGACTGGGGCGGCGGCGCCTTCGCCGAGGTGCTGGACGACGGCGAGATCCGCGTGGGCGACGCGGTCACGTGGGAAGAAGTGCCGCTTCGGTGAGGGAGTCCATCACCTCCTGCACGGGCGGCGCGGCGAGGGCGCGCTCCAGAGAGCAGGCGATTTCGCGCATCAGCGGGTGCTCGCGCATTCGGCTGGCGTACTCGGTACCGATCTGCTCGACCAGTTCATCGATGCCGTGCACGCGCGGGCTACGCTCGATCAGCGCTCCGAGAATCTCGCCAGGAACGTACTCTGACCGGATCAGGTCTTCCTGCGTCACCGCTACGCCCAGGATCTCCGCCAGGTGCTCGGGGCTGTGGAACAGAACCGCCGTCAGTTCGGGAATCACCATGTGCATGGTGACGAACGGCGGAAACGAGATCAGGAACCAGAGATCTGACTGAATGCCGTGGGCGATGTTGGCGTTGTTGCAGTCGGCATCCACCACGCAGATCACGCGGGCGTTGTGCTCGCTGACCCCCACGTCTTCCGCAGACGGCACGGACGAGCGCTCCTGAACGCCATACACGCATACCTCGTCAGGCGAGTAGAGGCCCAGCACCCGCCGAATGATCGGGGCCCCCGACGGCTTGTATACCGCGATCAGCACTTTCATGAGCTCACCTTGATCACGTTGGACTCCGGCTTCCCCTCCTCGACACACTTTCGATATTTCAGCTGCAGCAGGGCACAGGGATTCTCGCGTTGCAGCACCGCATCGATCTCCTCCTTGTGCCACAGCAGGATTGGCTGGTGTGCCGAGTAGCGGACGAGCACCTTCGCCGATTCGTGATACCCGCCTGGACTGAACATCAGCCCCACGGTTCCGGCAGGCCGCCTCAGCAGCTGGTTCCGCAGCTTGGCGACCGCGTCTGCGCCCAGCGGCTCTCGCCTGTCCTTGCACTCCACCAGGCAGTGCAAACCCACGGCATAGACAGCGCCGTCCAGCTGCTCGATCGGGCTGCCCCCCAGCCGTACGTTGAACGGCTTCCTGACGACGGCTCCGTCCAGCTCGAAAGCCCAGATCACGAGATACTCCAGCGCACGGCCCGGAGGCCATCCCGTCGCGCGGCGATGGAGGATGTCGGCCCAGAGCTGGCGGAGTTCCGGCCAGCCCGGACCCGGATTCGGTTCGCTCATCGCGCCGCGGTGGCCGACTGAGGGTTCGTGGTCCAGTGTGGGAACTGGACCCAAGCTACGCACGAACCTCACATTCCGGAAGCCCTGCGCAAAAACCCGTACCAGCTGTGGCGGCAACGGGTTAGGCCCGCCACTTTGCCGCCGCTCACGCGCAAAACAGACGATCTCCGCATCTGTCTCCCCCGCCGCGGACGTGCATGGTGGATGGGAGAATGCGGCGCAGCCGGGACCGCGGTCTGGCGCGGTCTCCGGCTGCTTTTCGTGCTTTCCTGGCCTCAGGCCGCTCCCGCCGCGGCAGCGTGCCCGCCGTCGTCGTCCTCCAGCAAGGGGCGCGCGCGGGGCACGTCGTCTTCGTGGAAGGCGGTGCCGTCCGCGGCCATGCTGGCAAGCTGCGCCAGCCAGGGCGGCGCGGTGTCAGGCTGCGCGCCGTAGACGTCGCGCAGGGTGCCCAGCAGCGTGTGCAGCGCCCCCTCGCGCTGGTCGGGAGCAAGGTCGCGCACCAGGGCGCCCAGCGCCGCCGCCATGCCGTCGGCCGTGAGGTCTGAATGCAGGTTGTGGCGCTCGCGGTGAAGCCAGTCGAAGAGCTTGCGCCGGCTCTTGGTGTACGGCGTGCCGCCGGACAGGAACTTGTCGAGCCCGCTGGGGCTCATTCCCACCTGCCGCGCCACCGCGCGCAGCGAGGTGGCCTGCACCCGCAGGACAATCGCATTGCGTAGCCGGTCGATGGACGGCTGCGGCCGGACGGACATCGTTCTTTCCCCCGTGCTTTTGGTGGACAAAGTAGACGAACCAGCATTAGTCTACTTCGTCCACTTGATCTGCACAAGTCCCGAGTTTGTGCGGTCGGTGGCACATGGGGGGCGGTCCTGTACGCTTGTAGACGGCGGTTCGGGTCAGGCTTAAAATGGGCCGGGAAAGATGATGCGCGGGCGCCGCGGCGCGGCCCCGCCGTCCACGTTCGCCAGCACGCAGCCAGGAGCGCCCGATGAAGCCAAACGCCGCCCGCCCCGGCGGGCACCCGCGCACCTCCGAGTTCACGGGCCCGCTGAGCATTCCCGGCGGCGAGGTGGCGGGCGCGGAGATCGTGCGCGAGCTGGGCGCCGAAGTGTCGCTTGCGGTGTGGCAGACGTTGCGCGGCGTGCTGATGTGGGCCGCCGAAACGCCCGAAGCGCGCCCCGCCCTCTTCGACGCCGAGGCCATGCGCGCGTGGGAGTGCGAGCTGCTGGTCGCCTCGTGGGAGCCGGAGCTGCGCTATCCCCTGGCCGTGCTGGTGGGTGAGCTGGCCGGCGATCCCACGCCGGAGCCCATCGCGCGCGCGTGCCTATGCGTCACCGACTGGGCGCTCACGCGCGAGGCGTGGTCCACGGCGCTGGCCTTTGCCGAGGCCGCCGCACTCGCCTGGCCCGAGCACCCGCGCTACGCGTGGACGGTCGGGCGGCTCCTGAGAACGCGCGGCCGCCTGCGAGAGGCAGAGCAGTGGATTCAGCGATGTGTGCGCGTGGCCGGCGCAACGGGGGACTGGGAAGCCCAGGTGCTAGGGCTGAACAGCTTGGGAAACCTCTTCTATGAATTCGGCAACTACCCTCGAGCAACACGCGCATTACGTGATGCGTTGCGAATCTCGCGCAAAAGCCGGCTGAGGGAGAGGGAAGGCGAAGTCCTTCACGATCTTTTCTCCGTCACGCTGTGGAGTGGCGATCTGGCGGAGGCGGAGAAACTCTCCACGGCAGCATTTGAGATCTATCGCGAAAGTGCGCACCATCGCCTTCCCGCACTGGTGCACGATGTAATGGTCCTCTGGCTTAGGCGAGGTGAGTACTCACGGGCGCTAGCCGTGCTCATGAAGCTGCCGGTGTTCTTCGGTGATCTCCCGGAAGAGCAGGTGCGCGTCTATGCCTCACTCGCCCGGGCGGCTGCGGAATGCGGAGATGCGGGGACTTTCGGCGACGCCTGGAACGCGGCGTCCGCTCTCGCGGTCTGTTCATCCGTACAATCGAGAGCAGCGCCAGCCATGCTGGAGATCGGTCTCGGGGCATCAGCGCTTCAGGAGTGGACCATCGCTGAACGGGCCCTGTCCCAGGCGATTGAATTCGCCGGGCAATCGGGTGAGCGTGACGTGATGGTGGACGCGGAATCCGCCCTTTCCCTTGTACGACGGCGGATGCAGCCACAGGCGCGCGCTGCAAGCCGCCTCAATCGGCCGGACAAGGATCCGGTCACGGCCAGCTTCCTGGATGGCCTTCGAAGCGCCGCGGTGATGACAGCCGTTTGACTGCGGGCCGGTAATCCCGGCCCGCATCATTGGTTCAGTTTCCAGAGCCCAAGGTGTTGCCGCCTCGACCGATCGTGTCCGCTGGCGCGGTACCCGTGCTCTGTACGTCGTTCCCCGACCCCATCATGCCGCCGCCGTTATCCTCCGAGTAACCGCCAGAGCCCATTGTGTTGATGCCGTTAAAGCTGGGGCGGTCGGCGCGGGTGGCGGTGGGCTCGGTGGCGGACGACGAGCAGGCGGCGAGCACCAGGAACGCGGCGGCGGCCACGAGACGCATGGACTTCATGGGTGAAGCTCCTGAACTGGGTGGGTGAGTGAGGCACGTGCGGGCTATTCTGTCGTCCACTTTGACCACTAGTCAACAAGACACCATGCGCAGATGACCGCCCCTGTAACGCCAGATGTGCGCAGCAACTCTCGTAAGCGGTTGCTGCTGATGGTGATGGAGCCTTCCCTGCGAAGCCTGTTCACGAACGTGCCAGCGCGCTACGACGTCGTTGAGCCCGGGTGGGACGAGCTGGACGACACGCTGCGCAGGGCGTCGCCCTCGAGCATCGTGGTGGTGGATCCGTACGCAGGCGAGCCCAGCGGAGCGCGCCTGCCGCTCGTGCGCGACCTGCTGAAGCGGTTTCCGTCGGTGCCGGTGCTGGCGGTGATGGACCTGCGCCCGGAAGTATCGGGCGACGTGCAGATGCTGCTGGACTGGGGGGTGTCGGAGGTGGCGCCGCTGGGGCCGTTCCGCACGCCGGGCGTGCTGCGGCACGTGCTGTGGCAGGCGCACGCGCGGCCGTTCAAGCGCAGGCTGGAGGCGGTGCTGAACGGCTACGTGGGGTCCGACGCGCGCGGACTGCTGCGGGCGGCGGCGGAAGTGGCGGTGGAGGGAGGGCAGGCTCCGGAGCTGGCGCAGCGGCTGGGCGTGAGCGCGCGCACGCTCACCGCGCACTGCCTTCGTGCGGGGCTGCCCGCGCCGCGGCACACGCAGGCGTGGATTCGCCTGCTGCTGGCGTGCATGCTCCTGGACGACCCCGGCCGCACCGTGTACAGCGCGGCGTACGCCAGCGGCTACGCCAGCGAGCGATCGCTTCGCCGGGCCATCACCACCTCGCTGGGGGTGGACAGCACAGCCCTGCGCCGGGCGGGGGCATTCGCCACGGCGGGCGCGGCGTTCAACCACGCGCTGCACCAGGCCCGCGAGGCCGCCCGCGAGCGCCGGCGCCCAGGGCCGCACCGCAAGGCGGAATGAGCCCGGGGAGCGCGGGTTTCAGGAATGGCGAACGGGGGACCCTTCACAGTGGAATGGTCCCCCCGTACGACGCCGAGAGATGGTGCTACTCGGAGTACTGCGTGCGGAGCGCCGGAATCCAGGCGGGGATGGGTGTCTGCGTCGAGACGCAGCGCCCCTCCACCACCTGCAGCACGTCGAGCACCGCGCCGCGGCCCTGCTCGGGGGCAAAGTGCCCCACCAGCAGCTTCAGCGCGTTGTTCGCGGCTTCTGGCGAAACTGCCTGGACGTTGCGTTGGGCATCGCGCAGATACCACGCGCGAAGCTTGCGTTCCGTCTTCACGTACGGATCGGCTCCATCCAGGAACCCACGCAGGCCCGTGGGGCTCATGCCGATGTCGCGCGCCGCCTGGCGCAGCGACGTGGCATCCACGAAGGTACGCGCGGCTTCCCGAAGCGTCTCCACGGACGCGGTATCTTTACGCGGCGGCACCCGTCACCGTCCCGTCCTCTGGGTGTGAAATCCCGGCCAGCCAATCTGGCCGCTTTCGCTGCACAGGTTACAGCGTGGACCGCGATGGGACAAGAGGCAATGTGCCTTTTTCCGTCACAAGCGGGCTTTCCCGACCGAAATCAGGGATTTCCACCCTGTTTCGGCTCCAGCGAGAGGGACGCCGAGTTGATGCAGTAGCGCAGCCGGGTGGGCGCGGGGCCGTCGTGAAAGACGTGGCCCAGGTGTGCTCCGCACCGGTTGCACACCACCTCAGTGCGCCGCGTGAAGAACGAGTCGTCCACGTGCTCGCCCACCACCTGGGGCGAGGCCGGGGCGGTAAAGCTGGGCCATCCGCAGCCGGAATCGAACTTCTCGTCGCTGCGGAACAGCTCCTCGTTGCAGCAAATGCAGCGGTACACGCCCTCGTCCTTCGTATCCCAGTACGCCCCGGTAAAGGCGCGCTCGGTACCCTTCAGCCGCGCCACCTCGTACTGCTCGGGCGTCAGCTGCGCCCGCCACTCGGCATCGGTCTTCTGGATCTTCTCGGCCATGGTTTCTCTCTCGTTCCCGTCCCCGGCTCCCCTCGGCGAGCCATGATACACCCGCAGGAGCGGACTGAGCCGTTCAGCGTGGCGTGCGCGATTCCAGCGCATCGACCAGCCGCCCGACGCGCTTGAGGGTGGGCGATCCCTCGGCGGGGGCGCGCGTGAAGTCCTCTACGTCGCCCGTGGCGCCCTGGGCGTAGAGCAGGTCGCCGTCCTTGGCAATCAGCATCACCACGAGCCGTTCGGCGTTCCCCTGCTTGGCGGTCGACACTCCGAGCAGAACGTCTTCGAAGGGTACCACCCGCGCGCGGACGCGCTCCCACCCGAGCGTGAACGGATCGAGGACGGCCAGCTCGACGTCGGCGCCCGGCGTGGCGTGGGCCAGTGCCGCGGCCAGGTGCTCCTGCATCCCCTCGCCCGCGATCGTCCACGCGCCTGCCGGGATCGCCAGGACGGTGTCGCGACTCCCCGTTACGCGGATGTGCCCAGCTTCCACGGCCAGCGTTCGCCGCCAGGGCTCCTGGTGGCCCGCGGTGCGCAGAAGTTCGAAGCGGATGGGCACGCCGCCGCGCGAGTCGGACCGCACCGTGGTCAGTGTGCCATCCCTGGCCAGGGCGCCCGATTCCATGGTGTCACCGGTGCGGCGTACGGCGTGAAGCAGCACAGTGCCGTTCTCGCCGTACGTGCGCGTGGTATCACCGGCGGGCAGGGCGCGGGTCAGGAGACGCGCGCGCTCCGCGGAGATCATCCGCGACGTGTCGGCGGAGAAGAGGCCGGCCGGGACGGTGTCCACCGCGCCGCCTGCGCCGGGAAAGCCAGCCGTACCGCGCAGGTCCATCCACCACTCGCGCCCCACCTCCCGCCCGTTCCGCACGTCGAACACGAAGGTTTCGCGCACGGGGCCGGTCACGTCCAGCCACCAGAAACGGCCGGGCTCCGACGGGAAGACGTCGCGGTAGCCCATGGTTCCCGTGCCGCGCACCACGGCCACACGCGAACCCAGCGAGTCCACCACCCGTTCCACGCGCAGGTCGCGGACGATGCGGATGCTGTAGTCGCCGCCCTCCACCGGCAGGGCGTTGTGGTTGGTATCCGACCAGGCGGTGCCCTCGGCCAGGGTGAGTCCCGGCGGAAGCCGCAGGACGAAGTCGTAGCGGCCCCGCACCTTGTCGGCCTGGCCATCCACCGAGGTGACGTTACCGCGCCTGCTCATTCCTATCGTCTCGGACGTCACCAGCGCCGAGGGGCCCAGCGTGTGGCTGACGACCTGCACCTCCAGCGAATCGCCCGAGTCGCGCCACACCTGCCGTTCCACCGCCAGCGCCCGCACGGGATTGCCCAGCGTGTCGCCGCCGCGGACGACCCACATCCGGTATGGGTTGAGGCTCTCGACGAAGACGGTATCGGGCTGGGCGCGGTAGCCGCCCTGCGCCGCGGCGGGCGCGGCGGCCAGGAGGGCGACAACGGCAATGAGACTGCGCATGGGAGGCGGCTACTTCTTTTTCTTGCCCTTGCGGGCGCGGCGTGCAACGTCGAGGGCCGCGTCCATCCACGGGCGCAGCAGGTCGGGAGATTCCAGCAGGTCGGCGGGAAGCTCGTAGTACTTCATCACCTGCTGGCCGTCGCCAAACGGATCGAACTGACTCATGCCGGCGTCCACGAACATCGCGCGGTTGGTATCGTCGACCTTCAGGTACACCGCGCCGTCGTCCATCAGCGCAAAGAAAAACCCGTCGGAGTAGATGCCCACCCCGCCGAACATGGCCCGGCCGCTGACCGGCGCCACACGGCCCATCTGCTCCAGCACGTACTCACGGTAGTCGGCGCTCACGGCCATGGTCGTCGGGCTCCGGTCAGCGGCTCCAGAAAAACGCGTGGTTCGTCCGCGGATCGGCGGCCAGGTAGCCCCGGTCCGGGCCGGAGGCGATCTCCCACACCAGCAGGCGCTCGCCCTGGCTGCCGGAAAGCGTGCGCGAGGTGATGGGCCACCAGCGGCTCCACCCCGGCGTGGGAACCAGCACCCGCTCCACCTCGGCCTGCGGCAGCTGGCGCATCCCCGTGGTGAGCGCCTTCAATGCCGCGCTGTCCGCATAGGTGAAGCGCACGAACCGCTGGTCGGTGTCGCGGTTGTGGCGGGTGTGGATCTCCGTCGCGCTCGCGGGCACGAAGCGCGGGAGCAGCCCCCGCTCCACGGCCTTGGCGTCGGTCGCTTCCTGGTACACCTCGAAGCGCTCTTCCGGCTGCTGAAAGCGCTTGAGCGTGGCGGGAATGAAGCCGGCTCCGATCAGCACGGCGGCAACGATCAGCAGCGTGCGGACGTTCCTGCGGCGGACGGCCGGATCGTACGGATCGGGGCCCAGGTTGGACGGGTCTCTATTCATCAACTCGTGCAGGTACGGCGTAGATCGATCAGGACGAAAGTCGCTCCGGGGAGCGGGCGGATAATACTCCGCTGCCTTCGATTGCGCGACTGGCGGACGCAGCGAGGCCGGCGGGGAGAGCTCCCGGCCGGCCTGCGGGTCCGCGCGATCGATTAAAGCCGTGCGTCAGTCCGCCTCGTTCCTCGCGCGGCAGTCGTCGCGGGTGGCGGCCCGGGCTTCCACCACCTCGCGGATGGCCACGGCGCGCCGGTACATGCCCATGTGGCCGAACATTCCCGGCCCCGTCACGTCGGCGCGCACGGTGACGTAGATGGTGCCGTACTCGCCCTCCACCAGGTCGCGGTACGGCTGCAACACCGGGCCGGCGTTGGATACCCACCATGGCCCGCGCTCGCCGCACACGCGCAGCGACTGCTCTTCCCACTTGACCGTGTAGTAGCCGGAAAGCGTCACCGGCTCGGAGCGGGGGGCCACCGCGGCGATGAGCGGCAGCGGGAGCAGGGCGGCGAACAGGGTGCGGATGCGCATCTTTCCTTGCGGCAACGAGTTGATTTCATCGCGTCGTACACCCCGATGGGACCCCGGGTCCACGCGGATGGTTGCCCGCGCCACAACGCGAAAGGCCCCGGCGCGCGCGAGGCGAGCCGGGGCCTTGCAACCGCCGGGAACGGATCAGCCGCGGCGGCGTTCCAGGAGGAGCAGCATCAGCAGGCTGAGGACCGACAGGCCCTCCTCCTCGGGCGTCAGCTCGGTCAGCCGGTCCACCGCGTACTTGCCCTCCCACAACGCCGACTGCTTGGTGGCGCGCACCGCCGGAGTGCCGTCGGGGCGAGTCACCAGGTACTTGGGATGGAAGACGTAGCCCGCGAGCATGCCCAGCACCGGGATCTGCCCGAACAGCGCGTCGCCCACCTTGGCCAGGGGGTTCTCTTCGCGGAGGTTGAAGACGACGTGGCCGTCGCGGACGATCTCGTAGTGCGCGCGCCACAGCGAGCGCATTCCCTTGCGGCGCACCGCCCCGATCTGCGTGCCGTCCGGCGTGCTGAAGTTGTACTGCGCGGACCAGTCGATCACCTTGTTGGCCGCGATGTAGTACAGCGGCTGGGTCTGGCTCTCGTCCGCGAAGACGGTGACCTGCTCCTTCAGCTTCATCAGCTTCTGCTTGACGTACATCCGCACCTGCCCGCTGGCGTCGCGCACGTAGATTTGCGGCGCGAGGGCAAGCAGCTTGAACGAGAGCTGAAGCGGATACTGCATCGTTGGGTCTCCGGGATCGGGATGGGTCGGGAAGCGTACCGCGGAAGGTGTGAGTAGCGTAGCGCCCGCGCGCCCGCCGCGCCAGACCCGCATCGTGAGATTTCGCGCGCCTATTCCACTCCCCGCCCGATCCGCGGCCACCGGATCTCTCCGGTCGCCGGGTCACGGGACAGATAGATCCATTCCACCCGCCCGGTGATGAGCCGCTCGCGCACGAACCCGAAGTGCCGGCTGTCGAAGCTGCCGGGCAGGTTGTCGCCCAGCACGAACACGTGGCCCGCCGGCACCTTCAGCGGACCCCACGTGAACATCGTGGGCCGGTATCCGGCGGTGTCCACGCCCGCCAGGTGGGCGCTCTGCCAGGCGAACTCCGGCATCTGTATGTCGTCGGCGGGGGAGAACGGGGGTGAACGGATGACGACGCGCCCGTTCACCAGCAGGTCTCCGCGGCGCATCTGCACCACGTCTCCCGCGACCGCGGCGATGCGCGACATGTACATCGCGCCGGTGGAATCGGCACGTGTGGCGAGCGCGCCGCGCGGAACGGCGACGTTCTGGCGCGCCATCACGTAATCGCCCGGCAGCAGCGTGGGCATCATGTTGCGGCTGCCCAGCTTGAACGCGCGCCAGCGGCTGGTCGCGGCGCCGTAAACCGCGGGCTGAACCACGAAGGCGAGCCCGATCCAGACCACCACATACACCCACCACCGCTGATACCTCCTGCGCGGGGCATCCGCCCGAGCGCGCCCTGCGGTGCGCCACGCATCCGCGAGAACGACGACCCACGCGAGCGGGATCACCAGCAGGAACCCGATTCTTGGCGCCCGCGACTGCACCTCCATGCTCGCCGCGAGCGCGGCCAGCGCGGTCAGCGTCATCGCGACGTGAAGCAGGATTCCACGGCGTGCACGGCCGGCATACATGTGGCCCAGCGGCGCTCCGACGATGGAGAGCAGCACGGCAACGCGTGGCGAGCGGCGGCCGGCCGGTGCGGCGTGCTGGCTCATGTACCGGGTCGGCGGATGGGTGGGGCGGACGAGCCATGCCGGGTGGGACGCCCGGCACGGGCGGATGGGATCAGATCACCTGAAGGTGGGACCGGACCTGGATTCCCCCACTCTCCAATCCGGGTTCCCGCCCCGCGAACGCGGACGCAGCCGCGGGCCAGAACCGTGCCGGGTTGGGTCTCAGAGCAGGTGTGCGACAGCCTCGAGGGCATCGGCGGTCCGGCGCAGGCGCACTTTCCGGAGATTCGCGAGGTACTTCTCGACGGAAAGGGCCGGCCTGCGCAGGTTCGTCCGCTGAGCCCGAGCCGCGGCGTACACCAACTCCGGATCGACAGCCATCAACCGGAGAACGAAGGCATCCGGGTGCTCGACCTCGACACCGTAGCGCGAAACAACCGAGATCGGGAAATCCTTGATGTCCGCCGTGACGATGATCGCGGCCTTCGTTTCGATCGCGGCGGCGAGTACGTGGCGGTCGTCCGGGTCGGGAAGCTGAAGTGCGGGGATGTGGCGCTCGTAGCCTTCCACCACTGCTCCAGGAACGACCTCCTCCATCATTGCCCGCGTTCGCAGCAGGTGCTGGAGGGAAAGGTCGGGACGGTTCTCCAGGAGGTTCGTGATCCACTCGTCCTGGATCGTTTTCGTCCAGCGTGCACCGACGAGTCCCGCGCGGGCCAAGCGGATCAGAAGGTCGCGAATAGGGGCAGGGTAGAGGACGTTCGCGTCGTAGACCGCAACGACGGGGCTGCGGTCAGGTATATCCCAATCCGAGTTCCTGCGCTTGCGCGACGAGCTGCTCATATGCCCGGTCTGCCTCCGCATCCATGCGGGCCTTGTATTCCAGCACATCGGCCAGGCGAACGCGGCGGTGCGTTCCGGCCTTGCTGAAGGGAATCTTCCCGGACTCCAACAGCTTCACGAGATAGGGCCTGGAGACGTTCAGCACATCCGCCGCTTTCTGCGTTGAAACCAGCCGGTCGACAGGATTTAGGGCGATGGAGCGGCCCTGGGCGAGCTCGTGCAGAATGAGCCCGAGCATCCGGAAAGCCACCCCGGGAATCGTAACCTCCTCCGCATCCCGGTCCTGCCCCACGGTGACGGTTACCGCCCCCGCGCCCCCGCCCTTGAACCGGCTCAGCTTCGACGAGCTGTTTTGCGCGAGGCGCACGTCCTCGTCGCTCGGACGGATCGGCTCCATGAGCAGTTCGGTCGCGGATGCCATTATCGTTTCGCTTCTAAGTGGCGGGGCAACGATCGATCAACAGTAGCATCCATTCGAAATAAACGCAACGGCCATTACGGCACGTTCCGCCGCAGCTCGTCCAGCCAGACGGTGGCCTCGGAGTCGCTGGGGGCGCGCCAGTCGCCGCGGGGAGAGAGCGAGCCGCCGGAGCCCACCTTGGGCCCGTTGGGCATCGCCGAGCGCTTGAACTGGCTGGTCTTGAAGAACCGCCACAGGAACACCTCCATCCACCGCTTGATGGTGGCCAGGTCGTACTGGTTGCGGCGCTCCTCGGGCAGCAGTTCCGGCCACGGGCCGCGCGCGCGGTCTCCCCAGGCGTGGTGCGCCAGGAAGGCCACCTTGCTGGGTCGGAAGCCGTAGCGCGTGATGTAGTAGAGGTTGAAGTCCTGCAGCTCGTACGGGCCGATCTTCTGCTGCGTGCTCTGCGCGGGGCCCTCGCCCGGCTCGCCTTCGCCCGCGGGCACCAGCTCGGGCGAGATCTCGGTGTCCAGGATGGACTGCAGCACCCGGTTGGTGTCGGCGTCGAACTGCCCGGTGTCGATGACCCAGCGGATCAGGTACTGGATCATGGTCTTGGGCACCGACGCGTTGACGTTGTAGTGCGACATGTGGTCGCCCACGCCGTAGGTGGCCCAGCCCAGCGCCAGCTCGCTCAGGTCTCCCGTGCCCAGCACCAGCCCGTCGTTGAAGTTGGCCAGCCGGAACAGGTGCGAGGTGCGCTCGCCCGCCTGCACGTTCTCGAACGTCACGTCGTACACCGGCTCGCCCTCGGCGTACGGGTGGCCGATGTCGCGCAGCATCTGCATGCAGCTGGGCCGGATGTCGATCTCCGCCGCGGTGATGCCCAACCCCTTCATCAGCGCATGGGCGTTCCCCTTCGTGGAGTCGCTGGTGGCGAACCCCGGCATGGTGTAGCCCAGGATGTTGGTGCGCGGCAGCCCCAGCCGGTCCATCGTCCGCGCCGCCACGATCAGCGCCTGCGTGCTGTCGAGCCCGCCCGACACGCCGATGACGATCTTCTGGATCCCCGTGGCCGCCAGGCGCTTCATCAACCCGTGCACCTGGATGTTGTACGCCTCGTAGCAGCGGGCGTCGCGCTCGGCGGCGATGTCGGGCACGTACGGAAAGCGCCCGACGTCGCGCCGCAGCGGCATTTCGCCTTCCGGCACCTGGAAGTGGAACGGGACGCGGCGGATGGACGACACCCGCTCGCCCGCGTCGCCCGCGGCCTCGCGAAAGGTGTTCATCCGCGACCGCTCCTGGGCCAGCCGGTCCAGGTCCACGTCGGCGATGATCACCTGCTCCTCATCGTCGAAGCGCTGCGACTCGCGGAGCAGGTCGTTGTGCTCGTAGATCAGCGCGTGCCCGTCCCACGCCAGGTCGGTGGTGGATTCGCCCGGGCCGGCGGCGGAGTACAGGTACGCGCAGATGCAGCGGCCGCTCTGCGTGGCGCACAGGTCGCGGCGGTACTCGGCCTTGCCTACGGTGATGTTGCTGGCCGACAGGTTGGCGATCACCGTGGCGCCGGCGAGCGCGGCGTAGCTGCTGGGCGGAATGGGCGTCCAGACGTCTTCGCACACCTCCACGTTCAGCACGAAGTTCTCGACGTTCTCGGCCTCGAACACCAGGTCGTTGCCGAAGGGCACCGAGTTGCCCGCGAGCGTCACGTGGTCGAAGTCGGCGTCGCGGGCCGCGCTGAACCAGCGGCGCTCGTAGAACTCCCGGTAGTTGGGCAGGTACGATTTGGGCGCGATGCCAAGGACCTGCCCGCGGTAGATGACGACACCGCAGTTGAAGATGCGCCCGTGGAAGCGCAGCGGCGCGCCGACGACCAGCACCGGCGTCATCCCGATGCTCTCCATCACCAGCTCGCGGATGGCGTCGTCCACCGCCTCGAGCAGCGCGTCCTGCTGAAACAGGTCTTCGCAGCTGTAGGCCGAGATGCCCAGCTCGGGGAAAAGGGCCACCGCCGCGCCCGCGTCAGACGCGCGCCACGCCAGCTCCAGCGTGTGCCCGACGTTGAACGCGGGGTCGGCCACGCGGACGGCGGGGACGCAGACGGCCACGCGGACGAACCCGTGGGAGTAGATGGAATGGAACGGTGCGCGCATTCGGTTCTCCGCGGTCGCTGGAACGGCCCTGCGCCACAGGATAGCCAACGGCGGGGGCGCAGGCGAGGGGAGGCGGTGTCCCCGGCCCCTCCCCGCACAACCTACGTGGCGAGAGGGGAGAACTTCGAGCGGATCAGCCGGGCTCAGCGCGTCCGCGGCGCCCCCCATCCTCAACCCTTCCCCCGCAAACTGCGCGGGGGAAGGGGGCCAGCCCGGTGCGTGTCAACGGGTGCCGAGCAGAGACCCGCGGGCGAGAGGACGATAGGTAGCACTCCGGACGATGGCGGGCGCACCCGTCGCGCCGTGCTCGAGGCGCCCCGTTCCGATCACGCGGGGGGCGGAGCCGGTGGGATAAGCTGGTAGATGCGCACGCGGCTGTGGGCATTGGGGGCGGAGGGCTCCACGCGCTCGTCCACCTGCTCCGCGCGCCACCCGCGGTCCTGGATCATCCCCAGGAACTCGCCCGCGTACACCCGCCCGGGATCGGCAACCAGCACGGTGCCGCCGGGCGCGGTGACGCGGGGAAGCAGGTTCGCCAGCAGCGACGCGTTGCGCTGCTCGTACAGCACGTCGGCCGCGACCACCAGGCCGTATCCCTCGTCCTCCGGGGGGTGGCGCCAGTCCAGCAGGGTGGTTTGCAGCGGGGCCAGGCCGTTGCGCGAGGCGTTGGCGCGGGCGAACCGCAGCGCCTCGTCGTACCAGTCCGTCGCCAGCACGTCCGCGCCCAGGTGGCGCAGGGCCAGCGAGGGCAGCGCGACGCCGCACCCCAGCTCCAGCACGCGCACGCCCGCGTACGTCCGCCCCCCGTCCAGCAGGTGCGCCGTTAGGCCCCGGGCGGACGGCCACAGCTCGGCCCAGTACGGCAGCCGCTCGTCGAAGGCGAACTCGCCCTCGTCGATCAACTCGTCGGCGGCGCTGGGAAGGATCAGCGACGCTTCCCATCCCCCGTGCGCGTACCGCTCTTCGCGCACCTCGTAGCGCGCCCGCAGCTCCGCCTCCAGTCCACCCGTCATCCCGCTCCCTTCCTTGCTCCCCCGCCGCGCCGGGGCGTACGTTCCACCAGTCCCGGTGAAGCTCGCCGGGCCGCGCCCCCCGGTCAACCGCGCCTCCGTACCCCGACTTCCATGCCCCGGCGCAAGCCGTTCGAAGGCCGGCTGAGACGCGCCCTGCTGCTGTTCAGCGTGCTTCCCTCGCTGGCGCTGGTGGGGCTGGGCACGTACGCCCTGTCGCGCACGGTGCAGCTGACCGACTCGCTGGGGGCGTGGGAGCGCGTAGGCGCCAGCGGCAGCGAGCTGCTGACCCGCGCCGAGGCGTCGGGCGACACGGCGCTGGCCCGCGCGGCCATCCTGCACCGCGCGGAACTGGAGCAGTCCATCACCAACGCGCGCCGGTGGGACTTCGTGCTCAACCGCGCGCTGACGCTCATCCCCATCGCCGGCGTGATCATCGGCGCCCTGCTGGCGGCGCTGGCGCTGCGCGCGTCGCGGGACATTGGGAGGCGGCTCTCACGGCCCGTGGGCGAACTGGCCGGCTGGGCGGCGATGGTGGCGCGCCGCGAGCCCCTTCCCGCCCCCAGCGGTCGCGCGACCTCCGACGAGTTCGCCGTTCTGCGCAACGCCTTCCGCCGCATGGCCGCCGAGCTGGAATCCTCGCGCGAGCGCGACCTGGAGGCGGAGCGCGCACGCACCTGGGTGGGCGTGGCGCGGCGGGTGGCGCACGAGCTGAAGAACCCGCTGACGCCCATGCGCTTCGCCCTGCGCACGCTGCAGCGCGCCACGCCGGAGCGCGAGGACGCGCGCGAGGCGCTGGAGGTGCTCGCCGCCGAGTCTGCCCGGCTGGAAGAGCTGGCCCGCACCTTCGCCCAGCTGGGCCGCATGCCCGAGGGGCCGCCCAGCGAGGTGGACCTGCGCGAGATGCTGGAATACCTGCTGCGCACGCACCTGCCCGCCGAGGTGCAGGGCACCCTCGACGCGCCGGGCGACCTTACCTCGATTACGGGCCACCACGACCCGCTCTCCCGCGCCTTCGCCAACCTGCTGCTGAACGCGGGGGACGCGGTGCAGGGCGGCCGGGGCACGCGGGTGACCGTGGACGTGCGCACCGCCGACAGCCACGTGGAGGTGCGGGTGCTGGACGACGGGCCCGGGATTGCGCCCGGCATCATCGACCGCGTGTGGGAGCCGGACTTCACCACCAAGTCCCGCGGCACGGGGCTCGGCCTCTCCCTCGTTCGCCAGACGGTGCAGGCGCACGGCGGCCGCGTCTGGGCGCGCAATCGTTCCGAGGGCGGCGCGGAGTTCGGCGTGGCGCTGCCGCTGGCCGGCGACGACGATCCGCGCGCGGCGCTGAAGGACTGGGCCGAATGACGGTGAGCCGTCCCGAATCTCCAACACAGCGTCCTCGCATATCGTGGTGGAAGCTCGCCGTGCAGGTCGTCGTGCTCGTCGCGGCGGCGTTCGCGCTTAGCTTCTGGATGCAGACGGTGCACCTTCGCTCGCTCGTGCGGCCCGACATTCCGGGTCTTCCGCAGCCGGAGATGCGCGACCTGATGAAAGTCGGGCTGCTGGACCTGGCCGTCCGCACCGCCCTGCGTGCGCTGCTGATCGGTGCAGTGCCCGCCGCGCTGGTGCTGCTGGCGCCCAGTCTGCGCGGGCGCTGGTCGGCGCGCGTGGTGCTCGTGTGGGCCACCGCGACGCTGGCCGTCCTCGGCGTGATGGCGCTGACGCTTTGACTGTACGTCAGGTGACGGGATTCATGAGTCCCAGCCCTGAAATCCACCGAAAATCCGCGACGTTGCGCGTCACCAGCGTCTGCCCATGGACGAGCGCCGTCGCTGCGATGATGCTGTCGCCCAGCCGCATCTTCCGAGTTTGGCGCAAGCGGACGGCCTGCTTCATCACCGGCCGCGTTAGGCGAAGCATCTTCCACTCTCGAAAAAAAGCCTTCAGCTCAGCTTTTTCCTGAGCTTCAATCCGGGCGAAACCCAGGGCTTCGACATAGCTGACGACGGACACCACTGGCTTCTGCTTCTCGATCAGTTCGCGTAAAGCGTAATACTCCGGGTTGGCCGCGTAGATAATGATGTTCGTGTCCAGCAGCATCAGTCCTCCCGTCCAGGCAGCGTGCGTTCATCCCGGATCTCACGCTGCCACGCTGCCGGATCGGGGATCGATGCGATCCCTCCAGCTTGGGCGATTTCCTCGAGAGCGGACACAGCATCCTTCAGTCGCGCGGCGTGTTGCTCAACAGTTTCACCCGACTTGTGGTCGCGCTTGCGGCTCATCGGATCCTTCGTTGCCGTCGTGGGTGACACCTTGCCCATCAGTAATCTCGTCCGGGTAGTGGGCGGTCCTCACGGATTTCCCGCTGCCACTCGCCAGGATCTTTGATGTGGCGGAATCCCCCACGCTGGGCGATGCGCTCCAGCGCGGCCACGGCCCTCCGTACCCTTGCAGCTGCCTCCTCGGGCGTTTCATTTCGCCGCCCGGCACGCATACGGGCGATCGGGCGGTCAGCCGCCGGGGCCGACCTGTCGTTCGATTCCGGTTCGATGGTGCTCACCGTGATTCCTCGGGTTCCCGTTGTACGAGCCGGGGATCTTCCGCGGCTCAAAATCTGGACAGGCGGAAGATGATGGCCGAGTGTCCGTTTGTCTACGGGGTCGTTTGCGCCAGCAGCCGAACAGGCATGTTCGCCCTCAGGCGGAAAATGGACGGGGGCTGGCCGTAAGACGTCCTTGAGGAAACCTTGTGGCGGGGAGGGCGTAGAACGCCGCTTCCCGGTGCACGCGAACGCTTCCCGGTTCCCACGCGCATGGCCGCCACCATCCTGATCGTCGACGACGAGCCGAACATCCGCCGGATGCTGGGCAGCCTTCTGCGCGCCGAGGGCTACCGCACCCGCGAGGCGGGCACCGGCCGCGGCGCCGTGGCCGAGGTGCAGGGCGAGGAGCCCGACGCCGTGCTGATGGACCTGTACATGGGCGAGGGCGACTCGGGGCTCGACGTGCTTCCGCGGATCAAGGAGGCCGCGCCCGACCTGCCGGTGGTGATGATGAGCGGCCGCGCGTCCCTTGCCGACGCGGTGAAGGCCACGCGGCTGGGCGCCTTTCACTTCATCGAAAAGCCCCTCTCGCCCGAGGCGGTGCTGCTTACGCTGGGCTCGGCGCTGGAGCTGCGGAAGACGCGCGAGCTGAACCGCGCCCTGCGGGCCGAGCTGGGCGACGGGGAGGAGATGGTGGGGCAGAGCGCAGCGGTGGACCGCGTGCGCCAGATGATCGAGCGGGTGGCGCCCACCGATGCGCGGGTGCTGATCACCGGCGAGTCGGGAACGGGCAAGGAAGTGGCGGCCTCGGCCATCCACCGCCTTTCGCGCCGCGTCGCGGGGCCGCTGGTGAAGCTGAACTGCGCCGCCATCCCCAGGGACCTGGTGGAGTCGGAGATGTTCGGCCACGAGCGCGGCGCGTTCACCGGCGCCGTAGACCGGCGGCGCGGCCGGTTCGAACTGGCCAGCGGCGGAACGCTGTTCCTGGACGAGATCGGCGACCTGAGCTCCGAGGCGCAGGCCAAGCTGCTGCGCGCGCTGGAAGCCGGGCAGATCGAGCGGGTGGGCGGCACCGAGCCCATCGCCGTGGACGTGCGGGTGCTGGCGGCGACGAACAAGGACCTTCGCGCGGAGATCTCCGCGGGGCGCTTTCGCGAAGACCTGTTCTTTCGCCTTCACGTCATTCCGCTTCACCTGCCGCCGCTGCGCGAGCGCCCGGGCGACGTGCCGCTGCTGGTGGAGCACTTCGTGGCCCGCAACCGCCGCCGCCACGGGCTCACGCCGCCGCGCCTTTCCCCGGGCGCCATGGAGGCGCTGTCGCGCCACCCCTGGCCGGGCAACGTGCGTGAGCTGGCCAACATCCTGGAGCGCATCAGCATCCTGTTCGCGGGAACCGAGGTGGGGCCGGCGGAGATCCGCTCCGTGCTGGCCGGCGCCGCGCCCGTGGAGGGAGAGATGGCGGCCTACCGCGACGACGACCCACGCCCGCTTCCCGATCGGCTGGACGCCTACGAGCGCCTGCTGCTGTCCGGCGCGCTGGACGCCGCCGAGGGGAGCGTAGCCGAGGCGGCGCGCCGCCTGAAGACCGACCGCGCCAACCTGTACCGCCGCATGCGCCGCCTGGACATCCTCCGGTGACGTCCGAACGCCGCGGCCCATCCACTCCTGGAGAACTTCTGATGCGCATTCCCGCGCTGCTGATCGCCGCCCTGGCGCTGGCCGCCGCGCCCGTCCGGGCGCAGGAGGGGGCTCCCCTGCCCCCCGAGGTGGCCCGGCGGATCACCGCCGTCCTGAACGCCCCCGGCACCGACCGCCGCAGCGGCGACGCGGCGCTGGCCGCCGGCGACTCCGTGGCGGGCAGCCTGGCCGTGGTGGATGGCGACCTGGCGCTGGCCGGCCGCGTGTCGGGCGACGTGGTGGTGGTGAACGGCGGGCTGGAGCTGCGCCCCGGCGCCCACGTCGGCGGCCAGGTGATCGTCGTCGGCGGGCGGGTGCGGGTGGATCCGGACGCGCACGTGGCCGGCAGGGTGGTGGCGTTTCCCGCGGCCGTGCCGTACTGCCGCCTGGGCACGTACATCGACCTGGACCCCGCGGGCTGCGGCGGCGGCCCCGCCGCCCCGGCCGCGAGCCCGGTGGACGTAGACGTGGTGGAGGTGCCGGCGGACACCGCCGCGGGCGAGGCCCTGGCCGCGTACCCCGAGGAGGAGAGCGGGAGCACGTCGTTCGTGGTGGACGCGGGGCGCAGCTACAACCGTGTCGAGGGGCTGCCCATCCGCTTCGGCCCGTCGCTGCGGACGGC
Organism: Longimicrobium sp.; assembly: GCF_036388275.1. Lineage (NCBI taxonomy): Bacteria > Pseudomonadati > Gemmatimonadota > Longimicrobiia > Longimicrobiales > Longimicrobiaceae > Longimicrobium > Longimicrobium sp. The sequence goes on from NZ_DASVSF010000002.1 coordinate 55,478, forward strand.
CGGGCTCAATCCCACCCGCCTGCGCGCGCTCGCCATCGTCCGCACCGAGACGGGGGCCGAGGTGGGACCCGGGCGCTGGGGGTTCGACGCGCGGCTGGAGCAGTTCGTGGCCGGCCGCCGCGGGGTACGGGTGGGCGGGCGGGTGTACTCGCTGGTCGACCCCATCGAGGGCTGGCACCTGACCGACGTGGAGAACAGCCTGTCCACCTTCTTCCTTCACGAGGACTACCGCGACCACTACGAGCGGCAGGGGTGGAGCGCCTACGCCACCTGGGAACCGGCGGCCTCGCCGCTCTCCGCCTCGGTGGAGTACCGGCACGAGCGCCACCGCCCCGCCGCGGCGGGCAGCCCGTGGACGCTGTACCGCAACCAGGAGCCCTGGCGTCCCCAGCCGCTGGCGGCGCGCGGGCACATGGAGGCGATCGGGGCGACGCTGAGGCTCGACACGCGCAGCGAGCAATGGGACCCGTCCACAGGCTGGCACGTGAGCGCCGAGGTGGAGCACGCGCTGAAGAGCCGGCTGCGGCGGCCCTCCGCCGTGCCGGCCGCCGGCGGGGCGGAGCTGCCGGAGGTGGCGTATCCCGACGGGTGGTCCGCGGGAATGCTCGACATCCGCCGCTACAATCGCATCAGCCCCACGTCGCGGCTGAACCTGCGCGTGGCCGGCGCCGCCTCGCTCACCGGCGGAGGAGTGCCCCCGCAGCGCCAGCACGCCCTGGGAGGCGAGGGCTCGCTCCCCGGGTTCGCCCTGTACGAGCTGGACTGCCGCGCCCGGACGGGCACGGTGCGCCGGGGCGAGGCGACGTGGTATCCGCAGTACGGCTGCGACAGCTTCGCGCTCTTCCAGGTGGAGTGGCGCGGCGACCTGTTGTCGGGGATCAGCTGGACGGACCTGGGGCTGGGCGGGCAGCGTGGGGACGCCAGCAAGGGCGAGGAGTGGATGAGCCGCTTCAGCGCCGACCTGGGCTGGGTGGTGTTCGCGGACATGGGCGCCGGGTGGAGCGCCCGGGCCGAGGAAGTGGCGGCGGTGGACATCGGCGCGGGGATCACGTTCGGCCGCTTCGGCGTGTACGCGGCCATGCCGGTGGACGAAGAGCAGGGACGCGGCGGGCTGAACGTGTTCATCCGCCTGGCCCCGCGGTTTTGAGGCGCGTGCACGTCCTGGTTCGCTTCCTCTGCGCCGCGGCCCTGCTGCTGGCGCTGGCCGCCCCCGCGGGAGCGCAGTCGCGGCGTGCGCTGACCGTCGCCTCGGCCGGGGCGGCGGGGCAGTGGCGGCCGGTGATCCGCACGCCCGCCCTGCTGCGCGACGCCGGCCTGCGCCAGGCGCTGGAAAGCGGCCTGCCCCTTCGCTTTCAGATGCGGGCCGAGCTGTGGCGCAAGGGAAGCCCCTTCGACCAGCTGGTGGATGCCGAAGAGGTGTCGCGCGCCATGCTGCGCGCGCCGCTGGAGGCGGGGTACAGCATCGAGGACGGGCGCGTGGAGCGGCGCTATCCCACGCTGGCCGCGGCCGAGGCGGCACTGCAGTCGGCGTTCGCGCCGCAGCTGCGGCCGCGCTACGTGGGCCGCTACTACTACATCGTGCGGCTGGAGGTGGAAACGCTTTCGCTTTCGGACCTGGACGAGCTGCGGCGCTGGCTGCGCGGCGAGGCGGGCCCGGCGGTCACCGGCGAGCAGCCGGTGGGGCGCGCGGTGGAGCGGGGACTGAAGCGCGTGTTCGTGCGGCTGCTGGGGCTTCCCGCGCGGCGCTACACGGCGCGCACGGGGCTGTTCACCGTGCGCTGACGGCGGGCGGCTGCACGTCGAACACGCCGATGGCCCGCGGTTCGACTTCGCCGATGCTCCATCGCGTCATCGACACCTTCCACCCGTCAGCCTCCATCCTTTCCAGCAGGGGCAGGCCCGTGGCCCGGAACGGATCCGAGACCAGGAGGCGCCCGCCGGGCGCCAGGCTGGTTTCGAAGATGTGGCGCAGGTGCGGGTGCATGGCCTCGCCGTACAGGATGTCGGAGCCGATGATCCAGTCGTAGCGCGCCTCGTCGTTCCAGTCCGTCCAGTCCACCAGCCGGTGGTCGATGGAATCCATCCCGTTCCGTTCGCCGTTGCGCCTGCAGACCGACATCACCAGCTCCTGCCGGTCCGTCTGCACCACGCGCGCGCCCAGCGACGCCGCGACGATCCCCGGCAGCCCTGTCCCCGCCCCCAGCTCCAGCACCGCCCTGCCGCGAAAGTCGTCCGCCCGCTCCACCAGCTCGTGCGCCAGCGCGATGGCCGACGGCCAGAGCGCCACGCCATAGGGAAGGCGCTCCTGGAAAAAGCTGGATTCCTCGGCGTTGGTGAGCATCGCCTCGGTATGGAGCACGCTCCACCGCCGGCCGCCCAGCCCCAGCCGGTACTCGTGCAGGGGAAAGTCGCCGATGGACGTGTGGAGCACCTCGGGTTGCATCGCGGGCGAACTCATGGATTCCTGACGCTGGTCGAATCGGGTATGCGCGTGCCGTCGCGTCTACAAGATGTTTGCCGGGGCGATGACAACCGGTCTCGCACTCTCCACTCGCGTCATCTTCCCGACACCACGTAGTACTTTCTGCTCATGCCCCGAAGCCGCGCGGCGCGTAGCTTTCGCGTGCAGCGCTGGACCGGAACGGCACCCCCCCAATCCGACGAAACTGAACCGTGCACAGCATCCTCATCGTCGAAGACACGCCGGAAATCGCCGAGGCCCTGCAGCGCCACCTGGAGCGCCGGGGATACGCCACCCTCCTGGCCACCCGCGCCGCGCAGGCCCTGCCCCTGGCCTGCAGCGAGCACCCCGACCTGGTCGTCCTGGATTTGGGCCTGCCGGACCGCGACGGCTACAGCGTTCTGGAGCAGCTGCGGGAGAGGGGCAACGACGTTCCCGTGCTGATCCTTTCCGCCCGCCAGGAGGAAGCCGACAAGGTGAAGGGCTTTCGCCTGGGTGCCGACGACTACGTGACCAAGCCCTTCGGCGCGCTGGAGCTGCTGGAGCGCATCGGTGCGCTGCTGCGCCGCAGCGCGCGGCCGGCTGCGCCCGAGACCACCGCCAGCGAGACCTCGGGAGGGCTGACGGACGGCGATCTCCAGGACCGGTTCGGCCTCACGCCACAGCAGGTGGTGGTCGCCCGGCTGCTGGCGGAGGGGCTTTCCAACGCCGAGATCGCGCGGAAGCTGTTCGTCAGCGGCCACACGGCCCGGAACCACACCTACCGCGTGCTCACGAAGCTGGGCATCTCCAAGCGGGCCCGCGTGAACAGCGTCCTCCGCGGCGCCGACGCCGCATAGGCAAGGAAACGAGTGATGCTGAACGACATCCGCACCCGCGAAGACGTCGAGCGCCTGGTGGAGAGCTTCTACGCCCAGGCGACGACCGACGACACCATCGGACACCTGTTCACCGACGTGGCCCAGGTGGATTTCGTCCGGCATCTGCCGCTGATGTACGACTTCTGGGAAACGCTCCTGTTCGGCGTGCGCAAGTACAAGGGCAACGCCATGCGCGCCCACTTCGACCTGAACGAAAAGGTGCCGCTCGTCGCTGAGCACTTCCAGCGGTGGCTGCAGATCTGGGAAAGGACGGTCGACGCCCTCTTCGCGGGTGAGAACGCGGAATCGGCGAAGGACAAGGCGCGCTACATCGCGCGGTCCATCCAGCTTCGGCTGAGCGCCGCGACGGCGGCCCGCATCGAAAACGCCGGGGTGCCAGTGGGGATCGGCACTTTGCCCGTTCGGATCGCATCCCCTACCGACGTGGCAATCGTGGGCTGACCATCGTTGGGTGGAACGGCGCACGACCACTTCGCACGGGTACGCGGGAAGAGCGTGATCGGCCTGCCCGTGGAACGCGAAGGCGCCCTCGGCCATGTGGCCGAGGGCGCCGCACGCTGGGGAGATTAGCGGAGCCGGTCGATCGTCGTCGTCCGCAGGTACACCCGCTCGGGAGCGGGGGCCGCGGAGATTCCGGGGGGCACCGCCAGCAGCAGGTGAGCGACCGGGCCGCCGTCGTACCGCAGCGTCAGCGTTCCATCCACGACGGTGTAGTTGCCTGATCCGCTGGCCGGGGCCGACGCGCCGCTCCACGCCGTCCAGGCCAGCGTCCCCCGCTCGCGGAAGCGGCCGTCCGCACCCAGCGTGATCGCCATCATGGTGTCGGCGCCGCTCAGCCAGCCGTACGTGGCGCCCGGGCGCACGTCGTTCATCACGTGCATCCGACGGTAGCCCTGCGTGCTCCCCGGCTTGCGCAGCACCCCGTCGGTGCCGACGGTAAACGCCTGGGGATCCGCCGCCTGACGGGTGAACGTCAGCTGGCTCCCGCTGACCGAGTACGTGCCGCACTCGGAGCTGGCGCAGACGGCGGCCCAGTCCAGCGGCCGGCTCAGCCCTTCGTCCGGCGTGCCGCGGAACGCGCGGCCGTCCTCCAGAAAGGTGTAGTAGTCCGGGTACTGCTGGCCCGCGCCGTTCACCCGCAGGCCCATGTAGATGCCCGCCACGCCGGCGGGCGGGGGCGGCGGGACCTCGCCGTCGTCGGGAACGGTGACACCGCTGCAGGCGGCCAGGAGCGCGAGCGACGCCGCGCGAAAGAAGAAGATGCTCGTGTGCATGGGAGCCTCTCGAAGGGTTGGGATCGACCGGCGGGCACCTGCCCGCCGTGCCCCAATTCTGCACTCCCGCACGGCACGGCGCGTGAGCGAATCTGCTCATTCTTACTGCAGACGAACGTCCCCCCAGCGAACTGCGCACACGCTTGTCGCCATTCGCCGGACCCGATAAATTCGTTCCGCCGCACCACTTGAAGTGCCCTGCCCCGTTCGACCCCACCTCCACGAAGGTCCAGTGAGCACCACCATCGACAGCATCAGCACCGCCCTGGGCGGCGTCTGCGAAACCGCCGCGCGCGCCCTCGCCTGCACCGTGCACGCGAGCCTCGATACGTGGACGTCGTCCTTCGACAGGGACCCGGGCGACGCCGGCGCGCCAGGGGCGGCGCACGAGTTGGTCGTGCACTTCGGGGAAGATGGGCACATTGGGGCGCTGCGATTCGGGCGCGATACCGCATGGACGGATGCCGACCGCGTCGTCGCCGAGGGGTTCGCCGGGCTCGCCACGATGGCGGTGCGATCGGACAACGCGCAGTCGCGCGTCGCCGACCTGGAGCGGCACGTGGACGAAGTACAGGCCTTGGCGACGCTGGGCAGCTACGAGTGGAACGTGGCGGAAGACCGCATCACCTGGTCGGCCGAGCAGCTGCGCATCCACGGCCTGGACGCGGAGAGCGGGTTCCAGGGCGGGTTCGACGCCTTCCTGGAGTTCGTGCACCCGGACGACCGCGGAACCATCGCGGCGCTCACGAGCGAGATGCTGCGCCACGGGCACGCCGAGGCAGGCTACCGCATCGTGCGCCCCGACGGGCAGACGCGCCGGCTGCACGCCCGCAGCCGGGTGGAGTTCGACGCAGCGGGGCAGCCGGCGCGCGTGCTGGGAATGGTGCAGGACGTTACGCAGCTGCTGGCGGCAGAGGGCGAGCTGCGGGTCGCCAACGAGCTGCTGGAGCAGCGCGTCGCCGAGCGCACCGCGGAGCTGGCCGCCGCGAACGACGAGCTCCGCCGCGCGGAAGAGCACTTCCGGCACCTGGTGGAGCACGGCACCGACCTGGTGATGATCTCGGGCCCGGACATGCAGCTGAAGTACGTAAGCCCATCCGTGGAGCGGCTGCTGGGCTACACGCCCGCCGAAATGCTCGAAAAGCGCCCCGAAGACATGCTGCACCCAGACGACGTGGTTCCCGTGTACGAGGGTACGCAGCTCATCCTCGACAACCCCGGAACGGTGCGGCGCTACGCCTGGCGCATCCGCCACAAGCACGGCGGCTGGCGGCTGATCGACTCCATCGGGCGCACCATCAACCCGCACAGCGGGGCCGACGGCGTGGTGGCCAACGGCCGCGACATTACCGAGCAGCGCGAAGCCGAGCTGGCGCTGCAGCGAAGCGAGGAGCACTTCCGGCGGCTGATCGAGAACGGCAGCGACCTGCTGATGATCTCCGCCGCGGACGGCCCGCTGAGCTACGTGAGCCCCTCGGTCGAGCGCCTGCTGGGCTACACGCCGGCCGAGATGCTGGCCAAGGTCCCGGGCGACGTGGTGCACCCGGACGACGTGGATCGGGTGATGGAGGTGCTGCGCGAGATCGCCGACACGCCGGGCACCGTGCACCGCGTCATCTGGCGCATCCGGCACCGCGACGGAAGCTGGCGGGTGATGGAGGCGCTGGGTCGCACCCTGGCCCCCGACTCCGGAGACGATGGCATCGTCGTCAACGGCCGCGACGTCACCGAGCAGCGCGCCGCCGAGGCGGAAGTCGTCCGCCAGCGCGCGTTCTTCGAAGAAATCCTGAACGGCATCGACGCGGGGTTGATGGTGATGGACGCCGAGTGCCGGTTCGAGTACGCCAGCCCCGTGGCCGTGCCCGATCCGGAGATCCGCGAGTGGCTGATCGGCCGCACGAACGAGGAGTACGTGCAGAAGCGCGGGCTGGCGCCGGAGATCGGCGCGGAGCGCCAGGCCAGCATGGACGCGGTGATCCGCACCCGCCAGCCCCACTCCTTCGTGCAGGCCGTGCCGCAGGCGGACGGCGGCACGCGCCACGTGATGCGCCGCCTGGTGCCCGTGCTGGATGACCAGGGGCAGGTAATGCGGATGATCGGCTACAGCGTCGACATCACCGAGCGCAAGGCGATCGAGGAGCAGCTGCGCGCCGCCACCGCCGAGGCCGAGCGCGCGCGCCACGAGGCGGAGCAGGCCAATCATGCCAAGAGCGAGTTCCTCAGCCGCATGAGCCACGAGCTGCGCACGCCGCTCAACAGCATCCTGGGCTTCGCGCAGGTGCTGGAAGACGTGAGCCTGCCGCCGGAGTACCGCGCCGGGGTGCGGCACATTCTCAACGGCGGGCGGCACCTGCTGAACCTGATCAACGAGGTGCTCGACATCGCGCGCATCGAGGCCGACCAGCAGCCCATGTCGCTGGAGCCGGTGATGGTGCAGGCGGCCATCCGCGAGGCGGTGGACATGGTGCGCCCCCTGGCCGCCGCGCGCGGCATCTGGGTGGGCGAGGTACCGCACCCCGCCGCCGAGCGCTACGTACGCGCCGACCGCCAGCGGCTGACGCAGGTGCTGCTGAACCTTCTGTCCAACGCCGTGAAGTACAACCGCGCCCAGGGCACCGTCCGCATCGGCTGCGAGCCCGTGCGCGACGACGCGGGACAGGAGCGCCTGCGCATCCGTGTGACGGACGACGGGCCCGGCATTGCCCCCGAGCGCCGCGACCAGCTCTTCGTTCCCTTCGCGCGGCTGGGCGCCGAGCACACGGCGGTGGAGGGCACCGGCCTCGGCCTCGCCCTTTCGCAGCGCCTCGCAACCGTGATGGGCGGGGCTCTGCTCCTGGAGCGCAGCGGCGCCGAGGGAAGCACCTTCTGTGTGGACCTTCAGCCCGCGGCCAACCCCCTGGCCGGCGCGCCGGAGATGGCGGCGCGCGCGGACCGGGGCACCACGTCCCATCCGCCCGCGACACTGCTGTACGTGGAGGACAACCTCGCCAACCTGTCGCTCGTCGAGACGATCCTCCTTCCCCGCCCCGAATGGCGGCTGGTGCCGGCGCTGCAGGGGCGGCTGGGGCTGGAGCTGGCGTTCGAGCACGCCCCCGACGTGGTGCTGCTGGACCTTCACCTTCCCGACGTGCACGGCCGCGACGTGCTGCGCGAGCTGCGCGCTGACCCGCGCACGGCGCACACGCCCGTGGTCATCATCAGCGCCGACGCCACGCCACGCACGGTGGACGCGCTCCTGGGCGAGGGCGCCGACGCCTTCCTCACCAAGCCGCTGGACGTCCGCGCCTTTTTGTCCACGGTAGAAGAGATGCTGGCCCGCCCCGCCGCGCGGGCCTGACGCCAGTGGATACCACCGCCTGCACCATCCTGCTGGTCGACGACGAGGAAGCCAACCTCGACCTGCTGGAGATCGTCCTTAAGCCCAAAGGCTACACCTCTCTGGTGCGGGTGAGCGATGCGCGGCAGGCGGTGGCGGAGTTCCGCCGCGCGAAGCCCGACCTGGTGCTGCTGGACCTTCACATGCCGCATCGCACCGGCTTCGAGGTGCTGACGGATCTGCAGGCCCTGGTGCCGGACGACGAGTACCTGCCGGTGATCGTCCTTACCGCCGACATCACCGCCGAGGCACGGGAGCGGGCGCTGGCCAGCGGCGCGCGCGACTTCGTCACCAAGCCGTTCGATCGCACCGAGGTCCTGCTGCGCGTCCGCAACCTCCTGCACACGCGCCTGCTGTACGGGCGGGAGCGGCGCGCGCGCGAAGCCGCGGAACAGGCCGCCGCCCGCGACCGCCTCCTGGCCGACGCCAGCCGGCTGCTCTCCGCCTCGTTCGACAACGGCACCGCCCTGGCGCAGCTCCGCGCGCTCCTGGCCGGCGGCTGGGGCGACATGTGCGTCGTGGATATCTCGGACGAGGGCGCGGCGCCATCGAGCGCGGGGGAGCAGACGGGGCTGATTGGCAGGGAGGACGCGCGGGCCGCCCTCGGTCCCGGTATGTGGTCGTCGGCGTTGCGGGTGCCGCTGGCGGGGAGCGGGCCGTCCGTGGGATGGCTGGTCGTCGGGAGGACCGTGGAAAACGCGCCGTTCACGGAGGACGACCTGGCGCTGGCGGTGGAGCTGGGCCGCCGCGCCGGGCTGGCGGTGGAGAATGCGCGGGCTTTCCAGGCGGCGCAGAACGCGCTGGCCGCGCGCGACCAGGTACTGGCTGTGGTCGCGCACGACCTGCGCAGCCCGCTCACCGCCGTACGCTTCGAGGTAGAGATGCTGCGGCTGGACCCCGTCGGCCCATTGGCGCCTGAGGATGCGCAGACGTTGGGCCGGGTGGAGCAGGCGGTCGGGCGGATGGACGCGCTGATCCAGGACCTGCTCGACGTGTCGCGCGCCAGCCGCGGCGTGCTGGCGCTGGACCGGCGACCGCTGGCCATGGGCCTGCTCATGGAGGAAGCCGCGGCGACGGTGCGGCCGCTGGTGGAAGCGCAGCGCCTGGAGTTCCGCGTTCACGGCCCGGCGCGCCTGCCCGTGCTGCAGGTGGACGGCGCGCGGGTGATCCAGGCGATCTCCAACCTGGTGGGGAACGCGGCCAAGTTCACCCGGCACCAGGGTCGGGTGACGCTCGGTTGGGAGATGGTGGATGGTGCTCTGCGCATCTCCGTCACCGACGAGGGGCCGGGGATCGGCCCGGAGCAGGTGCAGCACATCTTCGGCGCGTTCTGGCAGGCGCGCCACGCGGACCGGCGCGGGCTGGGACTGGGCCTCGCCATCACCCGCGCCATCGCCGAAGCGCACGGGGGCCGCATCTGGGTGGAAAGCGAACCCGGCCACGGCGCCACCTTCTTCTTCACCCTCCCCGGTCCAGCGTCGGCTGGCGAGAGCTGAGGACCGCGATCAGCCTGGAATCAGCGCCCGGAGCGCTCCGGCTCGTACACCTCGCCCTCCAGGTCTTCCAGCTTCTTCAGCACGTACCCGCGAGCATCCTGCACACCCTGGTTGTACACCACGGGCCCCAGCTCCGCGACGATGAAGTCCAGCAGCTCGTTCGCCCTGAAGTCGCTCAGGGGCTCGTCGAAGTTGTCGTCGAAGAACGTCTTGAGGGAGCGAACCAGCCGCACACGCCGGTCATCAGCCAAACGAATCCGCATCGATAGCTCGCGAACAAGGTGAGTGGGAGGTCCGGGTAAAGCGTACCCCGGCCGCAATCACCCGGCAAGCGTACGGAGGTTCCGCAGCCGAACCTTGACTAGGATAGTCAGGCGTATTTAAATTCATCCTCAACGGAGGATCATTTATGAGCGCGACAGCCGAGCGTCGAACTGAAAAGACCGTCACCGTGAACGAGGCTGCTTTCGCCGCCGGTGTAAGCGTCAAGACGGTGAACCAGGCCATCGACCGCAAGCACATCCGCACCCGTGAGCTGCGCAGGGCGACGGACCGGGCCAGCCGCGGCATCGGCGCGAGCGATGTCGTGTACCTGGCGGTCAGCCATGTGCTCGCACCCGAAGTGCGCGCGAAGCTGCATCGGTCGTTCCGCGGGAGATCTCTGGCCGAGCTTCCGCGCCAGTTTCAGACCGGCGTGGTTGTGCTGGACCTGGAGAATGCGATCAGGGAAGTGGAGGCGCGTCTCGAACTTCTAGCCAAGATCGACGAGAGGATCGAAACAGCTCCGGACGTACGCGGCGGGGAACCCGTGTTTCGCGGCACTCGCACGCCAGTGTTCGCCATCGCCCGGAAGGTGGAGTTGGGTTCCACCGTCGAGGAACTGGAAGAGGACTATCCACATTTGCAGCCGGCGGACCTTGAGCTCGCGACGCAATACGCCAGGCTCTATCCCCGGCGCGGCCGTCCCCGGGCCGAGTGGACGCGCGGGTTGAAACGGTTGTCGCGTGATCCAGTTCCTGATTGACGAGGACGTCACGCCCAGGCTTCGCGACGTGGCAAACCGCCGCGGCTACAACGCGTACCACATCCAGCAGCTAGACTGGAAAGGGCGGCAGGATTTTCACATCCGCCGCCGTATGCTCGACGAAAACCTCACACTGGTCACCGGCAACTGGAAAGACTTCCGGCCGATGCTGCAGCGGGAAGAAGTTCATCCGGGCGCGATCTCCCTCCCCGACGTTCCCCGCGCGGACCAGATCCGGCTTTTCGAGGCCGCGCTGGATTTCATCGAGTCCAGCGATCCGCCACTGGATATGATCAACCTGGTGCTCGTGGTCGACGATCAGGGCAGCGTGGAGATGTTCGAGATCCCGTAAACGGTGCGTCCGGCTCATCCCGCGCTCCGCACTGAACGTGAGGTAATCGTCTTCACTCCAGCCGGACAGAAAAAAGGGCGCTCCCGTGAGGGAGCGCCCTTTCCAACCTGCGGCGCAATCAGCTAGCCGTGTTACGGGCAGAGCCCAGGGGCTCTTGTCGCCAACCGCATATGCCGCGGTTTCTCCCTTCAAGATATGCCTCCCCCGCCCCCCTGTCAACGCCCTCAGTAGTAGTGCACGGTGCCCCGCCCAGAGGTCGAACTCGCTCCGGATCTTCGCGGAGATCAGGTCGTACTCGGCGTGGACGCCCCGCTCCCACTTTCGGCTCACCGCCCAGCTGCAGTAGTCCGCCACCTGCAAGCACGGCTCGCTGTCCGCCGCCCACGAGGCGGTGTGATAGGTAGTGCCAGGGGCTACCTGCGCCACGACGTTCGTGACCGCCTGGTGCATCAGCTTCCGCTTCTTCCGGGTTCCGAGAGACGCACCCACGACGAACAGCTCGTCGGCGGGAGTGGACACCTTCCGGGCGAGGCGGCGCATGTGATAGTACCACGCGTACTGGTAGAACGTCTCGTCGGAAACCCTGGTCTGCGGCTGCGCCTTGGATTTCTCCAGCAGCGTCACGTCCACGCGAAAGTCGTGGCGCCGCAGGAGATCGAACACGCGCGCCCGCACGGGCAGCGTATCGCTCGTGGCGTGGAACTCGGACATGTGGCCATGTCCCTCCCACGCCAGTTCCCGCCGCAGGTCCAGGAGAGCGTTGCCGACCGTGTACTCACAGACGACCGTCGTCAGGATGAAGTAGCGGCTTGCGCCCGGCTTTCGGCTGAAGTCGAAGTTTCCGCTCTCGTCCGCGAAGACGTGGATACGGGGCATGGGATCTCGATCGGTGCGGTGGCCTCTCTGTTCACAATGTATACTTTGGATCGCCTGCGGCGGAAGGGCCATGTAGCGCACCCTCGGCGGCGTGGAGAGGTCCACGAACGAAGATGAATCGTTCTGCTCACGAGGAGCGGAGCGGGAACCGGTATTCTCCCGTCGTCGCCGACGAGGTCGGTCGCGACCACGACTCCCGATACCGATTCCTGGTCCCCTCTGTGAGGAGAACTTCCATGAAGCTCAACACCCTGCGCCTGGCCGGCGTCCTGTGCACCCTGGCCGCCACCGCCTGCGCCGACAACGGCATCGTCACCCCCGACACCCCGGAGCTCACCAGCATCACGGTGGCCGCCGAGGAGAACCGCACCGAGCTGCCCGTCAACGGCAGCGTACAGCTCACCGCCACGGGCCGCGACCAGGACGGCGCCGAAATGCAGACGGGCCCGCTGGCCTGGAGCAGCGCCGACACCACCCGCGCCAGGATCGACGGACAGGGCGTGGTGACGGGCCGGGCCAACGGCACCGTGATCCTTACCGCCGCCAGCGCCACCGGTATCAAGGGCACGCTGACGCTCACCATCCGCGGCGCCGTGCACCGCGGGCCGATCACGCAGAGCGAGACCTGGCGCGAGGCCGACAATCCGCACTACGTCACCGACGACGTGGTGGTGGCCGGCACCAGCTCGCCGCGGCTGACCATCGAGCCCGGCGTGGAGATCCGCTTCGCCGAGCGCGCCGCCCTCTTCATCGGCGGGGAGCAGCCGGGGAGGCTGACGGCCGACGGCACGGCCGCGAAGAAGATCCGCTTCCTGGCCGACGCGGCATCGCCGGACAAGGGCCACTACTACGGCGTGTACTTCAATCGCCAGACGGGCGCCGGGTCCAGCATCCGCCACGCCGACTTCAACCACTGCGGCATCGAGCGGGGCCAGGTGAAGGTGGGCGCGGATGCGTGCATCGCGGCGGTGGAGCCCAACGTGGCGCCCACGATCGCCGACGTGACCATCCAGAACAGCGGCAGCAACGGCATCGTGATGATGGATGGCGGCGCGTTCGGCCCCGGCTCGGCCAACGTCAGCGTCAGCGGGGCCGAGCTCTTCCCGCTCGTCATCGAAGCCGACTTCGCCGGCACGCTCCCCGACGGCGGCACCTTCGCCAGCAACGGCACCAACCGCGTGCGCATCTTCTCCAACGAGCCGGTGACGCGCACGCAGACCTGGGCCAACCTGGGGATCGCCTACTCGATCAGCGGCGACCTGATGATCGGCGGCGGCAGCTCGCCGGTGCTCACCCTGGCGGACAGCGTGGTGCTGCGCATGGCATCCAGCGCCACGGTGTACGTGGGGAACTGGTCGGGGAACGGCGAGCCCGGCGGCCTCGTGGCGCTCGGCAGCCGCACGGAAACGGCGGCGGGACCGGTGGTCTTCACGCGCATCACCGCCGATTCGGACGCGCCGGGCAAGGGCTACTGGGACGGCATCCTCTTCGCCCGCCAGGCGCTGGGCGGCAGCCGGCTGCGGAACGTGTCGGTGGAGTGGGCCGGCGGGAGCGACGGAGCCATCCTCACCCGCGGAGACCGGGGCGCGTTCATCACCGACAGCTTCATCACGGGCTCCGGCAGCTGCGGGATCTGGGTAGACCCGATGGGCACCACGCCTACGGACCTCTCGGCCGGCGCGCTGAACAACGTGTTCGTGGACAACGACGGCGCCGCCTTCTGCGTGGGCGACTTCTAACGGCACGCGGCGAGGGCCCGGCGGAGCGATCCTCCGGGACAGCACAAAGAAGCGGGGCGCCGGATCGATGGATCCGGCGCCCCGCGCTGGCTTGGCCGTTCAGCCGCCGGTCAGGCGGAGCGGCCCTGCCAGGGGCAGCCGCGCTTGCTGCACACGAGCCGATGGCCGGCGAGGCCCCCGGCCTTTCCGAACGTTTCCTGCCGGAGCACGGCGTCGCCGCACACGGGGCATACGGTTCCCGTTCGCTCTCCCTGCTTGGGCTGGCGGAGTCCGGGTGTCTGCGTCATGCGGTGCTCCCGGGTGCGGCGTCCATGTGCATCTCCGCGCGCAGCTTGGCGAGCGCGTCCTCGGAGGTGGCCCCGATGGCGAAGCTCACCGGTCCGGGGAGGCCCATCATGTCACGGCCCGTGGCGTTCTCCGGCGGCTTGGTGCCGGTGTGCCAGGCGATCCACGTTCCGCCCGTGCCGGTGGTAAAGGTGATGTAGCCTTCGGTCATGCAGCTCCCGCGGGAGAAAGGGGGATGGCCCTTGCCGGCGCCCAGGCGCTTACGCGGAGCGAAGCGCCGTGCGGATGCGGCGGGCCACGCCCTGCAGGCGGCCGGCGGCCTGCGGATGCTGAAGGCTCGGCAGGAAGTGCACGTAGCTGCGGGCCTTGTTCAGCGCCTCGATGCGCTGCCTGCCGAAGCGGAGCTTCTCGCGGCGGATGCCGTCGCGGCACTGGTCCAGCAGCGTCCGCAGGGTCGCCAGCTTGGCGTCGCCGTCGGCGGCGGGGGCCTGGAGTTCCTGGCTGAGCTGGAGGGCCGTGTTGAGGCGGTCCGAGCTTTCGGCCGACATCACGGGACGCGGTTCGATGGGAGACGACATGAATCACTTGGGGCATGGGAATACTGCATGCTGCCCAGAGTGGGGAGTCATCCAGCCACTGTAGAACCCCACGGGGCCAGGAACGGTCCCCCGGTGGCCCACGAACCGGCCAGAAATTTGCCGAATGATGCCGTCATGCACACTGACGCCGACGCACCCAGGGCCGACTCGGCCGATCGTCCGGGGCCGGGCCCCACCCGGCCCGACGCAACGAACGCCCCGGAACCTCCGTTCGCCCCGGAGGTTGCCCGGCCGCACGCCAGCGAAACGTCCGAGCGCCAGGCCGCGCTGGCCCGCGGGCGGGCGCGCCGGCTGCGTGCCGACGGCGAAGACGAGGCGACAGCTACGCGCCGAGCCATATGGGCGGCCAACCCCGCCTTCGCGGCGCTCGCCGACAACGTGCGCGACTACGCCATCTTCCTGCTGGACCGCGACGGCGTGATCCGTTTCTGGGGCGAGGGCGCGCACCTGATGAAGTGGTGGACCAAGGAAGAGGCCGAGGGCGCCCACCTTCGCTTCCTGTACCCCGACGGAGGGGCCGAGGACGGCACGGCCGAAGACCACCTGCGCGACGCCGAGATGCACGGCGAGTCGGTGAGCGAGGGGTGCCGCGTGCGGCGCGACGGCTCCACGTTCCTGGCGGGCGTCACCCTCACGGCGCTGCGTGGTCCGGACGGCGACCTCATCGGGTTCGCCAAGACCACGCGCGACCTCACGGCCCGGCGCGCCGCCGAGGCCGCGGTCGCCAGGGCAACCGCCGCGCATTCCGAGCGCGACGCCGCGCTGGAACTCGCGCGCGCGGCGCAGGAAGCGCGCGCCCGCGCCGAAGAAGCGGCCGAGTTCGCGCAGGAGCGCGCACGCGGCACGCACGAGTACATGACGAAGGTGCTGGAGCCAGAGCTGGAGGCGGAACGCGCCCGGCGCGACACCGGCATGGAAGCCGGCCCCGCCGAGGCGCCGCCGGAGTCCGGCGGGTAGGAGCCTGTCGAGCGCCCGGAGAAGGATCTATCGGCGCTGCAGGAGGTTGTCGATCTTCGTCCATTCCTGCATCAGGTCGGCGCGGTCGTCCGCGTCCAAGGCTTGGCCGCCGCCCGATCCGTCGCCCTCCTTCATCAGCTTCATCAGGCGGTCGCGCCGCTGCTCCAGCCTGGCGCGCTCCGCGTCGGTCAACGTGCTCGCGTCTGCCACTGCCTGCCTCCTGTCCATGGATTGCCGGGTACCTGCGCGTCCGGGCTGCGACCTTCGTGCCCGGCGGCCGGCGGCACCCCGGCCGGAGGCGCGGCGATCGGCTCCGTCCTACCCTTCCACGCCCAGCGCGGCGTCCACGGCCGTGAGAAACTGGTCCACGTCCAGGGGCTTGGTCAGGTAGTCGCGGGCTCCGGCCGCGCGCAGGCGCTCGATCTGGCGGGTGGTCGCGTCGGCGCTGATCACCAGCACGGGGACGTGGCGCGTGCGGTCGTCGGCGCGCAGCTCCTGAAGCACCATCTCGCCCGAGATGTCGGGAAGGTGAAGGTCCAGCAGCACCAGGTCCGGCCGGTGCTCGCGCGCCAGTTGAAGCCCCAATCGCCCCTGCAGCGCGGGGATCAGGCTGATCTCCGGCCGGTCCATCAGGATGGTTTCCACCAGGTCCAGGTTGGCGAGGTTGTCTTCCACGTACAGGATGGTGCGGGCGGGCCGCGCCACGGATTCTGCCCGCGCCCCGTCCAGCCGCCCGGGCTCCAGCCGCTCGCGCGGGCTTTCGGTAACGGGAAGCTCCACCCAGAAGGTGCTCCCCTCGCCCACGGCGCTTTCCACGCGCAGCTGCCCGCCCATCACCTCCACCAGGCGCTGCGACAGCTTCAGCCCCAGCCCGGTACCCTCCACCCCGGAGCGCTCCGCCCCCAGCCGCGAAAACGCGACGAACAGTTCCCCCAGGCGGTCGGCGGGAATTCCCGGCCCCGTGTCGCGCACGCCGATGGCCAGGAACGCGCTTCCATCCGCCCCCACGGCCGGCCGGGCCAGGAGCTCCACCGCGCCGCCGGAGCGGTTGTACTTGATGGCGTTGGAAAGCAGGTTCAGCAGCACCTGCATCAGCCGCTGCTGGTCGGCGCGCACGTAGGCGTCGCTCCCCTGCGGCGCGCGGGCCGAAAGCTGCACCGGACGCTGGTCGGCCGTGGGGCGCACCAGGGCCAGCGCCTCGTTCAGCAGGGTGGCGGCGTGCACGGGCTCCAGCGAAAGCTGCTGCTGGTTGGCCTCGATGCGGGCGATCTCCAGCACCTCGTTGATCAGGTTCAGCAGGTGGCGGCCGGCCTTGAGGATGTGCTCCACGCTGCGCGCCTGGTCGGCCGGCAGCCGGCTGCGCTGCAGCAGCTGCCCGAACCCCAGGATGCTGTTCATGGGGGTGCGCAGCTCGTGGCTCATGCGCGACAGGAACTCGCTCTTGGCCTCGTTGGCTGCCTCCGCCGCTTCCTTTGCCTCCTTGAGCTTCACCTCGAACTGCTTGCGCTCGGTGATGTCGCGCACCATCCAGATGCGCCCGTACACCTCGCCCGCCTCGCTCGCCAGCGGCGCCGAATAGCGGTCCAGCACGCGCCCGTCGGCCAGCAGCACCTCGTCGCGGTGCACGGTCCGGAAGTCCTCGCGCAGCCCCTCGATCGTGCGGCGGTACCCGTCGGGGTCGGCGGCCTGGCGCGTGGCCCACGCGAACATCTCCACGCAGCGCTCGGGCGCGCGAAGCTCCTCGGGAACGTTGAAGATTTCGGCGTAGCGCCGGTTCATGTTCAGCACACGGCCCTGGTGCGAAACCAGGATGCCGTCGATGGCCACGTTGCTCTGCGCCTGCAGCAGCGTGGTCTGGAACTGCAGCGCCTCCTGGTCCCGCACGCGCTCCGTGATGTCGGTCATGAAGCCGGCGAAGAACCGCTGCCCGTCGCTGGAGTACTCGCCGAAGTTGATCTCCACGGGAAACTCGGTGCCGTCGCGGCGCAGCGCCGGCACCTGCACGCCCCGCCACGGGATGCTCCGCTCGCCCGTCATCATGTAGCGCCGGGTACCGCCCATGTGCCCGGCGCGCAGCCGGTGCGGCATCAGCACGGTGAGCGGCTTGCCCACCATCTGCTGGGCCGGGTATCCAAAGATCCTGCACATGGCCGGGTTCACCGCCACGATGGTGGATTCCGCGTCGATGATGACGACGCCGTCCGGGTCGGCATCCACCAGCGCGCGATACCGCTGCTCGTTCTCGGCGAGCGCCGCGCTGGCGGTGCGCGCCTCGTCCAGCTGCCGCTCCAGCTCGGCGATGCGGGCGCGCAGCTCGTCGGCTTCGGGCGGGTCGGTATGCGGCAGGGTGGGATTGGGAGTGGGGTGGCTCATGGCTACGGCTGGGACACAGCGGAGGGCAGGGGCCTGCGGAACGGGGCGACGGCCCACGGGCGCCGTCCACGAGGGCGCGCGCAGCCCGGGAGCCCGCACGCGTCGATAAAGCTAACGACCACCGCCGCCCCCGAACAAGCGCCGGCGCGAGCAGCGACCCAACCGGGCTAGCGCTGGAGCCGAGGCCCGTGTTCCGGCGCGGATGTGCGGGGGGCAAACACCTCCGGAGCCGAAAATGTCCCGAAAGAATTGTGTCACTCGCCCGGCGCCTGTAGGCTTGGGGCCGTCATCCGTTTCGGCCGCTCCCGCCTTCCTCCTTCCGGACTTCCTCGATGCACCTTACCAAATCCGATTACAAGGTCGCGCGTACCTGCGCCACCAAGCTCTACTACCGCAAAACCGGACAGTTCCCCAACGGCACGGGCGACGAATACATGCGCCTGCTGGCCGAGGGCGGGTTCATGGTCGAGGAGATCGCCCGCCAGATGCACCCCAGCGGGCGGTATATCGGCTTTCACGGCACGCCGGAGCAGGCTGCCGAGCGCACCCAGCGCGAGATGGAGCAGGGCGACTGCGTGCTGTTCGAGGCAACATTCGTCGCCGGCGCGCTTCACGCCCGCGTGGACGTGCTGGTCAGGTGCGGTGACGAGGTGCATCTGATCGAGGTGAAGTCTGCCTCCTTTCCTGGCGACGAGCACCGCGCCCGCCTGCGGGACGGGCTGCCGGGCGCCATGCGGGGGAAAAAGCCGCCGCATCCGCTGGTCGACAAGTGGCCGCCGCACGTGGAAGACGTCGCGTTCCAGACGTGGGTGGCGCGGCAGGCGCTGCCCGGCTGGCACATCCGGCCGTTCCTGATGATGCCGGACCGCGACGCGCGTACGGAGCTCGACGGGCTGTGGCAGTGGTTCCGGCTGGAGCGCGCCCCCCACGGCGGACGCCCTGCCGTGACGTTCCACGGCGACGCCGAGGCGCTGCGGCGGAAGCCGTTCCTGGCCAAGATCGAGGTCTCGGCCGAGGTGGAACTGGTGCTGGCGGAGGTAACCGGCGCGGCGACCGAGTTCGTGGACAGCCTGGTTCCCCAGCCCCGCCCCATTCCGGTGCCCATCTCGGTGAAGTGCCGCGAATGCGAGCTGCACGGCGAAACGGAAGAAGGCGACGCACGCCTGTTCGCCGGCTGCTGGGGCGACCTGGCCGACGTGCGCCCCAACCTCTTCGAAATCTACTCCGTCGCCACCATCGGCGGCACGCGCAGCCCGGTTGCGAACCGGCTGATCAACGAGCGGCGCATGCACCTTTTGGACATGGACGAGGCGCATCTGGTAAAGGCGGATGGCACCGTCGGCGCGGCCAACACCCGCCAGCTGATCCAGCTGCGCAACACGCGGATCAACCGCGAGTGGGTGAGCGAAGACTTTCCCCGTATCCTGGACGGGTTCGCCTATCCGCTTCACTTCATCGATTTCGAGACGTCGGCGCTGGCCATTCCCTACCACGCGGGCATGCGGCCGTACGAGCCGGTCGCGTACCAGTGGAGCTGCCACACCGTGCCCCACCCCGGTGCCGCGCCGGTGCACTCGGAGTGGATCAACTCCACCGACGCCTTTCCCAACCGCGAGTTCGCCAAGACGCTGCGCGATGCCGTGGGCGACGCGGGCACGGTGTTCATGTGGGCCACCCACGAACGCACCATCCTGAGGAAGATCCGTTCGCAGCTCGCGGAGCGCGGCCAGGCGGACGCGGACGTGTGCGGGTGGGCGGAGGAGCTGGAAGGCCGGCTGGTGGACATGAACAAGCTCACCTTCGACCACTACTTCCATCCGCGGATGGGTGGCCGTACCTCCATCAAGTACGTGGTGCGGGCGGTGTGGGCAGAAAACCCGCGGGTGCGGGCCGCGTTTCCGGAGTACGACGGACCGGGCGCCGCCTGCCTGTACGGCTCGCTGCCGGCGGTGGAGATCGCGGGGGCGCCGTTCGAAGTGCGAGAGGGCACCGCCGCCGTCCGCGCCTACCAGGCGATGATGTACGGCGCGGAGTCGCGCGACGCCGCCGCCCGTGAGGAGCTGCGGAACCTGCTGCTGCGGTACTGCAAGCTCGATACGGCGGCCATGGTGATGGTATGGATGCACTGGCGGGGCGGCCGAACGTAAGCTCCCGGCGCTCCTCGCCGAGCTGGGCCCGGAAGGATCGCGGGCCCGGCTTTGCCTCACGAGATCAACGGCCGGGCGCCCCCGCGTCCGCGGGGGCGGCAACCTCGTTCCCGCGGTGGCCGGTTGGTGCGGTCACCTGGGCGTACTGCCGGTCCAGCCACGAGAGCTGGATGTTCTGCGTTACGGCGCCGTGTGGAACCAGCAGGTACCGCCAGGGCTTTCCGGCGTACGTGGCCGTGTACTCCGAAGCCCGGCCGCACCACAGCACGGCCACGTCGCGCTTGGCGAGGACCTCGGCATCGTTCAGCTCGCTCTCCGCCTTCGTTTCGACCATGAGGATGGCGTCGTCCGTTTCGGCCACGAAGTCCGGCTGGTACTCCGCCTGCTCGTGCCCCCGCTTGTAGAACAGCTGAAACTGCCCACGCGCCGGACGAAACCACTTCAACGACTCCCGGTCCAGGATCACCGCCATCTGTCGTTCGGTCTCGCTGTCGAACTTCTGCACCGGGTACAGGCAGCGGGCGAACCCGCCGAACAGGTACTTCGCCATGTTGGCGCGGTCGCGCGGCGCCACGCGAAAGTCCTGCGTGGCGTCGTGGGCCTTGAAGGCGCTCTCCTTGAGCTCGGTCATGCCCGCGGTCACCCGCGTCTCGTACTCTACGTCTTCTTCCCAGTAGTGGTCCTGCATCTGCGCGTGCACGGCTTCCGCGATCCGGCGCGCGTGCCCCCGTACGATCTTCTCCACGTCATTCCGGGTGCGGGTGGCGCCCAGGTGGGCCACTACCTGCCCCGCCAGATCGTACAGCAGGTCGGCGTTCTCATCGTACGAGATGTCGTCTTGGTCGATCAGCTCCCGCACGATGTAGTTCTCCAGGCGCTCCTCTCCCGGGGCATCGGTGCCGGCATCCAGCGTGTGAACCTGGCCGGTGCGCATCTCCTGGATGTGGAGCGTCTCGTCGGGCACCTGCAGGTTCAGGCGGCGCAGGTCGAGCATGAAGGGGCGGAACCCCGTGCGGCGCTCGGCCGTGGGCAGCACCAGGATTCGCGGAATGCTGATGGTGCGGTCCGCCACCAGCTCGGCCGTGCGCGCCACGATGGCCGCCACGTCCACGGGCGCGGCAACGCCGTCCATCTCCAGCTGCGCGGGCTGGTATGCTTCGGTCACGGCCGCCTGGATGCGCGCCCGCACCTCGGGGTCGCGCAGGTGGTCGGTGCTGGGAAGCAGCGCGGGCTGGTTTCCCATGCCGCGGATGGCACGCCACGCAATCTGCGCCACCTGCAGTTCCTGCGGCGTGGCGAACGCGGGCGCCTCGGGGGCGGCGGCCACTTCGGTTGACGGTGTGGCCTGCGCGGGTGCAAGCCCCAGCTGCGACGCCAGCGTGGATTGCGAAACCACCGTCCGGCCCCGCTCCACCTCGCCGTCCTCGCCCAGGTAGTACTTCTTGAGCTGGATGATGGAGTCCGGCCGGCTCGCCTCGTCCACGATTTCCTGAAAGCGGTCATGCGCCACGATGCTCAGCCGGTCCAGCGACTCCTGCCCCGTGCGGCCGCCGTACGGCAGGCGCAGCCCGCGCCCGATGGACTGCTCGATGAGGATGCGGGCATTGGCCGCGCGCAGCGGAACGATGGTGTACAGGTTGGTGACGTCCCACCCTTCCTTGAGCATGTTCACGTGGATGACGATTTCCGTGGGCTCGTCGGCGTGCTCCACCCGCAGCAGGCGCTCCACCATCTGCTCTTCGGCGGCGCCGGTCTGACTGCTGTCCACCTGGATCACCCGTCCACGATAGCGGCCCTCGAGAAACGTGTCGGACTCGATCAGACGCAGGAGATCGCCCGCGTGGGTCGTGTCGCGGGCAATCACCAGCAGGAACGGCTTGACGATCTCCCTGCCCGTCTGCCGGGCGTACGTTTCCAGGTCTACCTTCACGCTCTCGTGCAGCCGGATGCCGTCTTCCAGCTTGATCCGCTCCAGCTGCTCCGGCGCCATCGCCCGCGCGTCGAAGTTGCGGCGGGTGACCACGGCCGGCTCCTTGACGAACCCGTCGGCCATGGCGCGGCCTAGCGGATAGTTTTGCACCACGTTGCGGAACGGCACCGGGCCCTTGCCCGTTTCCACGTACGGGGTGGCCGTGAGCTCCAGCCCCAGCACGGGCCGCAGCTCGTTGATGGCCCGCACCCCGGCCGAGGCGCGGTAGCGGTGCGACTCGTCCATCAGCAGCACCAGGTCCGGCAGCGCCGCCAGGTACGCGAAGTAGCTTTCGCCGATGTACTCCGAGAGCCGCTTGATGCGGGGCGAGCGGCCGCCGCGCACCTCGGAGGTGATCTTGGCGATGTTGAAGATGTTTACGCGGCAGCGGATGGTTTCGTCGAACAGCGTGGCGGAGCGGTTTTCGTACGTGTCGCCCGTGATGAGCTCCGGCGGGCTGGTGGCGAACTCGGCGATGCCCCGGAACACGTACTTGGGCGTGTTGGGGGTAAAGTCCGCGATCAGCTTGTTATAGACGGTCAGGTTGGGCGCCAGGACGAAGAAGTTGTCCTTGCCGTGCGCCAGGTGCAGGTAGCTGATGAAGGCGCCCATCAGCCGCGTTTTGCCCACACCCGTGGCCAGCGCAAAGCACAGCGACGGAAACTCGCGCTCGAAGTCGGTGAGCGAGGGGTACGCGGCCGCCACGGCCTGCAGCGCGGACTGCAGGTCCATGTCCTTTTTGAGCTCGATGCGGCCCGTGACGTCGTCCAGGATCTGCAGCGCCTCGCGCTGGGGCGCGCGCAGGCTCAGGCGCGAGGCGATGTTCGCGACGTGGCGGCTCATTCACCACCTTCCGCGCCGAACAGCGAGGGCTGCGTGTTCCGCCGCCGTGCGGGTCCGGGCTCCGGAGCGGCCGCCGGCTCCGCCGCCGCGGCGGGCAGGTTCTGCACGTTCAGGCTGTAGTCGTCGCGGCCCCATTCGCAGCGCGAAAGCACCTGCTTGGGGATCTTCTTGACCGTAAGGTTGGGATAGCGCGCGTCGTCGCCCCGGAACGCCGCGCACAGCACCAGCAGCGTGTGGTTGTCACCCACTTCGTCGGAAAGCTGCCCAAGCTGGTCCGGCCCAAGGTGCTGCGTGGTCACGTAGATGTAGTCGCTCTCGGTGGATCGCCCGTGCTGCCAATAGACGGTGTCGCTCGGGGCATAGGTAAAGCCCTCCAGCTTGCACATGGCCTCGGCGAGCATCGCCCCGTTGAACTCCGGGTTGATGACCATCTGGCCCCAACGGTCCTTTTGCAGCAGCGAAGGCGCGAGGCGGAAGTAGCGGAATCCGCCGCCGCCCTTCCAATCCACCGCCTTGGTGATGCCGCCGGGATCGTCGCCATCCACCACCTTGCGCATCCGCGGAATAATGTGCGTGTGGATGTGATCGCCCAACTCCACCATGATCCAGCGCCGTCCCATCTTGTGAGCAACGGCGCCCGTGGTGCCGGAGCCGGCGAAGGAGTCGAGGACCCAATCACCACTCTGAGTGGTGAGTTCAAGGATACGCTTTATGAGCGGCTCAGGCTTTTTCCCGTTCGGAAACTCTACCCCGCCCTCGTTGTGAAGATTATTCGAAAGTAAGTCATCCCAGATCGTAGAAAGTGCCTCGCCAGTGATATATCGACCATCCAGCATCTTGGTTTTCGAAGAGTAGAAAAGCAACTGTTCCCCATTCAAAAAGTAGTAATCTTCTTTCCCGTCCCTCCGGGATCGCACGACACGATCCGGCTGCTCTAGCGATTCCGCAAGGTACGCCCGCGCATCAGCATTGACATCCTTCGGTTGAACACGAGCGGTCCTCACTACACGTCGAGGATCGGCGAGCACAAACGACTCCAGCTCTGCCTCAAGTCGTGCGCCAAAAACATGTCGAAGTTGCCGTGCACTCACGTTCAGGCTTCTCGCAAATGCATTTGTAACAGTATCGAGCCGCCACTCGGCACAGGGATCGTCATAGTTGATGATATATCTACTGTACCGCTTGTCTCGGGCGGTCGGGACGAATCCCTTGTAGGATTTCCAGTATTCTTTATCTCGCGCGTACCACAGGACGAAGTTTGATGTAGTGACGACCCCTGGATTCGTCGCCTTTGGTCCTGATACGGAACTCTGTTTGAATGTGATGATCGAAACCCTGTTCGTACGCCCGAATATCTCGTCTGCGATAGCGATCAGATAACCCAATTCATTGTCGTCGATATGGATGAACAAGGAGCCGGCTCGGCCGAGAAGTACGTGTAGATACTTTAGGCGATCACGCATCAGCGACAGCCACAGCGAGTGCTCCATTCCGTCGTCGTAGTGCTCCAATGCCTGTTGAGTATTGAATGGGGGATCGATGTAGATGCACTGGATCTTTCCCGCGAACTCCTGCTCGAGCGCCTTCAACGCAAGCAGATTGTCCCCGAAGATCAGCCGGTTGTCGAAGTGGTCGCCCTCGGATACGCGCAGCGAAGCGTGGTAGGAGCGCTCCCGGTCCTCTAGCAGGATGCGGGGCTCCAGCTTCGGGCGGTTCTCCTTGCCAATCCAGGTCAGCTCCAGCTTCTGCTTGCGGCTCATCTCTTCGGGGCGTTGTGAAAAAGCGATACGTGGTGCCGGGCGGCGGAGGCAGCTACCTGGCGGTGCGATCCGTTCCGAAGCCGGCGTTCGCCCGCAATCTAGCGAACGACACAAGCGTTAGGGTGCGTGCGGGGCCCCGGCGCAGGACCTTCGTGCGCCGAAGCATGAACGGCCTCCGATCCCGTAGCCGATCTTAGCCTGCACCCGCGCTGTAGCCAAGCACCGCAACGAACGGATGGTGCAAGGCCGCATCAGCCGTGGTGACCGATACTCCGTTCCAGTGTGTCGGCGAGCGCAATCAGCTGTCGACCACGTTCGCGTGCTACACGCGCCACTGCGGCAATCCAGCCCGGTGGCGGCTCGCGGTAGTGGCGTGTGTCCGGGCTGAGCCGCGCGCGTTCGACGGAATTGACGTGCGAGCCACAAGCTTCTGCGATGTCAGCTACAGTAACCTTCTGGATCAGAAGGTCCGTCGCTTCCTTGAAGTTCAATGCGTCCCCACTGTCAGAATCAGCCTTGACAAAACTCCTGCTGTTAAATAGATTACTGACAGCAGGGCACAATACCAAGGCTGGCCGCTCTCCCGCCAAGAAGAATCGACCAGCCTCAACACGGAACGACCCAAAGGCCGCCCGCTCACCAAGCTGCTCTGCTGGACGGCCTGGGTCAATAGCCTGGAGGTAGAGTATGGAACAGCAGCAATCCCCGGCCTCACCCATGCGGCTCTGGAGATCCTGAAGGACAGGTTCGGAGCGCTGGAAGCGGGAGCGAACTCCTCGATCAAGCTCGCCCGCTACGCACCGGAAGACGAGCTGGCGATGGATCTGCTCGTCGCGGAAGCGGTGCTGGAGTTCGGCAGCAACCTGCGCGAGGCGCTCGACGCCACGATTGAGTGGGCGCGGGCGCGGGGGGTGGGACCCGTCGCGTGAGAATCACGCGGCAGCCGCAGAAAGGTCTGCGGCTGCCGTGATGCTCGTCAAAGGGATGCACGCGCCGCGACCCGTGCACCCGACCTCATTCTGCCACTACCCCCGCGGGATATCCTCCGATATTTCTCGCACGGTGATCGTATCCGGTGCGGAAGAGGAGATCAGCCCTCGGATCCTCACGTTCCTGTTCAATAGTCGCTCGGCGGAGCCCATCAATTCTTCGGGGACATGACATTTCAGGTCGATGACACCCTCCCCCCGCTCCCGCAGGATGACACGCCGCGCGTCCAAGTCAATCTCCCTGATCAGCCCGAACACCACTTCGTCGTCGATGCGACTCAGCATCTTTTCCAAGCCGCGCATACGCTCGCGACTCTCTGCCCCGAGCCGCACCGGGGAAGCAGAAGAAAGCATCGTTCCTAAAAACGTCACCGTTCGTACGGTGCTTCGCGGAGAAGGGGCGAGCCTGGCAGCAAAATGGGCCGCCACAGAAATCTCGTCCAATGTCATATCGCCGTCATGCGGCGGAGAGACGCTATTGGAGGTCGACCATTCCGCCACCGACAGCAGATGGCGGAGGGCTCGTTGCGGAAGTGGCTCTACGGCGTCCTCCTCGAACAGATCAGACTGGGCATCACCCTCTACAGGCAGCCGCAGGCCGACCCGAATGCTTCCCGGCGCAAGGGCCACAATATGCGGGTCCGTGGCGTCGAGCAGCCAAGATTGCGGCCTCCCGCCGCCTAATCTGAGTCGGCCCGATTCCAAAAACGCCGCCACACCGTAAACGGCCTTGCGGAAGTTGCCGAGCCACTCGGAAAGCAGGCGAGAGGAGATGTCTCGGGGCGAGATTCTCTCGCCTTCGAGGACCATCCAGAGCGGAACGGGTTCTGTCGTGGCGTCGATGCCAAGATAGGCATCGATCTCGGCACGAATTTCCAGGATGTTGGCGCGGTAATCTTCGGACATCGCCGCGAACAGCGCCGGGTTCTGCCTTTCAACGCGGGCGCGTAGTGCTGCCAGGGCGTTCTCGACACGCACGAGAGCGCCTCTCGCCTGCTCCAGCTGTGCGTGACTCTCGATCATAACACCACCTTCAGGTAGCCTTTTACGAGACCTGGCTGGTACTTCACTTCTCGAAAGAGAGCCAGGTACTCCGTGGCCGTCGAATCTCCATCGAAACCGAAGAAGAAGTCGAAATGGAAGTGTTTCCGGACGTAACGCTTCGAACGAGCGTTGTACCTGAATGGCGGTACTGGCGCGGTCAGGTCTACGTCATCCTTCAGGACCAACAGCAAGTCAACATCGCTCGGGCGCGACTTACCGGTCACGAACGAGCCGTCGACGATGAGGTACTTCCCGATCCCCACATTCCTCAACTCGTCGAAATAGGCAGCGAGTTCTTTCCCGAGCATCGGCCGGCGGTCGCTCTCCTGGAAACGGCCGAACCGCTCGATGACTTCCTCGATCGTACACTCGTGGACTCCCTCAGGGAGCAAACCGTCGGGAAGGAGTTGAGGAATCGGCATGAGCACAGACGGTGGAACGATCACTCCGAGACCAGCGAACAAACACCGAAAACAAACAGTAAACTCCGGATCACACAAGGGCAGTCAGGGATCACCTGCACGTGCCCCGATACCCGGCCAGCGCATCGATCTTGCGCTCTTCGCACGAGCGCCCGCGCGGCGCTCAGACGCGTGCCAGGCGCGCGAGGGTGGCCTCGCGCAGCCGCCTGCAGTCGGCGGGGTCCGAGAAGACGGTGCGAAAATGCCGAGGCGTCACGTACGCCTCCACCCCTTCGGCCACGTCACGGCTCACCAGCCCCAGGTCCTCGCAGGCGCTCCACAGCGCCTCGGCCGAACGGATGGTTTCGTCGACGATGGCGGTGAGCTGGTCCGCCGTGAGCGAAAGCTGCTCGGCCTGCTCCGGCCGCAGCCGCACGAAGATCACGGCGAGCACCACAGCCCGCGCGTTCTCGAAGAACGTTTTTCGCGGACCCGCGGCGGCGGCGCGCCCCTCCGCCTTCATCTGCCGCACGACCGCCCGCCGCGTCTGCACCGCGCGCCACACCGTGCGCGCCGAGCGGTCCGGGCGAAAGAGCCGCTGGTAGCGCGACGCATGCGGCGGCGCATAGACGGCTTCCGTGGAGTACAGGGCAGCCGGATCGCCCGTGGCCTTGGCGCACAGGTCCTGCTCACTGGTGCCGTCCCACTCCAGCGAAGCCAGGGCCAGGACGGCCTCCTGCACCGTGAAGTTGGCCGCGTCTTCCGTCGTTTGGTCCGCGTCGTCCTTGTAGTGGTAGCCCACCCCTTCCAACTGCAGGTGCGACGCAATGCGCGCCTGCTGGTCGTCCAGCGCCACGAAGTCGCGCGGCGCGATCTGGTTCTGAAAGTTGGTGCTCTGGGTGATGCGCCGCGCGAAATCGGCATCGTCCACACAACGCGCCAGCGACACGATCTTCAGGAACACGTAGCCGCCGTCCTCCGCTTCGGCCGCCGCCTTGGCAACGGATCCAAGCGTCTGGGCCCCGTTTACGATGGAGAACCCACGCACCCGCACCGTCTTGCGGCGCGGGTTGCCGATGTCGGCCGGGATCACCTGCAGGTCGTCGCAGTACGCCGTGAGCCCGTTGTTCAGGTAGAAGAAGTGGTGCGGCTCTTCGCGAAACGTGTCCACGATCCGCTGGTTCACGACCGTGTTGCCCTTGTATCCACGGATGTTGGCGGCCACCATGCGGCTGCCGTGCTCGCGGTACAGGTTCACCATGTCGGCCACCGCCACCCGCCCGTACACCGTTTCGTACGGCTCCTGCATCCACCCCGCGTCCAGCACCACGATCTCGGCCTCGGCCACACCCGGGCGCTGGTCGGCGCCCGTCACCCAGTCGTGCACCGTCGTCAGGCTGCAGCACACGAAATCCACGTAGTCGCGCACGGGGAACCGGCGCTTGACCGCATCGAACATCCGCCGCCGGTCTTCTGACACCACGTTCACGCCGGAGTACACCAGCACGCCGCGCACCTGCAGGGGACCGCGTCGAAAGAGCGCCTGCAGGGCGGGGATCACGGCGTTCCACCCTGCATTGCCGGCGAAGGCGTCGAACTCCTGGCTCAGCAGGTGCTCCACCCCGGTCTTGAACTTGGCGACGGAGCCCAGGTCCGGCTCACCGCGGCCGCTGCGCATGAACTTGCTCTGCACCACCCACAACGTGTCGGTGTTCGGCGAGTGAAACACCGCGTCAATTCCCGCGTCGCCGCTGCCGTCCACCACCGCCGCGGCGGCCTCTTCCGTGGTGCAGCCGGCCAGGTGGCGGATGGCGAACGCCGCCAGCGAGCGCGACAGGAAGTCCGTCTCGCGCTGCTCCGCCGAACCGGTCTGGCCGGGAGGAAGGTGCGCGGCGAACTCGGCCAGCAGCTGCTCGCGCACCTGCAGAAGCTCCAGCGGCGTGGGCTCCGGCATCAGCACACCTCCCAGCGCAGCACGAACTGCGTGGCCAGCGTGGCGCTCTGCACCAGCCTGCCCTCGATCTCGCTGATCAGCGTTTCGCGCTGCGCCTCGATCTGGTCCTGCGCGTCGAAAAGGGACCGCCGCTTTGCGTTGCGCTGCCCCTCCAGCTCCTTCACCCTTCGTTGTCCGGCCAGCTTCTCCTCCAGCGTCAGGGCGGCGGTGGCGGCGCGGCGCGCCTCCTTGATCTGCCGATCGATCTCCTTGATCTCGCGCTCCAGCCCCACTTTCAGGTCGTCGGCCCAGGCATCCAGCTTGGCCGCCTCGGCCTCGAACGCCTGTGCGTTGCGCAGCGACACGTCGCGCTGGTGCGCCGCGTGACGCTCCTCCGCCAGCACTGCCAGCGCGCCGGGAGCGTCCGCGGCCGGGGCCGTGCCCACGGCCGCCGCGCAACCGAACATCCGCCTGACCGCGTCGTCTTCCAGCACTACGCCGTCGTCGCGGAACCCGGCGAACACCAGCCGGTCCTCGGCCTGATCCAGCGCCTCGACGGTGGACAGGGAGAACGACAGCCAGCCGCGCCGGCCCACCAGGCTCTCCAGCAGGGTTACCTTGCTGGGAGACCCGGAGTAGTCGAACGAGACTTCGCGAACGGGTAGGTCGCGGCACAGGGCCCGCTCAAGAACGTGGTCCGCGAGCTCGTGGCCCAGGCGGTACGTGTGCGCATCGCCGGAGCGCCGGGGCAGTTCGTATAGGCCCAGGGGCACGCGCACGCCGTCGGGCAGTGACACCAGGCGGAACGCAGCTTCCGAAACGAACTCCGCGCGCCCGCCCAGCTCGTAGCGGGTAAGGTCCATCAGCAGCTCCTCGAAGCGCGAGCGCCAGTGCTCGGACTTCTCCTTGGCGGCCTGGAGCTTCTCCACAACCTCCTCGTCGAAGTTCTCCAGCAGCTTGCGGCGCGTGCTGCTCATCGCCTCGTTGATCTCGGTACTCAGCTCGCGCTGCAGTTGATCGAACGCTGCCTGGATCTCTTCCGGGGTGCGGCAGCGCTGATAGATGGCGGCGATGCGCTTCTCGAAGTCCACGCCGGATTCAAGCGCGCCAAGCACCTCGTCGCTGGAGCCAAAGACCCCCTTAAACAGCTGGAATTTTTCGTCCAGCAGCTCGAACACGCGCCGGTCCGCGGCGTTGTTCCTGTTAAGAAAGTTCACCACCACCACGTCGTGGCGCTGCCCGTATCGGTGGCACCGGCCAATGCGCTGCTCTATGCGCTGCGGGTTCCAGGGCAGGTCGTAGTTGATCACCAGCGAGCAGAACTGGAGGTTGATGCCCTCCGCGCCCGCCTCGGTGGCGATCATGATCTGCCCCTCCTCGCTCCGGAAGTAGTCCACCAGCGCCGAGCGCATGTCGGCCGTCCTGGATCCCGAGACACGATCCGTCCCTTGGTGCCGAACCAGCCAGTCCGCGTAGATCTTCCGTGACCGCTCGTCGGTGTTGGAGCCGTTGAACAGGACGATGCCGTCAGCGAACGGGCTGTCTGAAAGAATGCCCAGCAGGTAATCCTGCGTGCGGCGCGACTCCGTGAAGATGATGGCCTTGCGCGGACCCCCGCGTTCTGCGGCTACGCGAAATGCCTCGCCCAATGTATCGAGCAGCTTGCGTCCCTTGGCATTCTGTTCGATGGAGACGGCCAGAGACGTGAACGAGTCCAGCTCCCGTATCTCCGCCTCGATGGCGGCGCGGCTCGCGTGCGTCAGGGGCGCGTCGTCCGCATCAGCCGACCATTCCTCCGCCGTCTCGTCCAGTGCCTCGTAGTCCGCCTCCAGCTCCGCCTCGAAACCACCGCCGTCTGTCAGTGCTACACCCGCTAGCGCGAACTCGGCAAGCCGCGCCTTGAGCCGCTGCGACATCTTGGCCAGCGCTCCGGCAATGGCAAAGGTGGACGACGCCAGCAGCTTGCGGAGAACGAGCGTAATGAGGGTGCGCTGGCTGGCGGGAAGTGCCTGCAGGTTCTCCCGCGCCAGGTAGTCGGAAACCAGGGTGTACAGCTGGTCCTCGACTTCGTCGGGCGTGAACTCCTCCAGCAGCGGGAGGCGCTGCGTGAACGACACGTACGCGGTCACCTGCCGGCGAAGCGTGCGGTGGCACAGCGGCCGCAGCCGCTCGCGAAGCGAGCGGAAGGCCTGTTCCTGGCTCAGGTTGCCGAACTGTTCGCGAAAGCTCTTTACGTCACCGAACGCGTGCTCGTCGATGAAGCTCACCAGCCCGTACAATTCCAGCAGCGAGTTCTGCAGCGGCGTGGCGGTAAGCAGCAGCTTGTTGCGCCCGGCCAGGGCCTGCTTGAGCGTGTTCGCGATCTGGTTGGAGGGCTTGTAGACGTTCCGCAGCCGGTGCGCCTCGTCGATCACCACAAGATCCCACTGCACGGCCGCGACGGCCTCGGCCTTGGCCCGGGCGAACTGGTACGAGCAGATGACGACGGCCTCCTTCTGCCGGAAAGGATGGACGTTGCCGGTGCCGGAGATGGCGTTGAAGGACCGGGATTCCAGGATGATGGAGGGGAGAAAGAATTTTTCCGCGAGCTCCTGCGACCACTGCTTGCGCAGGTTGGCGGGCACGATGATCAGGATTTTCCGCTTGCGCTCCGCCCAGCGCTGCGAAATCACCAGCCCCGCTTCGATGGTCTTGCCGAGCCCCACCTCGTCCGCCAAGAGCGCGCCCTTGGAAAGGGGCGACTGGAACGCGAAAAGAGCCGCCTCCACCTGGTGGGGGTTCAGCTGCACCTGGGCGGCCGCCACCGTACCGGCCAGCTTCTCGATGACGTCAGGCGCGTGGCGCTGCTTCAGCTCCTGCGCAAAGAGCCTGGCGTGGTAATCGGTGAATTGCATGGACGTCGGGAAGGGCAAGGCCGTGCGGGCGGTGTACGGCGCGAACTCCGGTCAGGCGAAAGGCAAGCTACCCGCGCCATGCGCCCTCAGCAACGCGCCGTGCTCAGCCGGTTGTGCGGGTGCGACGGCCGGAACAGGCCGCGGCAGTCTGCCCGGCGAGAACTTGAACTGTGGCGCTGGACGTCCGTGTTCCCGCTCAGCACGATCATGAAGATCTGGGACGATAGACGCCGGAGGAAAACGTGTCGGTTGTGTAGTCCGGAATCCCGTCGCCCAAGCCGCCGTCGGGGCAGGCCCGCCGTGCATCCTGGTTGAGCCGCTTCCGAATGCCAAGGATCTGCGTCTGGGTGCCCTTGTGTGGTTGGATATCCACCTTTCTTCTATACTCTACCAGACCCGCCTTGGAGATCAATTCTTCGACGAAGCGTACTTTGGGTCCCTGCTGCACGCCATCGAATCCGCGATTGGGCGCAAGGAATATTGCGCATCCACCCGGCTTCAGGCGACCGTTGAAGAAGGTTGTTACCTCACCGACCTTCCGACTCCAGTCGTCTTCCTCCAGATAGTCGAACGTCGTGCTGCAGAGGATGAGGTGGTACTTGTCTGGGGCATAGTCTGCCTCTGCACCAATCCCACCTTGCAACCACCGTGTTTGCGCCAGTGGAAGACCGCTCTTCTGCTTCTGCTCCACGATTTTCTCGCCAGTCGAAATCATCTGGCCGGACGGCTCGAGGCAATCGATGGCGGTGCGTTGCGGGGCATCGGAGGGGTGCGCGTGGCTTATCCACGATGACAGTGCCATTGCTCCCGCCCCGGTCCCGGCTCCAATGTCGAGGACACGCCAGGGATCCGCCCATCCTTTTTCGAGTGCCGTGGCAACCTGCGGAAACTTCTCCAACGCCTCGTAAATCTGACTCACGCGCCGCATGTGGTACCAGAGTGCGTATGCCTCGCCCATCCGCGGCAGGTCATAGTCGCAGTTTTCTCCGCGCGAAAGCTTCAAAAGCTCCTGCGACGCGCGGGCCAGCTCCTGGTGGAACAGCGGGAGGCATCCCTGTTTCTCCGCCTCGTTGCGGCTTGACCACACGGCATCGGCAACTACGGTTTCGAGCTGAGCGAGCGACGCGGAAGAAAGCGGCATGCGACGTATCGGAACGGAGATGGATTACCAACAGATTCGGCCCACGCGAAACATGCGTAGGCCGAATAGATACGGACAATCGTAGAGCCGTGCAAGCTGCCGTTCACTCGGGCATAAAACCGTCCTGCCCTTCGTACAAGCCCGGAATCCGCTGCCTCAACTCGTGGAACGCCCTGCGGTAAGATTGCTCGTTCCACCTATATTCGGTCAGGATGTCGTTGGCCATCTGGCGGGTGCTGGCCGCGAACGGTCCGCGCGACGGCTTGAACGGCTGCGCAACGTACACGTCCGCTTCCAGCGCGGCCAAACGGTCGGCAAACCGGGCGGGGTCGCGAAGCGGCAGCATCGGCGTCACGCAAACACCTATGCGGATTCCCGCCCGTTTCACCTCCATCAGTGCCTCGAGCCGCCGGTCGTTCGAGGGACAGCGCGGCTCGAAACGCCTGCGGATCTCCTCGTCGTCGGTCGTAACCGTCATGTTCACCCGCACGTGAGGAAGGCGCGACAGGAGGTCCACGTCGCGCGCCACCAAGGGGCTCCGTGTCTGCACCACCAAGCGGGGCTGCCGTCCGGGCTGTGCCATCACCGCAAGCATTCCGCGGGTCAGCTCCAGTTCGCGCTCAACAGGCTGGTACGGGTCCGTTACCGAGCTCATGTAGATCCGTTTGCCCTGCAGTGCCCGCGCGCTCCCCAGCTGGTCCACCGCGTTGCGTTTCACCTCGACCCAGCGGCCCCAGTTTTCGCGGCGTTCCGGGGTGCTCGCGAAAAACGCCGCGTAGCAGTATGAGCAGCCGAACGAACAACCCACGTACGGGTTGAGCGTATAGTCGAACGCGGCCATGAAGCCCGTTGCCCGCGTCAGCACTTGGCGGGTGTCGAAGCTGGTTACCTCCGTGCCTCCCACGGAAGTGGGGATGACGGGAAGCGGTTGCGAGAGAAGGTCCAACTGCGAGGAAGTCATGACATCCTATACCGAGGTCCAGGCGAGTCCACCGAACGTCGCGGAACTGCCACGAACATCGTGAAGCTGCTTTCGTTCGGAAGCGTCCCCCCGACAGGCGCGGCCTTCTTTGCGCACGAGAGCATCTCCGGCCAAGGATTCTGCCCTGCATCGAATCTACCCGCGGGGCATGACTTGAACAACCGATCAGCAGAGCCGGTGCTCTTCCACCGGCAGGCACCTCGCCGCTGGGCTCGCGGAACTCCGCACGCGAGCCTGGATGGCGTCGCCGGTGGCCCAGCGTACCCGCGTCGTCGCGCACATCCTTGCGTGATCAACCCTCAGAATGAGCATTGGGGGGGTTCTCGGGCCGATCGTTCACCCACAAAAACGTGTCAGCGTGCGGGAAGCATCCGCACCGCCTCCAGCAGGGCCACACGGAATGTGCTGGCGAACCTCACCATCGTCGGGATCAGGAAGTCCGCCATCTCCCCCCACCGCTCCCGGTCATACAGGTTTCCTTCGCCCACGACTGCAATCCGGCATCCCTTCCCCTCGTCGTTTCGAAACCATTGGATGGGCGTGCCCATCGCCTGCTCAAACTCGGCCCGCCGGGCTGCAAGGGAGTCGAAAATTTGTTCGTTCTCCCATCGCTCTCGGTTGATGTATACCTCCACGCGCGACTCGTTGCGGATCGCGACCATGTTGAATGCGATCCCACTCGCGCCCGAGCCGGTCGAGATCCACGAGTCGGGTCCCGGGCTGGTTTTGCGAAAGAGGTCACTTTCTCCGTTCATCTTCTCGAGCAGGTAACCCCAGAACTCCCGCCGGACACGATGGCGATGGGGAACCTCCTTCTGCCGTACGGCATCTTCCTGCGTCTTCTCCGCCATGCCAATGATGTACTCCTCGGCGCCGCGTAGCGGGATGATCTGTTCCAAGCTCAAGAACATCTCGCCGGCAAGCGAATACACGGTCGCTTCGAAGCACTGCACCTGCAGCTTGTAGTTCATCAGCCAGAGCACCGTAGAAGTGACCTCCTTCCGGAAGTGCCCGGCGATGAGCATAATGCGCTGCGATACGCCCGGGTTGAGCTCCAGTTCCTCATACTCTGCCTGGAAGAACTCAGCAAGCCGCTCGGCGGCCGACGATCCCAAGGAGTGCTGATCAAGATATTGCTGAAAGATGCTGCGGATCTGTTCCTTGCTAAGGGAGGAGCAATATGATGCGTACTTCAAGGCCTGCCATGTAACATCTCGCCCGGAATCATCCAGCTTGTTCTCGATGATTACCAGATTTCCCCCCTTGTCGAGTGCGAGGAGATCCAGCCGTTCAGCGGTGTCCGCAAAACCGGAGAACTCCTTCTGAATGATCAGAAGTTCCTCGCCAAGGGCGACGGGATGGTTCGCGATCCACTCCTGCAGGTTCGAACGCTCCCGGAGGCCCAATTCGGAGAACGTTCGCGGTTGAAGCGGTTCGATCCGGTTGGTTGCGCGGTTGATCAGGTACATTGTAACTCCTCGTCACGCTCCAAACGATCCTGGGAATTCCTGCGCTCCCGCACCTGCGATGGTCGCCTGCGCGTGAGTGCAAAACCGGGGCGCGGAGCACTTTTGCTCCGCACTCCCGTTCACCGCCGACGCAAAGTTGAATCAATCCGCCCCGACCGGCTCCTCCGCGTCCTCCGCGTCCGCCGCGTCGATGCCGTCCACCGGCAGGTACACCTCGGCCCCGCGCTCGCGGAACTCGGCGGACTTGTCGGCCATGCCGGCCTCGATCTCCTTCTGCTTCGCTGCGTAGTCGCGCACGTCCTGCGTGATCTTCATGCTGCAGAACTTGGGACCGCACATGCTGCAGAAGTGCGCGATCTTGGCGCCCTCGCCGGCAGCGTCTCGTCATGGTAGCTGAGCGCCGTCACCGGATCCAGCGCCAGGTTGAACTGCTCGCGCCAGCGGAACTCGAAGCGCGCCTTGCTGATCGCGTTGTCCTACTCCTGCGCCCGCGGATGCCCCTTGGCCTGGCCCGCCGCGTGCGCCGCGATCTTGTACGTGATCACCCCCGCCTTCACGTCGTTGCGGTCGGGCAGCCGCCGGTGCTCCTTGGCCGTCACGTAGCACAGCATGGCCGTGCCGTATCGGCCGATCTGCGCCGCGCTGAATCAATGCTCGTGACGTGGTCCGCGCCTCGTGCGGCGCCGAGTGGACGCCGTGGCTCGAATTCGCGCGTGCGGCCAATTCCTGTACCGTTTTGGCCGGCGATTCCGGAATGCGTCGGCAATCCTGGCCGGGACCCTGCGTCCCGGAAATCAGAGCCGCGGCTCCGTGGCGCAAGGTCGGACGCCAGCGGAACGCACCTTTCAACACGACTCTTGACTTTTCCCCACTCCAGCCTAAAGTGTTTTTGCCAGCAGGAAAACCCCTCTTCCAGCCAGGTGACCCATGTACCGTAGGTGCCTCCTGATCAGCCTTGTGCTGGCGATTGCTTCCGGATGCGAACGGCGGAAGGAGCCGCACGATGGAGTGCATCCCCTTACCGGCCGGGTCCTCGCGACTGGCGATTACCTGGATCAGCCGGGGCACATGACCGTCGCCGGAGGGCGCCTGCTCGTTCTGGACCGCACGGCGCCGATGATCCACGTTTTCGGCCTTTCCGACGGAACGCGCCTGGGCTCGTTCGGGCAGAAGGGAGACGGTCCGGGGGAGTTCAGGTCCACGAGGGACGTGCAGGTGGACGTCCGCGACCCCCGGGATGTGTGGATCTACGACCTGTCGCTCCTGCGCATGACGCGAGTGCGTGTCGGGCAGGGGCCCCTTCCCGAGTTCCAGGAGATGGTGAAGCTGCACAACGGCGGGGGCGTTTATCTTCACCCCGCGTGGCTTACCGACACGACCCTCGCCGTTTCCGCGATCGCTCCGATGCACCCGCAGGGCCGCCTGCTCCTCACGCGGCGGACGGGAGAGGTGATCCGCACCATCGGACAGACGCCGCGCCATCCGGACGCGGCGTCCATTCCCACGACGGTGCTCCAGCACGCGTATGAAAGCTACGTAACGGTACGCCCTGATCGGGCGCGGTTCGCGACGGCCACGCGGCAGGCCGACCGGCTGGAGATCTACCGCGCCGACGGCACTCAGCTGGCCCAGGTCGCCGGGTCCACCGGATTTCTGCCGGTGTTCGAGGTCAACCAGCGCGCCGAAGGCGTGTCCATGGCTCTCGGCGGCGAGGTGCGCGCCGGCTATGTGGACCTGGAATCCAACGACGACCGCATCTACGCCCTGTTCTCCGGGGTGCGCATGGGCGATGATCCGCAGCAGGCGTTCTTCGGCCGCGAGGTCCACGTCTTCGACTGGAACGGCAACCTGCTGGCGCGGCTGAAGCTGGACGCGCCCGCACTCACCATCGCCGTTGCACCCGACGAAAAGCAGATGTTCGCGATCCGCCACGACCCCGAGCCGTCGGTCGTGCGGTACGATCTCCCGCAGCCGCTGCCCGGCGGCTGACCCTTCGGCCGGAACGCGTCCGGCCGATTCCCTCTCTCCGTGGAGGTAAGCGACATGCTCAACCGACTCTCGTTGGCGGTCCTGCTCGGGACCGGCGGATCCGTCGGCGTCCTCGCGCCCGTTTCAGTCACGGAAGGCGGTGGCCTATCCACCGCAGTGGCGGAGTGCGCCACCTGCTGCGCTCAACCGGACGCCACGTGCGTGATCTGTGGGACGGAGAGTTGCGTCGCGAATTCAAACTACTACGAAGGCAAGGTAGGCCCCGGCGGCTGCGGCGGAGTGAAGACCTGAGGCCCCCATTTTCAACCTGGAGATTTGTGCCCATGAGAATCCCGAAGCTTCGCGGCACGATCGCTCTCTCCGCCTTTGCCGCCGCAGCGCTCCTGGCGCCGGTGCGGTTCTCGACGGCGGAAGCCATGATCCCCGCCACGGCGGAATGCACCACGTGCTGCTCGGCTGCAGGCCAGCTCTGCGTCGTCTGTGCCCAGGCGTGCCTAACCGTCGCGGACTCGTACGACAACGGCAACGGTCCCTGCCCGAGTTAGGGCGCCGCGATACCAGGAGAAGACGGTGATCAAGCAGCTTCTACTCACGCTTGTGCTCGCGGCGTATCCCGCCGCGACCGCCGCGCAGCACGCGCGCGCGGATGTCACGCCCGTTCGCCGCGACCCGGGCATTACCCTTACGGTGGCCGGGCACCTGCTGGCCAGCCCGCGGGGCGTGCTGATGTTCCCGGTTCCCCTCCTGGAGCGGCTCTCCGCCGATGGCGCCCTGCTGTCGGTGGACACCGCTCCGGTGGACGGACGCATCGTCGTGCAGGTGCGCTTCGAGTTCGCGGAGCTGGAGGAATTCCGGCGGTGGTATGCGGACGAGCGAACGGTTCGGCTGATGGAGGAACTCCGCGCGATCACGATGGGGGGATCCTTTGAAACGTTTATTTCGTACCGCCGCGCGCCAGCCCGCTGACACGCGGCGGTACGGCCGCGGGTGGGTTCGCGCGACCGTCGCCACATTCGGGGCGGTCGTGCTTGCCCGCACGTTCGCGGTGCAGGTGTACGGCATCAGCAGCCCCAGCATGCGGAACACGTTGCACCCCGGGGATTACGTGATCACCAGCGGGCTGCCGTTTGGGACGGCGATCCCCGGCACTCGCTGGTCCACGCCGCGCTTCCGCGATCCGCGCCGCGGCGAAGTGGTGGTGTACGGTGAGAAGCCCGGCGATCCTCCGGCGCGCATCATCAAGCGCGTAATTGGCGGCCCGGGTGACACGGTGCGGATGGTGGACGGCAGGGTTATCCGGAACGGGCGAACGCTCGATGAGCCGTACGCCTCGCCCATCCTGCTCGACGACGAACCGCTCGCGTTCGACGGGCCGTACGGGGTAGCGTGGCACCTCGCCGCCCTTCCGGCTGGAGTCTCGGCAACGGGCTACAGGCCGACGCGTGATCGGTGGGGGCCCCTGGTCATCCCGCCAGGGCACTACCTGCTGCTGGGCGATGATCGTGACGGGTCGCGAGACTCACGCTACACGGGCTTCATCGCCCGCGAACAGATTCGCGGCAAGGTGTACCGCATCTACTACTCCGTCGCACCGCAAAAGAACCGCTTCCCGCGTGCGCTCACGGCGGCTCGCTGGAGCCGGATCGGTGATCGCGTGGACTAGGACGCGATCGAATTCATCGTGCGTCCGTCACCACGCATCCAGGCTCACGCTTGCCCGGTGGGCCGATCTCGCCGTGAACGTTCTCGGGTGTCACCAACGCAGAAGAGGAGCACCATCGGTGCCGGTGCTCCCCTCTGCTTCGCATCGCCCTTCCGAGGTTAATCCGCCGCGACCGTCTCCTCCGCGTCCGCCGCCACGATGCCGCCCACCGGCAGGTACACCTCCGCGCCGCGCTCGCGGAACTCGGCAGACTTGCCGGCCATTCCCGCCTCGATCTCCTTCTGCTTCGCGGCGTAGTCGCGCACGTCCTGCGTGATCTTCATGCTGCAGAACTTCGGGCCGCACATGCTGCAGAAGTGCGCGATCTTGGCGCCCTCGGCCGGCAGCGTCTCGTCGTGGTAGCCGAGCGCCGTCACGGGGTCCAGCGCCAGGTTGAACTGGTCGCGCCAGCGAAACTCGAAGCGCGCCTTGCTCAGCGCGTTGTCCCACTCCTGCGCCCGCGGGTGCCCCTTGGCCAGGTCCGCCGCGTGCGCCGCGATCTTGTACGTGATCACCCCCGCCTTCACGTCGTCGCGGTTGGGCAGCCCCAGGTGCTCCTTGGGCGTCACGTAGCAGAGCATGGCAGTGCCGTACCAGCCGATCTGCGCCGCGCCGATGGCACTGGTGATGTGGTCGTAGCCCGGCGCGATGTCCGTCGTCAGCGGCCCGAGGGTGTAGAACGGCGCCTCCCCGCACCACTCGAGCTGCTTGTCCATGTTTTCCTTGATCAGGTGCATGGGCACGTGCCCCGGCCCCTCGTTCATCGTCTGCACGTCGAACTCCCAGGCGATGCGGTTCAGCTCGCCCTGCGTGCGCAGCTCCGCGAACTGGGCCTCGTCGTTGGCGTCGTAGATGCTGCCCGGCCGCAGCCCGTCGCCCAGCGAAAAGCTGACGTCGTACGCCCGCATGATCTCGCAGATCTCGCGGAAGTGCGTGTACAGAAAGCTTTCGCGGTGGTGCGCCAGGCACCACTTGGCGATGATCGACCCGCCGCGTGATACGATGCCCGTCAACCGGTTCGCGGTCATCGGCACGTAGCGCAGGAGGACGCCGGCGTGCACGGTGAAGTAGTCCACGCCCTGCTCGGCCTGCTCGATCAGCGTGTCGCGGTACAGCTCCCACGTCAGCTCCTCGGGCACGCCGCCCACCTTTTCCAGCGCCTGGTAGATGGGCACCGTTCCGATGGGAACGGCGGAGTTGCGGATGATCCACTCGCGCGTTTCGTGGATGTTCCTGCCCGTCGACAGGTCCATCACCGTGTCGGCGCCCCAGAGCGTGGCCCAGCGTAGCTTCTCCACCTCTTCGTCGATGGAGCTGCTGACCGCCGAGTTCCCGATGTTGGCGTTCACCTTCACCTTGAACCCGCGGCCGATGATCATCGGCTCCAGCTCGGGGTGGTTGATGTTGGCCGGGATGATGGCCCGCCCGCGCGCCACCTCCGCTCGCACGAACTCGGGGTCCATCCCCTCGCGCAGCGCCGCGTACTCCATCTCGGGGGTGATCTCGCCGCGCCGCGCGTAGTGCATCTGCGTCACGCACCCGGTGCCGCGCAGGGTGGGACGCGCAAGCGACTCGGGCATTTCGATGGACGGCTTTCCATCCACCGGCCGGTACGTGCGCTCCGCGTTCTCGACGTCGCCGCGCGCGCGGATCCACTCGCCGCGGACGGGGGGGAGTCCCAGCCGAACGTCCACGTCGAGCGGGCCGCTGGTGTCGTAGACGCGCAGGGGCGGCTCGCCGCCGGAAAGCGAGATTTCGCGCATGGGCACGCGCACGCCGTGGCGCCCCTCGACGTACACCTTGCGGCTGTTGGGGAAGGCGTCGCCGTAGTCGCCGGCGGTGGGGGTCTGGGGGCGGGCTCGGTCGATCATCTGGGGCTCCTGGAGTGCGGCAACGAAAAAGGCGCCACGCCGGGGAATGCCCGGGTGGCGCCTGCGACCGCATCATCCCCCCGTCCGGTCCGTGGCGGGCCGGGTGCGGCGGATGGGAACCGTCGATGGACGACACGCCGCGCTCCCTACGCCGGTGTGAACCGGATCAGGTTCCAAGGGACTGTCTCAACCCCGCTGATTCGCAGCGAAGTACCCCTGGCGGCTTGCGTTTTCAAGGTAACGGAGCGCGGGGCGCCAGGCCAGTGCGCTCCGTTGGCGCGGCGAACCTCCAGGGCACCGGGTCATCCTACCCAAAGGCCACCCACGCGCGTTCTGCTACGTTGGTTTCAGACGGAGCCCATTCAACTCATCTCGACCGCACGAACATCCATGCCGATGCACACCCTGAAGTCCCTGCTGATGATGGGGATCGTTTCCCTGGCCGCCTGCGCTGAGTCCACCTCGCCTCAGCACGATGACGGCGTTGGCCGCGTGGAGTTTTCGTACACCAGCGCCAACTCGCCGGTGAGCGGCTCGTTTGCCGCCGAGGGCGCGCACCCCGCGGACACGGAAACCGGCACCTGGGCCGCCGCCGTCACCGACCAGGCCGACGCGATGGTCGTCGCGCGGCGGCAAAGCGGGGGCGTGCACGACCAGGCGATCATCTTCATCCCCGGCGGCACTACGGGCACCAGCGCCATCGTGCCCGACTGCGACGATTCGTGCGCCGCCATTTCGGTAGTCGTGCACCAGAGCATCGGCGGCACGGTGCGGGAGTACCAGTGCGTCATCAGCCAGGGCACAGTAAGCGTGTCCACCCTGACGTCCGGGCGGATCAAGGGTACGTTCAGCGGCACGGGTTCGTGCCAGTCGCCCCACGACCCCAACCAGCCGGCGCTCAGCATCACCCAGGGCACCTTCGACGCGCCGTTCGTCTCCCCAGAGTAGCCCGGTGCGCAGGGCGGCGGGTGCGGACGGGCGGTCAGCCGCGGCGGGGCAGGAACTCGGTCAGGAGGTGGGAGAAGGCGAGGCCGCCGACGGTGATCCCCACCCAGGTGCCCGCGGCGTCCGCCTTGCGCGCGTGGTGAAGCACGGCGATCACACCGGGGACGGTCATCAGCACGACGTACGCCGCGTACGCGGCGCGTGGCCAGCCAGGGGCAGGCTGCTCGATCCCCATCACCGGAATGGTGAAGAGCACCGCGAGGATGGCCGCCATCCCGATGCCGGGCGGCGCGCCCATCGTCCAGGCGATGCCGAGAATCGAACCTGCCAGCAGCAGCACGCCGACCAGGATGGCCACCGCCCGCGCCGAGCGGTCCAGCAGCGTGCGCCCGGCCGGGTCGCGCAGAAGCACCAGGTCGGCCAGGGGACGAGCGGCCCACGTGAACACCGCCACCGCGGCGATGATGGACTGGAGCATCAGCCGCAGCCAGACGGGCTCCACGAGCGCCGCGTACGCCAGCAGTGCGACGGACACCGCGACGGCCACCCACTTCATGTTCGGCTGAAGCCAGTAGAACCGCAGCGCGACGGGCAGGAACACGCGATACAGCGCGTTCCGCGCCCGCATCGCCTCCAGCAGCCCCACGCGCGGCCCGCGCTCGTCCGGGTCCAGCCGCAGCGACGTGCGAAAGTGGCCGATGGCCGCGTCCGGGTCGCGGCGGCGCAGGGCGGACCACCCCGCGTTCGCCTGCACGGCGTTGTTCTCCGGCGCCCGCTCCAGCGCGCGTGCGAAGTCCGCCTTCGCTTCAGCGTGGCGTCCCAGGCGCGAGCGCAGAGTGCCGGCCGTCATCAGCACGCGGGGGTCGTCGGGCGCCACGGCCAGGGCGCGCTCCGCGAACTCCAGCCCCTGCGGCAGCCAGTCGCGGCGCGCCATCAGCTCCGCCATGTGCACCAGCAGCTCGGGCATCTCGGGCGCCAGCGACAGTGCGGTGCTGCCCGCTTTCCTGGCGTGCTCCCACGTCCCGCGGCGGGCGGCGACCAGCGAGAGTGCGTACCAGGTG
Organism: Longimicrobium sp.; assembly: GCF_036388275.1. Taxonomy (NCBI): domain Bacteria; kingdom Pseudomonadati; phylum Gemmatimonadota; class Longimicrobiia; order Longimicrobiales; family Longimicrobiaceae; genus Longimicrobium; species Longimicrobium sp. The sequence goes on from NZ_DASVSF010000002.1 coordinate 98,311, forward strand.
AAGGGCGTGGTGGGCTCGTGCAGGGTGGCCCGGATGGCCGTGTCCATGGCCTCCACCGCACGGGCCGGCTCCTCCGCCAGGCACAGGGCCAGGTATCCGTGCATCACCCCGTTCTCCGGCTCGTCGCCCAGCGCGCGGCGCAGCTCCTCTTCCGCCAGCCGAAAGCGGCGGCGGTCCATCAGCAGCTGTGCGCGGGCAAGGCCGGGGTGGCTCACCGGCGCCCCGGCAGGTACTCGGCCAGGACGTCGGCGTACAGCAGTCCGGCGGCGGAGGCCATCAGCCACAGCACCGCGTCGTCCTGGCGCTGGGCGAACCGGAAGAGGGAGATGATGGCGAAGACGGCGAGCAGGCCCACGATGGCGCCGAACACCATGCGCTGCCGCCCGGGACGCGTTCGTGGCGCGGTCGACAGGGGAATGGTGAACTGCACGGCGAGGATGGCGGCCAGCGCGACGGCGCCCGACGGGCGCAGCTGGTGCGCGACTCCCAGGGCGGCCGCGACGGCCAGGAGTGCCGCCGTCCCCACGGCCGAGGCCTTCCGCATGGGATCGAGCGCCTGGCGCCCCTCCGCGCTCCGCAGCAGGAGCAGGTCCGCCAGCGGCGGGGCCGTCCAGATGAGGACGGTCAGGGTGAGGACCGTCACCTGCAGCGCCAGCAGCGGCAGGGGAGGGAGAACGTCGAGCGACACGGCGAACAGGATCATGAACGAGAAGGCCACGGCGACCCACTTGAAAAAGGCGGGGAGCCGCTGCAGGCCCAGCGACAGGCGAAGGTAGAAGCCATACGCGGGGTTCCGCGCCCGCATCGCCTCCCGCAGCCCGCGCTGCGACCTGGGTTCCTCCGGGTCCAGCCGCAGGGAGGTGCGGAAGTGCCGCACCGCCGCCTCGGCATCGCCCCGGCGCAGCGCCGCCCACCCGGCGTTGGCCTGCACCGCCTTGTCGTCCGGCTCCAGCGCCAGCGCGCGGTCGAAGTCGGCGCGGGCCCGGTTGTGCAGCCCCATGCGCGACCGCAGCGCGCCGGCCGTCATCAGCGCGTTCGCGTCGTTGGGCGCGATCTCCAGCGCGCGTTCGGCCAGGCGGAGCGCCGCGCGGTACCAGCCCCTTTCCAGCAGCAGCGCCGCGCCGTTCAGCAGGAGCAGCGTCGTGCGTGGGGCCAGCGACAGCGCGGTGGCCGCCGCGAGCTCCGCCTCGTTCACCTTTCCGCAGCGCTCCGCTACCCGCGCCAGCGCGTGCCACATCGTGGCGTCGTTGGGCGCGTACGCAACGGCGGCCTTCGCCGCCGCCAGGGCCTGGGCGGCGCGTGCCGGCTCCTCGACCATGCACAGGGCCAGCTGCGCATGCATCATCGCGTTTTCCGGCTCGTCGGCCAGTCCGCGGCGCAGCTCCTCCTCCGCCAGCCGAAAGCGGCGTTGGTTGATCAGCAGCTGTGCGCGGGGGAGGGCGGGGTGCCTGGTATCCATGAGGCGAAAGTACGTGGGGCGCGGCACTCCGTCCATCGCCGCGGCGGGGTTTACGGGAGGTTTTTCGGGGAGAAAGAATCGTTGGCATCTCATCCGCCTCCACCCCCGATCGACCGGAGCCTTGTGACGGCGAGAGCCCCGAAGATACACAGCCGCGCGTTGCTGGCGCTGGTCCTGTCCACCGCCTGTGCGCCCGCCGCCAGCTCACTGCAGCCGAAGGAGCCCGCTCCGATGCCGATGACGCACCACCTGGTCCCCGTGCCCCTCTCCTTCGAACTCGCGGAGGGGGGCGCGTTCGCCGTCACCGCCGGCACGCGGATCGTGGTCGATCCCGGCGTGGACGAAGCCGCGCGGATCGGCGAGTACCTGGGCGCCATCCTCCGCCCGTCCACCGGACATCCGCTGCCCGTCTCGGAGGATGCGGGGCCTTCCGGCGGATCGATCGCGCTGCGGCTGATGGCGGAGCCGGAGTTGGGTGACGAGGGGTATCGGATGGCCGTCTCCGCGGATTCCGTGCGGCTGTCGGCCCACCGTCCCGCCGGCCTGTTCCGCGGGGTGCAGACGCTCCGGCAGCTTCTGCCCGCGGCCATCGAGGCCGAGCAGAGCCTCACCTACAAGCAGCCGTGGTCCATCCCCGCGGCGACGATCGCGGACCGGCCGCGCTTCGCCTGGCGCGGGGCCATGCTCGACGTGGCCCGCCACTTCTTCAGCGTGGACGAGGTCAAGGAGTACGTCGACGCGCTGGCGCTGTACAAGATCAACGTGCTTCACCTTCACCTGTCCGACGACCAGGGCTGGCGGATCGCCATCGACTCGCGGCCGCGGCTGGCGGAGATCGGCGGGAGCACGCAGGTAGGCGGCGGGCCGGGCGGATTCTACACGAAGCGGGACTACGCGGAGATCGTCCGCTACGCCGCGGAGCACTACATCACCGTCGTCCCCGAGATCGACGTGCCCGGGCACACCAACGCGGCGCTCGTTGCCTATCCCGAGCTCAGCTGCGGCAAGCGGCCGCCGGCCATCTACACCGGCATCGAGGTGGGCTTCAGCGCGCTGTGCGTGGACAAGGAAGAGACGTACGCGCTGATCGACGACATCGTCCGCGAACTGGCCGCGATGACGCCGGGGCCGTACCTGCACATCGGCGGCGACGAGGTAGAGGCGCTCACGGCCGACGAGTACGCGCGCTTCATCGAACGCGTGCAGGAGATCGTCGCCCGGCACGGCAAGCGGATGATCGGGTGGGAAGAGATCGCCAAGGCGCGGCTGCATCCCACATCCCTCGTGCAGCAGTGGCGCAGCGACTCGGCCGGGGCGGCGGTCAGGCGCGGCGCGCGGGTGGTGCTTTCCCCCGCGTCGCGCATCTACCTGGACATGAAGTACACGCCGGGGACGGAGCTGGGGCTGAACTGGGCGGGGCACGTGGAGGTGCGGGACGCGTACGACTGGAACCCCGCGGCGTTCATCGCGGGCGTGGGGGAGGAACAGGTCGCGGGGCTGGAGGCGCCGCTGTGGACGGAGACGGTGACCAACATCACCGCCGCGCAGTACCTGGCCTTTCCCCGCCTGCCGGCCGTCGCCGAGCTGGGGTGGAGCCCGGCGGCGTCGCACGACTGGGAAAGCTTCCGCCTGCGGCTGGCGGCCCACGCCCCGCGCTGGCACCTGCTGGGGATCAACTACTACCGCTCGCCGCAGGTGCCCTGGCCGGAGTGACGCCCTCGGCCCTGGCGAGGCTCCGCGCGATCCACGCGAACGCGAGCGCCGCCAGCGCCAGCAGCCCGATGCCCTGCAGCGTCTGCCCGAAGATCAGCCGTCCGCTGCCGAAGAGGCTGGCGTAGACGGCCACCACCCCGGCCACCCAGTTGGTCCAGTTCAGCGCGCCGCCATCCATCGGCTCGGCGCCGTAGCCCGCGGCCATGGCGACGCGGCGCCACCCCGGCCCGCCCGGCCGCACGCGGTGGTAGAAGGCGATCAGCGTGTCGTCGGGCGTGGGCGCGGTCAGGTACGTCGCGGCGACCCACACCACCGTCGAGATCCCCACCGTCAGCAGCATCAGCCAGGCGAACTCGCGCGGCTCCTCCGACCGCAGCCCGAACCCGGCCTGCAGCAGGGTGGAGACGACCATGGACGCCACCATGGCGCTGATCTCCGACCAGGCATTGATCCGCCACCAGTACCAGCGGAGGATGTACACCAGCCCGGTGCCCGCGCCCAGGGAAAGCAGAATGCGCCACGCCCCGGCGATGCTGTCCAGCCGCGCCGTCACCACGACGGACGCCGCGAACAGGAAGAGCGTCGCCAGCCGCGACGCCCCCACCTGGCGCCGCACGGACGCGTCGGGGCGCACGAAGCGCAGGTACAGGTCGTTCACCAGGTACGACGCGCCCCAGTTCAGCTGGGTGCTGATGGTAGACATGTACGCCGCGGCGAAGGAGGCCAGCAGCAGCCCGCGCAGGGGCGTCGGCAGCAGGTCCACCATTGCGCGGATGTATCCGCTGGAGGGGTCTTCGAGGGTTGGATAGAGGACGAGCGAGGCGAGCGCCACCAGGATCCACGGCCAGGGGCGCAGCGCGTAGTGCGCCACGTTGAACAGCAGCGTCGCCAGCACGCCGTCGCGCTCGGTGCGCGCCGAAAAGATGCGTTGCGCCACGTATCCGCCGCCCCCCGGCTCGGCGCCCGGGTACCAGGCCGCCCACCACTGCACGCCCAGGAACACGAACAGGGTGATGGCCGGCATCCACTCGGAGCCCGCCTCGGGGAAAAAGGCGAGCATCGGCTCGGCAGACCCGTACCGCCGCGCCAGCCCGGCGCGCAGCCCGTCCATTCCGCCCACCGCGTCCATGGCGAAGAACGCGAGGACGATGGAGCCCGCCATGGCGATGATGAACTGGATGAAGTCCGTCGCCACCACCCCCCAGATGCCCGACAGGACGGAATACGCCGCCGTGAGGACGAACAGGAAGCCCATGGCCGTCCACGGGTCCATCCCCAGCGTCACGTCCAGGATCTTGACCATCGCCAGGTTCACCCATCCCATCACGATCAGGTTGATGGGAAGGGCCAGGTACACGGCGCGGAAGCCGCGGAGGAAGACGGCGGGGCGTCCGGCGTAGCGGATCTCGGCGAACTCGGCGTCGGTCACCACCTCGGCGCGCCGCCACAGCCGGGCGTAGAAGAAGACGGTGAGGATGCCGCTCATCACAGCGTTCCACCACAGCCAGTTTCCGGCGATGCCGTTCTCGGCCACCATGCCGGTGACGGCCAGCGGGGTATCGGCGGCGAAGGTGGTGGCCACCATCGACGTCCCCGCCAGCCACCACGGCAGCTGCCGCCCGCCCACGAAAAAGTCCGGCGCCGACCGCGACCCACGCCGCGCGAACGCCGCGCCGACACCCGCCGCCAGGACGAAGTACGCCGCGATGACGAGCCAGTCGCCGAGTGCCAGGTTCATGGGGGTGCGGCGGGAGGGGGGCGATGGGTGGGAATGCGCGGCAAGGTAGGCGTGCCGCGGGCGCAAAGGCAATCGGGACGATGCCCGGGCGCTGCACCGGAGAATTCATTTGGCCGACCGAGCCGAGGCCCGCGCGTCGGCTGGGACCCTGGCGAGCGGCGGGGCGTCTCGACCTGGGCCGGCGCAGGCCCCGGCTGCCCTCTCCCCCCGGCCCTCTCTCCCGCAAGCGGGAGAGAGGGAGAACTGCACCATGTTCCGGTCGCGCCCCATGGCCGAACTCGCACCACGGCAAGCCAGTCCGCGAAGGCGGACTTCGTGTGGTCGTTGCAGCGAATTCATTCGCCCGGCCGGGCCGAGGCCTCCAGGATCGTGACCGCTGCCGCGCGCCTGGGGCTCAGGATGGCAGCCATCCCGACCGAGCCCAGTCCTCGTCGAAGTCCTTTGCCGCCGCGCCCGATGAGACGCCGATGCCCACGGGCTCGGGCTCCGGCGCGGACGCGTGCCGGCGGCGCCAGAACTCGCTTTCCGGCCAGCGGCGCTCGTCGGCGTAGTACTTCGCGCGCGACCGCAGGTAGCCCTGGAACTCGCCGTCCACGAACCGGCGGTAGCGGCGGATGCCGGCCTCGTCGCCCTTAGCCAGCAGGTCGCCCACCGCATACGCGCCGAAGATGCCGGAGCGCAGCGCCTTCAGCATCCCCTGCGACGAGAGCGGGTCGAAGGTCGATGCCGCGTCGCCCACCGCCAGCCATCCGTCCCCAGCGGCCGGGACCAGACGTCGCGTGCGGGCGGCGCGCACCACGGGCGCACCCTCCTGCACCGCCCCGGCAAGCGCGCTGGAGGTAGCCGGGGCAGTGCGGCCGAGCAGCTCCGTCCACACAGTGTCCGACTCCAGCCCCAGCTCGCGCGCGATGTCGGTGTCCGTCATGCAGGCGGCCACGCGGCGCCCGTCCGGCAGCGGCGCGGTGTACCACCACCCGTGCTCGAACGCCTCCACCAGCGTGTGCGGCGCGCCCCCGCCCGTCGGCTGGCGGAAGAAGCGGACGAAGCCCGCCAGCCGGTCGTGTGCGCGGTGGCGCGCGCGCCCGTGCCGCCGGGCGAGCGACGCGCCGGCGCCCGTGGCGTCCACCAGGAGCCGCGCACGCACCTCGGCGCCGGAGGAGAGGGACAGCCGCCACTCGTCCGCCTCCCGCGCCGCGTTCAGCACCCGCGTGCCGCGGATCACCTCCACGCCGCGCGCCGCCGCCTGTGCCGCCAGCATCCCATCGAACGCCGCGCGGTCCAGGTGCCAGCCCACCTGGCGGACGTGGAACAGGAACTCGTTCTCGTGGGGAACGGCCGAGTCCCACGCCGCCGCGGTCCCGTACCCGGCATGATGCCCCTGCGCCTGGAACGCGTCCCACACCCCCAGGTGCTGAAGCAGGTCGGCGGCGGGCGGCGCCAAGGTCTCGCCGACGCGCGTCTCCTCGTACGTGGACGCTTCGATCAACGCCACGGAAAGCCCCGGCGCGTGCGCGCGCAGGGCCAGGGCCGCCGCGCACCCGCCGGGGCCCCCGCCCGCGACCACGACGTCGCGAACGCCCGTCATCCGGTCACTTGACCTTGACCGCGTACCACGACGCCACCACCCCCGCGGGCGCGGTGCCCCCGCCGCTGGGGTGCGGGATGGTGCGCACGATGGAGCCCACCATCGCCACCTTCTGCAGCTCGTTGGTGCTGCCGGGCCACACCGGCACCAGCCAGCCGATGTAGTCGTAGATCCACTCCGCCCCGTTCACCACGCCCTTGCCCTGGAAGCGCACCTGGCCGGGGTTTCCCGGGCTCATGGAGCCGTGCAGCGCCAGCGACCAGTCGTCGCCGCCGATGGTGCCCGTCAGCTCCTCGGGAATGCTTCCCTGCTTGATGACGATGGTCCCGTACCCGAAGAACAGGTTGGCCCAGGGTGCCGGGTCCGTCGACGGGTCCGTGGGCGACAGCTTGGGATCGTTCAGCAGGCTGCGGTACGTCCAGGTGCCCACGAACGGGCTTCCGTCTGCGCTCATCGCGAGTTCTCCGGCGTGCGGGGAGTGCGCTCCACCCCGATGTAGGCGTGGTCCGCGTCCTTGGGGTCTGCCGCGTTGCGCAGGACGAAGGGGAGCAGGCTCCACTCCGTCACCATCTTCAGGTCGCCCGCGTTGGTCTGCGTCACGCCGCGCGCCCAGTCCAGCCAGCGGTAGCTGCGTTTGCCGTCTGGCCCCACGGCCTGCAGCTCGAAGTTCTGCATGGGCCGGTGGGCCGGCCACCACAGCGTTTCCCAGGTGCGCTGCTGCCGCTGCAGCAGGCCGTTCGTGGGGTTGTCGAAGTCGAGTTCGTTCCACATCTCGTAGGTGACGTCGATCCCCTGCGTGCTGCACTCGTTGAAGTCCGACTGCCAGGGCACCGCCATCGACTTGGTCAGGTCGCCCGGCTGCATCCCCTGGTCGAAGTCCAGTTCCTGGCTCAGCTGCTCGTCGGCGTACGAGATGTAGTCCGTTTCGGGGACGGTGCCCTTCCACTTGTTGGCCTGGGCGGCGGTCAGCGTGAAGTTGTAGAAGGCCGGGTCGGCCTTGATGCGCCACGGCTCGCGCCACAGGGCGGGGTTGCGCATGATCCACCCCACCTCGCCCCCCGGGCAGAAGGCGCCGCCCACCACGTGAAAGAGCACCCCCTGGTCCAGGTCGCGCCCGGTGCGCAGGGGCCAGTGGGCGTACGGCTCGTCGGGGTTGGGGTCGGGCACCCACTTCTCGTCGGCCTCGTTGATGAACTTGCCCTGCGCCCACTGGCCCAGCAGGTAGTACTGGTAGTCCGTCAGCCGCAGGAACTTGGAGGGCAGCACGTTGTCGATGGGGTTGTCGCCGGAAAGCAGCGGCATCAGCGGCAGGTTGAAGACGCGCGTGGTGGCCCGCCCACCGCGCACGAAGCGGTTTTCCTCGCCCGGCTCGCGCAGCAGGCTGAACAGGAACTGCCGCTCCGGCGCGTAGCGGTCGCGGGTGTTGGCCTTCACGCAGCGGCGGAAGCACTCCTGGTGCAGATCGCCGCGCAGCAGCCGCCCCGCCTCGCGCTGCAGCTCGATCTCCGCGCGCCGCCGCGCGCCCATGGGCTCCCGGTCTTCCGGGGCGGAGTTGTAGACGGGCGAACGCGACGTGTGCTGTATGGAGCCCTGCAGCTCGCCCTCGTCGCCCGCCGGGCCGAACAGCTCGTCCAGCAGGCGGGTGATCTCTTCCTGCAGCCGCGCACGCAGCCCGGACCGCTCGGGGGCCTCGGCCCTCTTGCGGAAGGCAGCCGCCAGCAGGCCGGGAGGGGTGTCGGGCGACACCTGCGGCTGGTCCGCCGCGGCAATGTCCTGCGCCACCTGGCGAAGCCCGTCCAGCAGCTCGCCGGCCGGCGCGAACGCGGCGGCCTTGCCGGCGGCGCCGCGCGTTCCCTGGTCGCCGCTCTGGGCGGGAAGGCCGTCCAGCACCTCCTGCACGGACTCGATGAAGAGCGCCGCCACGCCGTTGGGAGCCAGGCACCCCTGCAGGCACTCGCCCACCTTCTTCCAGTGGGTCACCGGCGGCTTGCCGATGCGCTTGGGATCGAAGGTGCCGCGCGCCGTCTGGTTGTGCGGGTCGTTGCTCTGCAGCAGGATGCTGGTGAGGAACATGTACTGCTCCGGCCGCCACAGGATGGGCCAGATGTCGCGCCAGAACCAGGGCCGGTACTCCGGGTTCCATCCCAGCCGCCCCGCCTGCCAGGCCAGCAGCGCGCCGGTGTCGCGCGGGTCCACGCGCTCCGGGCAGTCCCACGTTCCCGCCTCGCCGTACAGGTCGGTGCGGTACGCGAACCGGCGCACGGCCAGGTCGTACACCAGCTCGTCCATCGTCACCATGTCGGGAATCTGCGGCACGTAGTCGGGATAGGCCGCGATCACCCAGGCGGGGTACTCCACGTCGATGAAGCGCTGCTGCTGCACCTCGTCGCTGAAGAACACCAGGCGCGCCATCACCGGCCCGTCGCTGGTGTCGTCGAACCAGCCGTCGTTGTTGGCGTAGTGGTCGATGCGGGGCTGGCCGAAGTCGTCGAACAGGTACGACCCCGCGTTGCCGTGCCCGCCCAGCACCAGCAGCCGCGCACTGTCGTCCACCATCAGGTCGCCCAGCGTGTCGATGGAGCGCGGCTTCAGCGGCAGGGGAAAGGTGGAGGCGTACATGGCGCCCGCGTCGCGCGAAAAGCTCGCCCGCCGCTCCCCGCGCAGCGACACCACCCGCGGCCCGGGGTCGATGATCAGGTTCTGCCGCGCCTGGTCGACCGTCACCTGCGGGTTGCGCCGCGGGTGGTCGGCCGTGAAGCCGTGCTCGCCCTGCAGCTGGCGGAACTCGTACCAGCCGGCCTTCTTGTTGGCCAGGTGCACGCGCCACTGGATGTCGACCAGCTTCCCGTGGTTGCCGCCCCCGGACACCTTGTCGCCAATCTTCAGCGGGCGCCCGTCCGGATGCTCGTCGTCGTACACCCACACGCCGAAGCGCGCCGCCTGCCGCCGGATGCGACCCTCGTCGTCCTTCATCCGCTGCGCCCGCACCTCCTTTCCCGGCCTGGCCCCCAGCGGCAGCGAGTTGCCGTCCTGGTCGCACTCGATGGGAAGCGCCGCCGGCTGCTCGGCGGCGATGCAGAACGCGTCGGGGCTGTTGCCCAGGCGGGCGACCCCGATCCCGGGGTGAATCCTGTATACCGTCGCCATCGCGAATGTCCTCGGGTGGGGGGTCAGTCCAGGAAGTTGAGCGACAGGCCCTCCATGCGGAGCAGCGCGTTCTCTTCGCGGTAGTCGGCGCCGATGGCCACCAGCGTCACCTGCAGCGTGGCGGCGCCCTTTTCCAGCAGCGCCCGGGCAGCCTGCGTGACGTTTACGCGGTGGTTGCGCGGCGTGTTGTGGCTGCGGGGGCGCAGGTCGTACGGGCGGGCCTGGCCGGGGATGGCGCAGTGGCCCGGCCCGCCGAAGCACTCGCCGTGGCCGAACACGGCCAGGTAGCCGCCGAAGTGGTCGCCCTCGGGCGGGGTGTTGGCGTTGGCGTCGGGCAGGTTCAGGAACACGCGGACGAAGCAGGAGCGATCCAGCTGGGGAACGCGGTGCAGCCGCACTTCCACCCGCCGGGGGTCGCGCGCGCCCTTGGGCACCTTCACGGGCTCGCTGACGAAGCGGCCCACCGGCGCCTGCAGCCCCACGGGGATGGAAAAGGCGCAGCGCACGTATTCGTAGCCGAAGCGCGTCATGTCGAGCGTGTCGGCCACGGTGTAGCCCCAGGGGGTGAGCACCGAGCTCTGCTCCACCGGCTGCGCGTTGGGGTTCAGCTGCTGCCACTCCCACCACAGCCGGTCGACGTTGGCGTGCACGGGCCAGAAGATGGGGTCGTACGCGGCGGTGAGGTTGCTGAACATGTCGCCGTACTGGGCGTTCCTCCAGGCGTAGAACTCCTGCTTGGTGTGGAACGGCCGCCCCGCCACGCGCACCATGCGGTTGCGCTCCATGTACGGCTGCTCGCGCATGGCCTTCGACGACGACGCGGCGGGCGGCTTCCTGTAGCGGGGGTTCTGCCCCCCCGTCCAGATGTGCATGGTGTTGTGCGGGTTCTGGTCCAGGAACCCGAACGCGTCGTTGTACTGGCTGCCCCCGCCGAAGTCCCGCCAGCTGCGCAGGGACATGATCTCGTCCATGTCCTTGGGCGACGGGTAGTGGTAGTGGATGGCCTGGTTGATGGTCTGGGGGTTGCCGCTGCCGTCCTGGTACTCGGCGGGAAACCGCAGCGGGTACCACAGCGGGTTGCTGTGCACCAGCGCGTCGATCAGGTGCTGCTCCAGCTCGGGATGGATGGTGCCGAAGCCGTCGAGCTTGCCCAGGGCGTCCAGGAACTTCGGGAGCGAGGTGAAGTGCCTGCGCGGCTCCACGAAGTTCCTTTCCACCTCCCGCGCCTGAGCGTCGTTCAGGTGCAGCTTCAGCACCTGGAACATTTCCGGGGTGATGTACGCCTTGAACGACTGCGGGATGATCCACCCCTTGTACGGCTGGTAGGGGTGGTACTGGGGCATCGTCCAGTCCCAGTACGGCATGGTGACGCCCGGGCAGACGTCCTGCATGGCCTGCTCGAACTCGTACAGGTACACGCGGTGCCAGGGCAGGAAGCGCTCCCACCCGTGCTGGCAGTGGTCCTGGTGGATGAGCGCCAGGTTGTTGTAGTTGCGGTAGTCGCGCGGCCACTTGTTCAGCGCGTACAGCTCGCGGAAGGCGTAGCGCAGCTGTTCCAGCTGCGCATCGTCCATGCAGTCCAAGTTCATCCGCTGCTGCACCTCCGGTCGCGACGAGGCGGCCGGCCCGGTGCCGAACACCCGGGCGGCCTCGCGCGTCAGCCGCGCGGCCGTGTCGCCGTCCACCGCCAGCGGCTCCATGCGCTGCACGGGCCCGCCGCGCAGCTGGATGGCGGCCAGCTGCCCCTGCCGGTGGTCGCCGGTGGGGCACCCGTCGTCGATCCAGTCGCTGATGAAGCGCACGTCGTCTTCGTCCACGCGCGGGCCGCCCCAGGGCAGCCGCGGCAGCCGCGACCCGTCGAAGGGCGGCTGCCCGCGCAGCCCCTTCACCAGCCCCGAGGCGGCGCCCCGGCCCGGGTAGCGCGCGCCGGGCTCGCCGCCGGTGTCCGCGGCCCCGCCGCCGCACCCGGGGGTCCCGCAGCCGCAGCCGGTGCCGGCGGAGGCGGCGGCCTGCGCGGGGGCCACCATGCGCACGCCGTGGATCTCGGCGGCCAGCAGCGTGTCCAGGTTCCCCCAGAAGCGCCCGGCGCCGGCGTACACGGGATGTTCGTCCGTGTGCGCCCGGTCCAGGATTTCCTGCACCCGCTCCCAGCGGGTCGTGGTCGTCGCTTTCGCCATCGGTCGGTTTTCCTGTGGGTGCCGGTGCGGAGGCGTAGCGCTTCGCGCCTTCGAACGGAGGTGCTGCCCGCGGGGTGGTACCGGTACGTTGGGGCTGCGCGCCGGCAGGATGGGGGTGGACCGGTGGGGCTGGTCCGGACTGCGGGAGCAATCATCTGCTGCCAGAATGCGGACCAGCAGTTTGTGCGATGGCGGATCGGGTGTCAAGCAAACACCTGTCTCCACGAAAAAGGCGCCGCCCCGGGTCTGGGATGGCGCCTTTCTCTTCACGGCTGGACCACGGAGTCCGGCGGGGTGCGCGGCGGCCGCAGCGGTAGCTCGTAGACGGGCTGCAGTGCCGCGGCCGGGGCGGCGACCAGCCGGTCGATGTCATGCTGCATCCCGCCGGCCGCCTCGGGGGTGACGCGGGTGCTGCGATACGTTCTCCCATGAACCGTCTTGATCACCAGCCTCCGCGACTCGTTCTTCCCTCGCCAATTCCTCCGGTTACTCGTCACCGTTTCCCACTGGACGGCCGTGATGTCGGCGAGGCGGAGGGTGACATCGTGCCTGGAAGTCCCGTATTCCAGCCCAACCACCGTGCGCGCAACCCTCAGGCGCAGGAATCCGCTCGATGGCATGAAGGCCGCGCCCATCATCGCGATCCCGAGCGCCGCCGCGCCCAGCCGCTTCCATTGGGCCTGCTGCGCAGCCTGGCCGTATACGCGTCGGGTGGATGGGACGAACGCAGATCCCAGGAGCACCAGGCCGATCAGGATGAGGCCGAGAGACTGAGCGGAGCCGAAGTGGAAAGTGTACATGCGATGCGCGAAGGGTGTCGTAACCGCCGGACCGCGATACGTGGATCGGTTCGCGGGTGTTTCGGCGGTGGCGCGCGGCGACGGGCCGACCGCCGTCCGCGCAGCCTCTCACCCTTCCTCAGCGCTCCTGGTGCCGGCGCGCGGCGAAGACGACGGCGCCCAAGGCGATCGCCATCCACAGCGCCATCGCGGCCGACCAGCGGGCGGGGTCCGGCACGAACCGCCCCGCGAACACCGTCGCGCCCGCTGGTGTCCGGAGGGCTGCCAGCTGCCACTCGCCGGCGGTGACCATCACGCCCCACCCGTAGCGCCCATTCACCAGGGTGGCCAGCTCCTCGCGCAGCCCCGCCACGCCCAGCAGCGCCCAGCAGAGCACGAACCCCGCGTACCAGCGCCAGGGGTGCTCGGTGGAGAGCGCCACCGCGCTTCCGACCAGGTACGCGGCCGTGGCAGCGGCGAACGGGGCCATCCAGAGCCAGGCCTCCATCGGCCAGCGGTGGACGTAGAAGTCGGCGGGCGTGGGGCTGGGCACGTCGGAGTAGGGGCGCAGGGGCACGCGCGTGTCGCCCAGGGTCATCTCGCCGCCCATCATCCACGCCAGCAGCGCGCCCCAGAGCAGGAGCACCCCCACGGCGGCCATCGTCCACCCCCACCCGGCCGCCACCTTCACCAGCGCGTGGCGCGAGCGGTCCACGGGAAGGCACCAGAAGTAGCCCCGGCGCGCGGGCCCCTCGCCCTTCCACACCGCCATGGGGGCGAACAGCCCCACGAGCACGCACAGCAGCGCCACCATGGCGAAGTGCATGTCGGCGCCGTGGCCGGGGGTCCGCGCGTGCTCGACGAGCATGGGCAGGGGGAGCAGCACCAGCAGCGCCGCGCCCGACGTCATCTCCGGCCTGGCACCGCCGGCGACGGCCCGCAGCTGCTCGCGGACCACGTCGGACCAGTGCGGCCTGGGCGCAGCCGTGCCGGCGCGCGGCGCGGCATCGGCGCGGGGGCCGTTCACGAGGGTGTCCATGGTCAGCGCTCCTGGTAGCGGCGCGCGGCCAGGATCACCCCCGCCAGCGCCACTCCCATCCACAGCAGCGTGGCGACCGCCCACGCCCCGCCATCCACCTGGTCCCGCGGGCCGCGGATGATGAGGCCGGTGGCATGGGTGACGAAACCGTAGCGGCTGGTGGCCACGTGGGATGCGACACGCTCCACCACCTGGTCCATCACGCCTCCGCTGGCGTCCGCCATCCCCATCACGACCATCACGCCGAACCAGGCGCCCGCGAACACCCGCAGCGGGTAGTTGGATAGCAGCGCCACGATGGTGCCCACCAGGTACATGGTGGTGGCACCCGCGAAGGGTGTCAGCCACAGCCAGGGGTGCCCGGCCAGCGTGAGGTCGCGGATGCGCGAGCCCGGCGGCAGCCCGCGCAGCAGCAGCGTCTCCCACTCTTCGTTGATGACGATGTTTCCGCCGCTCACGACCGCGACGGCCATCGCCCACAGCACGTAGATGGCCACCAGCGCCATCAGCCAGGCCCAGCCGCTCCACACGCGGACCAGCGTGTGGCGGGCGCGGTCCAGGGGCAGGCTCCACAGGTACGCGCGGCGCGACGGCTCGTCGTGCTTCCACACCGCGAGGGGCGCAAAGAGGCTCAGGATCACCACCGGCCAGGTCATGTCGGCCACGCTGTAGTCGGCGCCGCCCGGCTCCCGCGGCGCAACCACCGCCATCACCACCAGCAGCAGAAGCAGCACGGCGCCGATCTCCAGCCGCACCGACTGGCCCACGGTGCGCAGGGCCTCGCGCGCCACGATGCCGGAGGACGGCACCGGGTGCAGCGGCTCGGCGGGGGCGTTCAGGGTCGTTTCCATGGTCAGCGCTCCTGGTAGCGGCGCGCGGCCAGGACGGTGGCCGCCAGCCCCCCGCCCATCCACAGCAGCGTGGCCCGGGCCCACGCGCCCAGGTTGGGCTGGTCGTTCAACACGCCGGGGCCGACGTCGAAGTGGTGAACGATGCCGGTGACCTCCGTCACGATTCCGTACGGGTTCGCGACCAGGTTCACGAACAGGCTGTCGGCCGCGTGCTCCGCCGCGCCCCCGGCGCTTTCCAGCAGGCCGATGGCCACGAAGAACGCGAACGCGGCGCCCGCCACCACGCGAAGCGGATGGTCCGTCAGCAGCGCCAGGCTGCTGCCCAGCAGGTACGTGGTCGTAGCCGCCGTGAACGGCACCAGCCACAGCCACGGGTGCCCGGACAGCGTCAGGTCGCGGATGCGCGCGTCCGGCGGCAGGCGGGTCCTGAGCGCCGCCTCCCATTCGGGGTTGATGGTGATGTTGCCGTCCGTGACCAGCGCCACGGTCAGCGCCCACAGGACGTACACGGCCACCAGCCCCATCAGCATCGTCCAGCCGCTGGACACCCTCGCCAGCGTGTGGCGGGCGCGGTCTACCGGCATGCTCCACAGGTAGGCGCGGCGCGACGGCTCCTCGTGCTTCCACACCGCCAGCGGCGCGAAGAGGCCCAGGATCACCACCGGCCACGTCATGTCGGACACGTCGTAGTCGGCGCCGCCCGCCCCCTGGGGCTGGACCGTCGCCATCAGCACCAGCAGCCCCAGCAGCAGCGCGAGCACCGCGCCCACCTCCAGCCGCACCGACTGGCCCACGGCGCGCAGGGCCTCGCGCGCCACGGCGCCGCGGCCGGGGAGCGGGTGCAGCGTTTCGGCGGCACCAGTCATGCCCGTTCCCTGCGGCTGAGGAGGGCGATGGCGGCGTCGGCCAGGGTGAGCGGGGCGGCGTCGCGCACGGTGGCGCCGGCGCTCGTGAGATGCTGCACCACCTCACGCTCCTCGCCCCAGATGCTCCACTGGATCTCGCGCCCGAAGCTGCCCTTGCGCAGGACCGCGCCGTTCAGCGCCGCAGGACCCGCCCAGCCGTCCGGCACCTCGGCCCGGTACCGGCGCAGCTTGCGGTGAAGCTCGTCGCGCGGCACCTGCATCATCAGCTTGCCGTCGCGCATCACCCCCACGTGGTCGGCCAGGCGGTCGACGTCGTGCACCTGGTGCGTGCTGATGACCACCGTGGTCGGGGTCTCGGTGATGTGGTCCATCAGCAGCCCCAGCGTTTCGTCGAGCATCACCGGGTCCAGCCCGTCGGTGGGCTCGTCCAGCACCAGCAGCCGGGGACGGTGCGCCAGCGCCATCGTCAGGTGCACGCGCCGCCCCTGGCCCTTGGACAGGCTGCCGAACTTGCGGTCCATCTTCAGCCCGAAGACCTCCGCCAGCCGCGCGGCGTAGTCCGCGTCCCAGGTGGGGTAGAAGGTGGCGTGGTGCTGCAGCAGGCGGCCCACGCGCATCCAGCCGTAGCCCCAGTCGTGGCGCTCGGGTACGTACCCAATCTGCGCCCGCACCTCGGGGCCCCGGGCGCGCGGGTCCAGCCCGAACACCTCGGCGGTCCCTTCGTCGGTGCGCACCAGGTCCATCAGCACCTTGAAGGTGGTGCTCTTGCCGGCGCCGTTGGGGCCCACCAGCACGTACACGGCGCCCTCGGGCACCTGCAGGTTCACGCCGTCCAGGGCGGTCTCGCGCCCGAAGCGCTTGGCGAGGCCTCGGGTGCGTACGGCCAGGGACCCGTCGGAAAGGTCGGTGGGAAGCACGGGGCTCATGGTTGTTCTGCGAGGGTGTGAAGGTCGCGCGACCCGGCGGCTTCGCGGATGGCGTCGATCAGTTCTTCGGCGCTCACGCCGTTGCGGTGGGCCTCCACCAGCGCCCGCTCGGCCACGCCGGTCGCCAACGCGCGGCGCTCGGTGCCGTTCGTCCCCGCCGCCGCGACGAAGGTGCCCTGGCCGCGGCGCACGTAAGCCACGCCCGCGCGCTCCAGCTCGCGGTAGGCCTGGGCCACCGTGTTGGGGTTCACGCGCAGGTCCGAGGCAAGCTGGCGCACGGACGGAAGCGGGTCTTCGGGACGGAGCGTCCCCAGTACGATCGCGCGCCGCACCTCGTCCATGATCTGGACGTAGATGGGCCGCGAGTCGGCGGTGTTGATGGCTAGCTGCATCGGGCTCCCTGTTGAGCTGCCCTACGGTGATCTACGGGGCGATGGGGACGGTGGCCATCCGGGCGTCCATCTCTTCCTTTTCCTTCGTCAGCAGCAGGTACCGCGGATCCACTCCCGCCAGGGCGGGCCTGCCGGACACGGTGACGGTGACGGTGTGCCGCCCGGCCGCCAGCCGGTGCTTGCGCAGGTACAGCGCGGGGCCCCGGGCGTCGTCTCCCTCGGCGAACACGCCGATTTCCACCAGGTCGTTCATGGGCACGGGGGTGTCGTTGCCCAGGCTGTCGGCGCGCACCTTTGCCACGTCGAACGGGAACGTCACGCGGTAGCGGCCGCCGCCCACGGGCACTGCGCGCGCCTTGCCGGCCCGCACGTCCCACAGGGTGATGTGCCGCACCAGGTCGTCCAGCAGGTACTTCACGCTGTCCGGCGTCACCGCGTGCAGCTCGCGGTACAGGTCCAGCGTGGTCGGATACGGCGGGCCGGTGTAGGCGTGGGCCTGGACGATGCGCCGCAGCGCCGCGTTCACCCGCGCCTCGCCCACGTACTCGCGCAGGGCGTACATCACCACGGCGCCCTTGCGGTAGTGAAGGTAGTCGTGGTCGCCGGACAGCAGCAGCGGGACCTCGGGGTTCTGGTGGTCGCCGCGCCGGTTGAGATACTCGATCTGCATGGCCTCCAGGAAGCCGCGCAGGTGCTCGGGGCCGTGCGCCTGCTCCAGCACCATCATGGCGCCGTACTGCGCCAGCGTCTCGGCCAGCACCTGCGAGCCCTGCACGTCGGCCCCCATCACCTGGTGGCCCCACCACTGGTGCCCCACCTCGTGCGCCGTCACCATCATCGGCGCGTCCACCTGCCCCGCCGCGTGGTTCACCCGGCCCAGCATGCTGCTGCTCTCGGAATAGACGATCATCCCCGGGTACGCGCGGGCGAACTGCTGGTAGCGCGGGAATTCCACCAGGCGCAGCTGCCCGTGCCGGTAGGGACCGAAGCTCCGGCTGTAGTACTCCAGCGACGCCCGCGCCGTGCGCGCCAGGGCCGGGACGTTGAAGGCGTGGTCGGGGTGGTGGAGCACCTCGATCTGCACGCCGTTCCACTCCGTCCGGTGCACGGCGTAGTTGGAGGAAAGGATGGCGTAGAAGTTCAGGATGGGGGCCTGCGCCTGGTAGTGGAAGTAGCGCCGCCCGCCCCGCGTCCACGTGCGCTTCAGCGCGCCGGGCGCCACGGCCGTCTCGTCCCCCGCCGTGCCGATCACCGCTTCGAAGGCGATCCAGTCCGCGTCCGAAGCGACGCGGGGAATGCGCCGGGCCGCCTGGTCGTGGATGGAAAGCCGGTGATCGCGCCGGGGCAGCCCCAGCGCGCGGCGCTCGGCGTTGGCGGTGACCTCGAAATCGCGCTGATAGCCGATGGAAGGCAGCCACCGGTTGCCGATGAAGGTGCCGTTCCTGACCACGGCCGTGCGGGCCGCGTCGTTGGTGAACCCGCGCGGTGCGTGCTCCACCGCAAAGTCCAGCCGCAGCGAGTCGCCCGGCTGCAGCGGGCGGTCCAGCGTGTAGATCCAGTACCCCCGCTCGTGGTCTGCCAAGGCCCGGCGCGCAGGCCGGCTGAACCGGAGCGCCTTCACCCGCACCACGGGGAGCACGCTCAGGTGCACCGTGTCGATCGCCTGGGCCGTGCGGTTCACCAGCCGGTAGGTGCCGCGCAGCTCCGCCCGGCGCTGCTCGGGATGAATCTCCACGTGCAGGTGCACCCCGGCCACCCAGGGCTGCGCCGCGGACTCGTACCGCTTGTACCGGCGCTCGTACTGCGCCTGCATGGTGCCGCGGGCATCCTTCGATTGGTACTCGTTCAGCACGTTCGTGTTGTAGAACACGAAGCCGCCCAGGCCGACGATCTGCACCACGGCCACCGCGGCGGCGGCGAGCGCCGGGCGGTTCAGGCGAATGCGCGCCTGCCGGATGCGCCGCGTGGCCCCGCGCTCCGTCCCGCGCACCCAGAACAGGCTGGCGGCCACGGCCATCAGCAGCGCCCACCCTCCCCAGTACAGCTTGAACCACACGACGGGCGCCAGGAAGGGTCCGAAGCCCGCCATGTCGGAGTACGTCCATCCCGGGTCGGCGCCGTACACCAGCAGGTTGTGCTCCACGCCCAGCCTGCCGGCGAACAGCGTGGCGGCCAGGAAGAGGGCGACGACGAAGTGTCCCACGTACTTGTGGTTCACCAGCGCGTGCACCAGCAGGGCGACGGCGGCCAGCAGCAGGTAGTCCGCCATTCCCAGCCCGAACAGCACCTGGGCGTACAGCCCCAGCTCGAACCGGTAGTAGCCCTGCAGGGCCTGCAGCGCCATCCCCGCCGCCATCAGCACGGCCTGGATGGCGGCCAGCATCAGCGCCAGCGCCAGGAACTTGCCCGCGTACGGCACCCAGTCGGGCACCGGCGTGGCGTCGCTGATCTCGTGCACCCGCGCGTCGCGCTCGCGCCACACCAGCTCGCCCGCGTAGAAGGCGGTGAGCAGCGAGACGATGATCCCCACGAACTGGCTGCCCAGAAAGCTGGCCGTGTACTGCGTCAGCGGCCAGGCGGGCACGCCAAAGCGGTCGTCGGCCATCACCTCGCCGCCGGCTAGCAGCACGAACGCCACGAGCCCCGCGACCACGAACAGGAAGTCGCGGCTCACCAGCACTTCACGAAACGAGCGCCCCGCGATGGCCCACACCTGCCCGAGCTGCGCGCCGAAGCCGAACACCCGCGGCGTTGGCCCCACGACCGGGGCGCCTCCGTCCACCGTCTCCGGGACGTCGGCGGCCGGGCGGCGGCGTTCGGCGGCTGCGTGGTGGGCAAAGCGGAAGCGGGCGCAGGTCGTCGCAAGGACGGCGGCGCCGAGGCCCATCCAGAACAGGCGGTTCCACAGCAGCTGGTCCTGCAGGCGCAGGCCGAGCGCGTTCTTTTCCACGGGCGTCCAGTCCGACGCCATGTCGAACACGGCCATCATCCCCGACGGGTCCACCAGGGTGGCCAGGGGGGAGTGCTGCATCCCGTCGATCATGTACATCGCCAGCGCGTAGCCCGCGAACAGGCCAATGGCGCCCAGGTAGCTGGGAAACGAGCGCCGGCTGAGCGCCGAAATGCCGAACAGCACCGACGCGTTGATCAGCAGGTTGGGGAGCAGAAAAAGCAGGTAGGTGGAGACATACGCATCCATCCGAAAGGGTCCCACGCGCGCCGGGTCCGCGTACGGCATCATCGCCGAGAGCCACAGGCTCAGGGGGACGGCCAGCAGGAGCGCCGCGTTGACGGCAAAGGCGCCCAGGAAGCGCCCGCCCAGGTACTCCATCTTGCTGATGGGCGCCGCGTAGAACAGCGGGTGCATCCCCGTCTGCACGTCGCGGTTGGCCGCGTCGCCGAACAGGGCCGCGGTCACCAAAATGCCCAGGAAGCCCAGGAGGACCGTTCCGCCGGCCACGTTCAGCGGCGCGTTGAAGAAGGTGGTGCTGGCGGGATCGCTGTCGACGGTAGACAGGGTGCCGATGACCACCAGCACCGCCAGGTACACCCAGGTAGACGGGCGGCGGAGGGCGCGGGTGACCTCCCAGCGGAAGATCTCCCCGAAGCAGCTCACGCGGCCACCTCCACCGGGCGCGCGGCGCGGCCGTGCCCGCCCATCGCGGCGAAGTACACGTCCTTCAGGTCCGGCTCCACCGCCTCGAACCCCGCGCCCGGCGAGCCGTCGCTGTACACGTGCGCGATGGTGCGCCCCGCCAGCAGCCGGGTGGAGATCACGGCGTGCTCCCGCTCCAGCGCGGGGAGCTCGCTCCGAGGCACCGTGCGGCGCCAGATCCTCCCCTCCATGTCGGCGATGGCCCGCAGCGGCTCCGCCTCCAGCAGGATTGTGCCCTGGTCGATGATGGCCATGCGGCTGCACAGCTCGCTGACGTCCTCCACGATGTGGGTGGAGAGGATCACCACGCTGTTCTCGCCCAGCTCGCTCAGCAGGTTCAGAAAGCGCACACGCTCCGCCGGGTCCAGCCCCGCCGTGGGCTCGTCGACGATGATCAGCCGGGGATTTCCCAGTAGCGCCACGGCGATCCCGAAGCGCTGCCGCATCCCGCCCGAGTAGCCGCCCAGGTGCTTCCTGCGCACCTCCCACAGGTTGGTTTGCCGCAGCAGCCCCTCGACCGCCGCCTTGCGAGCTCTGCAGTCGGCGATCCCCTTGAGCACGGCGAAGTGGTCCAGCAGGTCCTCGGCGTTCACCTTGGGATACACGCCGAACTCCTGCGGCAGGTATCCCAGCGTCCGGCGCAGCTCGTCGCGCTGGCGCACCACGTCGATCTCGCCCAGGTGGATGGTGCCCGTGTCTGGCTCCTGCAGGGTGGCCAGCGTGCGCATAAGCGTCGACTTGCCGGCGCCGTTGGGCCCCAGCAGGCCGTACATGCCCATGGGAATGGTCAGGCTGACGTGCTTCAGCGCCTGGACGCCGTTCGCGTAGGTCTTGGAAACGTCGCGGATCTGCAGTTCCATGGAGACGTGCCGCGGGGTCGTGGTGGCGGCCGGTGCGGGTGACGGGGGCTGATTGAGGAGGGCTCCCGTGCCCCAGCGTACTAGGATGCTAATACACTAATGCGCCACGGCATCGCCGTCAAGGATGTTCTGCGGGGCGACGTAACGGCCCCCCGGCCGGGCCGTGGCTACGGGACGGCGAGCGAGATGCCGATCCCCATTCGGCCCTCCGCGGCCTGCACCAGGCTGACACGGTAGCCGTCGTGGCGCACGGGCTCCCAATCCTTCGTTCCGATCACCAGCCCCGCCAGTGCGCCCGGGAGCGCGAAATAGGTGGCGCCGAGGCCAAAGCCCAGGGCGCCGAACTGCGCGTGCTGTGATCGATCGCAGTTATCGCACTGCCCGGTCGCCAGCGCGGCACCGATCACCCCGCCCACCCCGGCGCCGATGGCGGCACCCTTCAGCATGCCGCGCACGAGATTGCGGCCCGCCGCCACCTCGGCCTGCGTGATGCCGGCGATGGGTACCGCGACCATCCTGGACCCGCGCCGGATGAACACCGTGTCGCCCACGACGTCGCCGATGGGCCCCTGGACACGGCGAAGCTCCGGCCCCCGCAACCGCACCACCGAGTTCCGCGGAAGCGCATCCAGCGCCCGCGCCATCTCCTGCGCCATGGCGGGACGCGGCAGGACAGAGGCGACGAGGAGGAGCAGGGCGAAAGCGAGGTGCCCGGACATGTGTGTGGTCCCGTTCAGCGGGGCATGGTCATCACGGCCGCGATGGATTCGATGCCGTCCCACAGGTTCTGCAGCCGCAGGTTCTCGTCCTCGGCGTGCTGGTTGTTGTCGTGGTTCACGATGGGCAGCGTGATGGTGCGCGCACCCGGCAGCGCCTCGCTGATCAGGGAAAGCGGCAGGCTGCCCCCCAGCGTGGGCACGGCATACACGGGGTCGCCCGTGGTGGACTGCACGGCGCGCAGCACGGCGCGGGAGATGGGCAGGTCCATGGGCGTGCGCTCGGCGTTGTAGCCGCCCGGCCTCACGATCACCCGCGCGATCCGGGCGTGCGCCCGCCGCTCGTCCGCGGTCGGCGCACGGTCCAGCACCAGGTAGCCCTGCGCCCGGATGAAGTCCGCCAGCCGCTGCGCCTGCCGCCGGTGGTCGTTGCCGCGAACCAGGCGCAGGTCCAGCACGGCCGTGGCTTCGGTGGGGATCACGTTGCGCGCGCCCGCCGTGATTCCGCCGCTCTCGAAGCCGTTCACGTTCAGCGACGGCTGCGCGATCAGCTCCGTCAGGGTGCGGCCCGCGCCCTCGGGCGCGGCGATCCCCAGTTCCGTGCGGAGCTGCTGATCGTACGCCGGAAGGG
This sequence comes from Longimicrobium sp., assembly GCF_036388275.1. Classification (NCBI taxonomy): domain Bacteria; kingdom Pseudomonadati; phylum Gemmatimonadota; class Longimicrobiia; order Longimicrobiales; family Longimicrobiaceae; genus Longimicrobium; species Longimicrobium sp. The sequence continues at coordinate 120,845 of NZ_DASVSF010000002.1, forward strand.
CGCGCATGGCCTGCGTTTCCACCGACCCCAGGGGCTCGACGTCGTCGTACCAGCCGGGGATCAGCACGCGGCCGTCGTCGTTCTTCATCGCCGCCAGCAGCTGGGCCAGGCGCATGGCGGGGTTGGGCGCCCAGTTGCCGTAGTGCCCGGAGTGCAGCGGGCGCACGGGCCCGTACACCGTCACCTCCACGTTCACGTCGCCGCGTACGCCGAACACCACCTGCTTGTTGCCGTTCTGGTGCACCGGCCCGTCGACGATGACCCACGCGTCAGCGGCCAGCAGCCCGGCGTTCCGCGCCAGGATGCTGGTCAGGTGCGGAGAGCCCGCTTCTTCCTCGCCCTCGAAGAAGATCTTCAGGTTGGATGTAGGTGTGGCCCCGGACGCCCGCAGCGCGTCCACCGCCGACAGGATGGCCATCACCCCGGCCTTGTCGTCGGACGACGAGCGCGCGTACAGGCGCCACTCGGGATCGATCGGCTGGCTGGCGGCCGGCAGGGGCACGGGTCGGCCGCCGCGGTCCGCGCGCGCCGACAGCAGCACCGGGCGCCAGGGATGCGTGACCGTCCACTTGCTGCTGTCGGTGGGCTGGCCGTCGTAGTGCGCGTACAGCACCAGGGTGCGCGTGGCTCCCGGCACCATCCACTCCCCGTATACCGACGGGGGAGCCGTGGAATCCGCCGCTTCCATCAGGCGTGGACGCAGCCCCCGGCGCTCCATCATCGCCACGAGATGCGCGGCGTTGCGGCGAATGTTCGCGCGGTCGCTGGCCACGTTGGGAATGGCGAGCAGGTCCACGTACTCGCGCAGGATGGCGTGCTCGTTGGCGCGGGTCCACTCGCGGACGGACGGCGTCTGCGCGGCCGCGGGTAAGGCGAGGGCGAGCGAGAGAGCTGCGGCGAGGGAAACGCGGCGCATCATCGGCATGGACGCGGGTTGGAAGAGCGTGTGTGAATGGCGAATGGTCGTGCGAAGAGGCGGCTCGCGCAACCGTGGTGCCCCTCCCCCGGCCCCTCCCCGCACGGAACTGCTGTGCGGAGAGGGGGGAACTTCGTTCAATCTCCGTTCGCCTTGTTGCACCCGCCGCCGGTTCACTAAACTACGGGGCTGTCCGCCGGTCCCCACGAGCGTCATCGATACGCACATCATCCGAACGCAGCCCACAGGAGACGGTGATGCGCGGCACGCTCGAGGGCTGATGGGGGCCATGGAAGGCCCGCGTGCCCGGCGACCGCTGGGCCGCGCGGCCATGCCGAACCCCCGCCGGAGAGACCGTCTCCTTTCCGCGCTCTCCCGCAGGACCAGCTCTGGCCGGTTCATCCCCGAAATCGACGGCCTTCGCTTCGTCTCCATCGCCCTGGTCGTCCTCTTTCACCTGGACGTGTACGTGGCCGGGAGCTCCACGGCCGCCTACGCCGTTCCCCCGGACGCGGAGCCGCTGGCGGGCATGGTCCGGCACGGCAGCTGGGGCGTGCACCTGTTCTTCATCATCAGCGGGTTCGTGCTGGCCCTGCCCTTCGTCTCCTACCACCAGGCGGGAGGAGAGAAGGTGCGGCTGCGTGCCTACTTCGCCCGGCGCCTGACCCGGCTGGAGCCGCCGTACGTCGTGGCCGTGCTGGGGACCTTCATGATGGCGCTGGCGGTGCGTCCCGGCGGCCACGCCCCGTCCGCCGCCGAGCTTGTCGCGCACCTGCTGTACCTGCACAACGTCGTCTACGGGTGGATGTCCACCTTCATCACCATCGCCTGGTCGCTGGAGATCGAGGTGCAGTTCTACCTGGCCGCGCCGGTGCTCGGAAGGCTGTTCTTTTCCATCGGCCACACCCTGCGCCGCCGCGCCGCCATCGGGGGCGCCGCGCTGCTGGCCATCGCGGCGCAGGTGGTGCTCGCGCGGACGGGGATCGCGCTGCCCCGCACCCTCCTGCTCTACATCCAGTTCTTTCTCGCGGGTTTTCTCCTGGCCGACGTGTACGTGACGAGCTGGAAGGGTGCGCCGAGGCACGACTGGCGATGGGACGGGGTGTGGATCCTGGGCTGGGCGGGAATGCTGGCCGCCGTGCGAAGCCCGTCACCCGCAGTGCTGGCCCTGGGCTTTCCCGCGGCCGCGCTGGCGACCTTCGCGGCCACCTTCCGCGGGATATGGTTCCGGCGCCTGCTGACCAACCCGTGGATCGTCACCATCGGCGGGATGTGCTACACCATCTACCTGCTTCACAACCCGGTGATCGTCGTCGCGGGGCGCTTTTCGACCCGGTGGCTGCGCGGGGACGACTACGGAGTAGACCTGCTGCTGCAGGCGGTGACGGTGCTGCCCGCGGTGCTGCTGGTGAGCACCCTGTTCTTCGTGCTGGTGGAGCGCCCCTGCATGGACCGGCACTGGCCGCGCAAGCTGCATGAGCGGTTCCGGCCGTCCACCCCCGAGGTGAACAAAGTTTTCCGCAAAACCCCGTAACTCAATTCGTACTTTTCGCCCTACGCACTTCAGCCCTGGCGCCCCGACTTCATCTGTCATCCAGAGGCCCGGGCGCACCGAACCTGCCCGCAGCACATTCTACGCGGGCCGAAGGATCTAGCCTGCGTCACTCCTGAACCAAGGCGCGGCAGCGGCACGGAACTCCGGATCTCGGTGCGGGACCGGAGACGCACCCGGCGCCAGCCTCGCTCCGGCCGTTGAATTCAACCGCCCCGGACAGGGCTGCGCTTGTCGCTCCGCTCTTTCCCACGCACCAAAAAACCCGAAGTGTACCCCCTCTCCCACGCTGTTTGTGGGAGAGGGTGGACGAGCCTGAGCGAGGACGGGTGAGGGCCCCACGGCAGCCGAGGCCTTGGCTACCGTGACCGCTGCCGCGCCCGGGCTGGTACGTGTCCGCGGCTAGATCCTTCGGCCCGCGTGGGATGAGGTACGGGCCGGTGTGGTGCGCTCGGGCCTCTGGATGACACGGCCCCGAGGATTGGTCGGGCTGGCGTTCGACGCCCCGCCCCTGAATGACAGAACCGCGCCGGGACGATGCCTCGTCCCGGCGCGGTTTCGGTGTAGAGCGAGGCTGAGGCTAGATCTTCGCCGCCGTGGGGGCCGCGCCGGGGGCGCGCAGGTCCTTGCGGATGATCTTGCCGATGGGGCTCTTGGGCAGCTCGCTGCGGAACTCCACCTGGCGCGGCACCTTGTACGCCGCCAGCGACTCGCGGCAGTGCTTGATCAGCGCGTCGTCGGTAAGCGACGCGTCCTTCTTGACCACGAACGCCTTTACCGCCTCGCCCGAGTGCTCGTCGGGCACGCCGATCACCGCCACCTCGAGCACGCCCGGGTGCGCGGCCGCCACCTCTTCCACCTCGTTGGGATACACGTTGAAGCCGCTGACCAGGATCATGTCCTTCTTGCGGTCGACGATCTTGAAGTACCCGTCCTCGTCCATCAGCGCCACGTCGCCCGTGAACAGCCACCCGTCGCGCAGCACCTTGGCGGTCTCTTCCGGCCGCTGCCAGTAGCCCAGCATCACCTGGTCGCCGCGGCAGATCAGCTCGCCCGGCTGCCCCAGCGGCACGTCGGCGCCCGACTCGTCCACGCAGCGCACCCAGGTGGAGGGAAGCGGAATGCCGATGGTCCCTTCCTTGACCTTGTGCACCGGGTTGAAGCTCACCACCGGCGACGCCTCCGTCAGGCCGTAGCCTTCGACCACCGGCGTGCCGACGACCTCCTGCCAGCGCTTGGCCACGGAGCCGTGAAGCGCCATCCCGCCGGCCACGGACAGCTTGAGCTTGGGCGGGTTCTGCCGGAACCACTCCTCGTTCGCCAGGGCGTTGAACAGCGTGTTCACCCCCGAGAACCACGAGATCTTGTACTTCGCCAGCGGCTTCTGGAGGTTGGAAGGCGGCCGCGGGCTGGGAATCAGCACGTTGTGCCCGCCGATCTGGTAGAAGAGCAGCAGGTTGACGGTGAACGCGAAGATGTGGTACAGCGGGAGCGCCGTCAGGATGGACTCCGTCCCCGCCTTCAGGTACTCGGCGTTCATCTCGATCATCTGGGCCGTGTTCGCAAGCAGGTTGCGGTGCGAAAGCATGGCCCCCTTGGAGACGCCCGTGGTGCCGCCCGTGTACTGCAGCGCCGCCAGGTCGTCCAGGTTCACCCCGTCCAGGTACTTGCGCGTGTCCGTTCCCGACGCCAGCGCCGCCCGGCCCGCCTTGAGCGCCGCCTGGAAGGTGGTGTGCGGAACCGTCGTAGGCGGAAGCTGCTTCTTGGCGTACTTGAGCACCGCGCGGATCAGCGTGCCCTGCAGCGCCGAGAACCACTCGGTGATGCGCACCGTCACCACCGTCTCCACCTTGGTCTTGGGCAGCACCGGGGGGAGCCGGTCGGCGAACAGGTCGCTGATCACCAGCACCCGCGCCCCCGAGTCGCTGAACTGGTGCACCATCTCGGGCGGCGTGTAGAGCGGATTGGTGTTCACCGCCACGCACCCGGCCTTGAGCACCCCGAACAGCACCACGGGGTAGGCCAGCGAGTTGGGCATCTGGATGGCCACCCGGTCGCCCGCCTTCAGCTTCAGCGTTTCGCGCAGGTAGGCCGCGAACTCGTCGGAAAAGCGCTCCGTCTGCTCGTACGTAAGCACGCCCGCCATGCCGTTGGGCATCACCTGCGTGAACGCGGGCGTGGTGGCGTAGCGGGCGGACTGCTGCCGCACCATGTCGGGCAGGTGCTTGTACGGGATGGGGCCGATGTCGGGCGTGGAGCCGGGCGCGTAGTGCGAAACCCACGGACGGTCGCTCATTCCTGCCTCCTGAGGGGTGAGAAGGCTGCTGCCCCGGGTGGCTGGGGGCCAATTCCTCCTAGCTTACACAAAACCCACTGCTGGCGCCAGACGGACGTACGTTCGCAATGAGCACTACTCAGGATGGTGCGCGCGGCGAGTTCCCGAACAGCAGTTTTTATCTGTGCTCGGGCGGGTACGGTCCCTGCAAACGGTCCCGCTCCCGATTTTCGCCAACACGCACTCCGAGCAGGAGTTACGAACCATGCTGGACCGCGATCCGATGTCCGGGCCCAAGGTGTCGAAGAAGGACACCGACCAGCCGTACCCCGGCACCGACAAGGACATGAAGCCGGGTGCCGACCACGGCGAGGAAAGCTACACGGGCTGCGGAAAGCTCGAGGGGCTGGCCGCCGTAATCACCGGCGGCGACAGCGGCATCGGGCGGGCGGTGGCCATCGCGTTCGCCAAGGAAGGCGCCGACGTCGCCATCAGCTACCTGAGCGAGGAAGAGGACGAAGACGCCCAGGAGACGAAGCGCCAGGTAGAGGCCGCGGGCCGGCGCTGCCTCGTCCAGCGGATGGACGTACGCGAACGGCAGGCGTGCTTCGATTTCGTGCAGGCCGCGGCCAAGGAGTTCGGCCGGCTCGACGTGCTGGTGAACAACGCCGCGTACCAGATGGAGCAGCCGTCCATCCACGAGATCACCGAAGAGCAGCTCGACCGTACCTTCCGCACCAACATCTTCGGCTACATTTACATGGCCCAGGCCGCGCTGAAGCACATGAAGGCCGGCGCCTGCATCATCAACACCGGGTCGATCACGGCCATGGAGGGCAACGCGGGGCTCATCGACTACTCGGCCACCAAGGGCGCCATCCACACCTTCACCAAGACGCTGGCGCAGAGCATTTCCGACGACGGCATCCGCGTGAACTGCGTGGCGCCCGGCCCCGTGTGGACGCCGCTGATCCCCGCCACGCTGGAGCCCGAGCACGTGGCGAAGTTCGGGGAGGACACCATGTGGAAGCGCCCCGCGCAGCCGGTGGAGATCGCCACGGCGTACGTGTACCTGGCCTCGTCCGACGCGCGCTACATCTCGGGCGAGGTGATCGCCATCACCGGCAAGACGAGCACGCGCTGATGGCCCGCATCGGCTACCACGCCAGCCACGAGCAGTACGCGCCCAGCCGCCTGCTGAAGTACGTACGGCAGGCGGAGCAGGCCGGTTTTCAGAGCGGCATGTCGTCGGACCACTTTCACCCCTGGGGCGAGGGCCAGGGGCACAGCGGGTTCGCGTGGAGCTGGCTGGGCGCGGCGCTGCAGGCCACGTCGCTCTCCTTCGGCGTGGTCACCGTGCCGGGGGGATGGCGGTACAATCCGGCGATCATCGCGCAAGCCTCGGCCACGCTGGCGGAGATGTTCCCCGGCCGCTTCTGGATCGCCCCCGGCAGCGGCGAGCAGCTGAACGAGGGGATCGTGGGCGAGCGCTGGCCCCCCAAGGCTGAGCGGAACGCGCGGCTGCGGGAAGCGATCGACGTCGTCCGCGCGTTGTGGGCCGGGGAGACGGTGACGCACCGCGGGCTCGTCGTGGTCGAGGAGGCGAAGCTGTACTCGCGCCCCAAGGAGCCGCCCAAGATCATCGGCCCGGCGCTTTCGCCCGAGACGGCGGAGTGGATGGGCGGCTGGGCCGACGGGCTGGTGACCGTCGTCGGGCCGCGCGAGTCGATGCAGAAGATGATCGACGCGTTCCGCCGCGGCGGGGGCGAGGGCAAGCCCATCTTCCTGCAGGCGCAGCTCTCGTTCGCGCGGACGGAAGAAGAGGCGACTCGTGGTGCGTGGGAGCAGTGGAAGACGGTGAAGCTGCCCAGCCCCGTGCTATCCGATCTGCGGCTTCCCTCGCAATTCGACGCCGCGGGCGAAAGCGTGCGCCCCGAGGACATGAAGCAGAAGATGCGCGTCTCCGCCGACGTGGAGCAGCACCTGGCGTGGCTGGCGGAAGACGTGGAGATGGGGTTCGAGGAGATCAACCTCCATTGCGTTCACCGCCAGCAGCAGGAGCGCTTCATCGAGGTGTTCGGTGAGCGCGTGCTGCCGCAGCTGGCGAAGTCGGGATGAGCGACGGGCGGGAGGGCGCGGTCACGGCGGCGCCGCTGTTCGCGGGCGGGAACGAGGGGAGCGAGCCGCGGTGGTGGCAGCGCGGGGTCATCTACCAGGTCTATCCCCGCTCGTTCCAGGACAGCAACGGCGACGGGGTGGGCGACCTGCCGGGCATCCTGCGGCGGCTGGAATACCTCAAGTGGCTGGGAGCGGACGCGGTGTGGATCAGCCCGTTCTATCCATCGCCCATGCGCGACTTCGGCTACGACGTCACCGACCACGAGGCGGTCGACAAGGCGTTCGGCAGCATCGTCGACTTCGACGCCGTGGTCCGCGAGGCGCACGCGCGGGGTATCCGTGTCATCCTGGACTTCATCCCCAACCACACCTCCAACCGCCACCCCTGGTTCCTGGAGTCGCGCCTTTCGCGCGAGGCGCCGCGCCGCGACTGGTACATCTGGCGAGACGCCGCGCCCGGCGGCGGCCCACCCAACAACTGGCGCAGCGCGTTCGGCGGCAGCGCATGGGAGTGGGACTCGCACACGCGGCAGTACTACCTGCACACCTTTCTGCGCGAGCAGCCGGACCTCAACTGGCGCAACCCGGCCGTGGAGCGCGCGATGCACCACGTCGTGCGCTTCTGGCTGGACCGCGGCGCCGACGGCCTGCGGGTCGACGCCGTGCAGAAGGTGATCAAGGACCACCTGTTCCGCGACGATCCGCCGAATCCCGCGTACGTCGAGGGATCTGACGACCCCTACGATGCACTGCTGCACGAGCACTCGTCGGACCAGCCGGAGATCCACGACGTGATCGAGCGGATGCGGGCCGTGGTGGATGGATACGGCGGCGACCGCGTGATGATCGGCGAGATCTACAACGAGGTGGAGCGGATCGTCGCCTACTACGGCCGCGACGGTCGGGGGGTGCACTTTCCCTACAACTTCCAGTTGATCAAGCTGCCCTGGGACGCGCGGGTGATCGACGCGGCGATCCGGCGATACGAGTCGCTCCTCCCCCCTGGCGCGTGGCCCAACTGGGTGCTGGGCAATCACGACCGCGCCCGCGTGGCCAGCCGCGTGGGCCCGGCGCAGGCGCGCGTGGCGGCCATGCTGCTGCTCACCCTGCGCGGCACGCCGACCCTCTACTACGGCGACGAGCTGGGGATGCGGAACGTCGACATCCCACCCGAGCGCGTGCAGGACCCGTGGGAAAAGAACCTCCCGGGCCGCGGCCTGGGGAGGGACCCCGTCCGCACGCCCATGCAGTGGGACGGCTCCCGCAACGCGGGCTTTTCCGACGTTGAGCCGTGGCTCCCCCTCTCGCGCGACTGCTCCCGCGTGAACGTGCGCGCGCAGGAGCGCGACCCCACGTCGATGCTGACGCTTCACCGCGCCCTCCTGGCTCTGCGCCGGCGAGAGCCCGCGCTGTCCATGGGGGACTGGGCACCCGTGCAGGCGGAGGAGAGCGTGCTCGCATTCACCCGTTCGCACGGCGGCACGCGCTTCCTGGTTGCGTTGAACATGGGCCCCGAGCCGGCGTCGCTGCGCGTCGGGGGACCGGGAACGGTGGAGCTGGGGACGCTGCCGGGAAGCGAAGGGCAGCCGGTGGACCGCACCCTCCGGCTCCGCGGCGACGAAGGCGTGATCGTGCGGCTGGCGTAGGTGCCCCTGATGGAAACGGCCCGGTCGTCCGCGTGACAACTGGGCCGTTTCCTGTTTCCATGCCGCTCCCGCCATCGCGAGACCGTCCCCCGGCAAAGGATCGTCTGCGGAAAACCCTCATCTTCGCAAGCTTCCGTACTGCTCCGTGCCTTTTCACGCCGTACAGGACACTTCTGCGCTCTTTTCCGACCCCTTCACACCTGGTCGGAGGCACATACATTGGGGAGAACGTGCGTCCACTTGATCGATCGAGGTCGGAGATGAAGAAGCAGTATCCCACGGTGTTGAGAGGGGATGATACGGGCCGACTCAACCGCGAGGAGGTGGTCGCGGCCATCATTCGTGTGCGCGCCGCCAAAGACGCCGCGGCTGCCGCAAAGAGGCGCGAGGCGGCCGAGGCACGGAAGGCCGTGAAAGCGCAGAAGCGGCGCGGCCCCGAAGAAAGGTCGTGAGCCATGCTGCCGGGCACGGATTACGAGCGGAACATCTTTCTGAACTGCCCGTTTGACGACGAGTACCAGCCCCTCTTTCAGGCGGTGATATTCGCGGTGCTCACGTGCGGATTTCGGGCGAGGTGCGCGCTCGAAGCAGATGATGGCGGCGAGGTGAGAATCGTCAAAATTCAGCGCATCATCCGGGATTCGCAGCTCGGGATCCACGACATCTCGCGAACGGAGCTCGACCTCGCCACGGGACTTCCCCGCTTCAACATGCCTTTCGAACTCGGACTCTTCCTCGGCGCGCGGGAGTTCGGGGCGGGCCTGCAAAAAAGGAAGCGGGCGCTGATTTTCGACATCGAGCGATACCGGTTTCAGAAGTTCTGCTCCGACATCGCCGGGCAGGACATCAAGGCACACGAGGGCAGCCCAGAGAAAGCAATCCGCGCCGTACGCAACTGGCTGGCGACGGCGCTGGACGGGTCGGCGCTGCTCCTGTCGGCGGGAGAGATGTGGCGGCGCTCCTTAACCTTCACTGGCGATTTAGCCGATGTCTGCGAGGTACTCCAACGCGATGTTCACGATCTTCAGTTCGTGGAGCTGCGCACGCTTGCCGAGGAGTGGGTGGACAGATTCCCGCTGCCAATGCGATCAGGCCTCTGACTTGGCGACCACGCCCGGCTAGCACTCCTGGCGTGTCTCATCCCCTACTGCGACGGCTGTGTCCGGCGGCGGGAGCGGGTAGGGGGGACGCACGGGCGGGCGGGGTGCGTCCGGCCGAAAGTGCTCGCGGGCTCGTTGCCGCAGTTCCTCGGTGCGCCGCTGCAGCTGGCGCACCGTTGCTCGCGCGATGGCGATGCGGACGTTCAACTCGTCGGTCGGGTACATGCACGCGCCACAGCGCCAGCGCCATGCCCCGTGCGGAACATGCCGGGCGCCGTGCGGGGCCGTGGCGAGAGATCCCGGCTGGCTTCGCTCCGAACACGCCCCGCCGTCCGCCCGCTCTGAGAAGCCCTATTCGCCCGCCGGTCGCTTCTCGTGCCGCGGGGACGGGATGACGAGCACCTTGTCGATGCGGTTGCCGTCCATGTCCACCACCTCCATGCGGTGACCCTCGCTGGTGAAGTGGTCGCCCGGGCGGGGGACGTGGCCCAGCGTGGTGAAGATGAAGCCGCCCACCGTGCGGTACTCGCGGTCGTCGTCACGGCGCTCGGGCAGGTCCATGGCCTCGCGGAACTCGTCGATGGAAAGCGACGCGTCCACCAGCACCGACCCGTCGTCGCGCCGCACGATGGCCGGCGTGGCCGCGCTGCCCGCCATGTCGCCCGTGATCTCCTCCAGCACGTTGTTCAGCGTCACCAGCCCCTCGGTGCCGCCGTACTCGTTCACCACCACCGCCAGGTGCACGCCGGATTCGCGGAACAGCTCCAGCACGCGGAGCGCGCGCGTGCTCTCGGGGACGAACAGCGGCTGCTTGAGGTACGCGCGCAGGTCGTCCACCGGCTGGCCCGAAAGCCCCGCCGCCCACAGGTCCTTGGCCTCCACGATCCCCAGCACCCGGTCCAGCTCCCCGTCGCACAGCACGTAGCGCGTCAGCGGGGCCGCCACCATGCGGGCGCGGTTGGTTTCCGGCGCGTCGTTCACGTCCAGCCACTTCACCCGGTGGCGCGGCGTCATCAGGTTCACCACGCGCTGGTCGCCCAGCCAGAACACGCGCTCCACCAGGTCCTGCTCCTCCTCGTCGAACACGCCCGCCTGCGTGCCCTGCTCCAGCAGCACGTTGATCTCGGCCTCGGTCACCGGGGGCTCGTCGGACTCCTTCAGCCGCAGCATGCGCATCACCAGGCCGGTGGACCCGGTGAGCACCCACACGAGGGGCGAGGCGATGCGCGACAGCACGTTCATGGGCCCGGCCACCATGGCCGCGATGCGCTCGGGGTGGTTCAGGCCGATCTGCTTGGGCACCAGCTCGCCGATGATCAGCGAAAAGTAGGTGATGCCCAGCACGACGAGGGTGATGGCCAGCCCGTCGGCGTAGGGGGCGACGGCGGGATACCCCTTGAGCGTCTCGGCCAGCGGCTCGGCGATGCGCGCGCCGCCGAAGGCGCCGGCCAGCGTGCCGACGAGGGTGATGCCTACCTGCACCGTCGCCAGGAAGCGCTCGGGGGTTTCGGCCAGCTCCAGCGCGCGCCGCGCGGCCGCGTCGCCCTTTTCGGCGCGCTGCTGAAGGCGCGTCTTGCGCGCGGAAACCACGGCGATCTCGCTCATGGCGAACACCCCGTTCGCCAGCAGCAGCAGCAGGACGAAGCCGATCTCGGTACCGATACCCATCAGGTGGAAGCCAAGGGGATGGTGAAGTAAAAGGTGCTGCCCTGGCCGGGCTCGCTTTCGGCCCAGACCTGGCCACCGTGGCCCTCGGCGATGGAGCGCGAGATGGCCAGCCCCAGCCCCGCGCCGGCGCCGCGCCCGCGCTGCGCCTGCCAGAAGCGGTCGAACAGCCGCGGCAGGTGGTCGCGCTCGATCCCCGGGCCCGTGTCGCGCACGAAGAACCGCACGACCCCCGCGCCCTGCACGGCGCCGATCTCCACCGATCCACCCGCCGGCGTAAACTTCAGCGCATTCCCCACCAGGTTGCTGAACAACTGCAGCACGCGGCCGTAGTCCGCCGACACCGCGGGCAGGCCGTCGGACGTGTGGCAGGTGAGCGAAACCCCGCGCTCCCCCGCCAGCGGGCCGAACATCTCTTCCGCGGCGGTGGTCAGCACCCCGGGCACGATGGGGCGCCGCTGCATGGGCATTTCGCCGCTTTCGAACGCGGCGACCTCCACCAAGTCCTGCACCAGTGCGTTCATCTGCTCGGCCGAGCGGCGGATGACGCCCACCTGCTTGCGGTCGCGCTCGTCCAGGCGCCCGCTGCCGAACTCGTCGAGCACCGTGGCCGCCAGCATCACCGCGTTGATGGGGTTGCGCAGGTCGTGCGACACCACCGCCACCACCTCTTCGCGGGCGCGCACCGCCTGGCGCGCCTCCTGGTACAGCCGCGCGTTCTCCACCGCGAGCGCGGCGCGCCGGGCCACCTCTTCGGCCACGGCCAGGTCGCCGGCATCGTACGGGGAGCCGCCGGTGCAGGCCAGCGAGATGGTGCCCAGCGTTTCGCCCTTGGCGCGGATGGGCACCACCATGGCCGACGACAGGCCCAGCGCGACCAGCATATCGCGATGCTCCGGCCCCGTGCACATCCGGTCCAGCAGGCCGTCGTTCACGTCGGCCGCCAGCTCGGGCCGGCCCGTGCGCAGCGCCTGCACCACGGGATGAGTGGGCGACTCCGGGTCTACCGGAAAGTGCCGCAGCATTCCACGCACCATCTCTTCGCGCGCGGGGTCGGCGTGCGCCACGCCCAGCGCCCGCGCCGATCCCCCGCCCTCGCGCACGTGGACGATGCAGTAGTCGGCCAGGGTGCCGGCGCACACGCGGGCTACCTGCTGCACCACGTCGCGGTACTCCAGCGACGACGACAGCACCTCGCCCACCTCGGCCAGGAAGCGATCCGTCTCTTCGGCCTCGAGCGCCCCGGTGACGTCGGTGAAGGTGAGGACGGCGGCCACGATCTCGCCGCCGGGGCCGTGCACGGGCGCGGAGCTGCAGCGAAGGACGACCTCGGCGCCGTCCTGGCGGCGGATGCGGAAATCCTCGTCCACCACCGTTTCGCCGTCCAGGAGCGAGCGGGCCAGGGGATAGCTGAGCGTGGCGATGGGACGCCCCTCCGCGTCCAGCGCGCCGTAGCCCTCGGCGTACTCCGCCAGGTTTACCCCGTGCGTGGGCGCGTGGCCCAGGATGGCCTCGGCCGCGGCGTTGTGGCGGACGATCCGCCCCTGGATCGCCTCGGCGATCACCACGCCGCTGGGCATCTGCCCGATTACCGCCTCCAGGAACCCGCGTTCGCGCTCGGCGGCCTCGTGCGCGGCCTCTTCGCGGACCAGGGCGCGCTGGCTTTCCTCGGCGCGCGTGCGCTCGCTGACGTCGCGAAGAATCCAGCGCAGCGCGGTGATGTTCCCGCTGTCGTCGTGCACGGCGGTGACGGTGCACGAAACGTCCACTGCCTCTTCTGTGCGCCGGGGGCGCAGGCGCACCTCCCAGTCGTCCACGCGGCCCAATTGCACCGCCTGCAGCAGGCGCGAGCGGAAGTCGCGCCGGGCCTCGACGACCACGAACACGCCCAGCGGCTTTCCCTTCAGGCGGGCGGGCGGCACGTTCAGCAGCGCCGAGGCGGCGAAGTTGGCCTCACGGATTGCGCCTTCGGGGGTGGTGACCAGGTAGGCGTCGGGGGCCTGCTGAAAAAGCTCCAGGTAGCGAAGGCGCTCGGCCTCCACCGCCGCCTGCGCGGCGATCAGCTCCTCGTTCTGCAGGCGGAGCTCTTCTTCGCCGACGTGCAGCTCCTCGATCAGCGTGAGCATCGATTCCAGCGCCTCGTCCATCAGCGGGCCGGGGACCCCGGCCTCTCCGGACGCGCGCCTGCGCAGGTCGTCCACCATTCGGCGCGACGCGCGGACCCGCCTTCCGGCCGACCCGTCGGGCCGCACGTCGTCTGCCTCCGGGCGCGCCATCGCCTCAGCCGACCTGCGCGGGGCGCTCTTCCACCACGATCACCGCGCCGCGCACGTCCTGGCCCGCGGCCACCAGGGGTGTGACGGTCACCTCGCAGGTGATGGCGCGGCCGCGGCGGTTCACGGCGTCCAGCATCAGCGTTTCGCCCGCGGAGCGCGCGTCCAGCACGGCGCGCAGAACGCCCTTCATCCGCTCCACCGGCAGGCCGATGTCCAAGTGAAGGAAGGGCTGGTCCTGCACCTCGTCGGGCCGCAGCCCCCACAGCTGCGCCATCCGGTCGTTCCACAGCCGCACCAGCATCTCGCGGTCGAGCACCACCACGCCGGCGCGAAGGCTGGCGAGCACCGAGGCCAGGTACACGTTCGACTGCTCCAAGGCCTCGCTGCGGCGCTGCACCTCGTCGTTCAGCGTTTCCATCTCCTCGTTGGTCGACTGGAGCTCCTCGTTCATGGTCTCCAGCTCTTCGTTGGTGCTCTGCAGCTCCTCGTTGGTCGTTTCCAGCTCCTCGATGGTGCTCTGCAGCTCCTCGTTGGTCGTTTCCAGCTCCTCGTTGGTGCTCTGCAGCTCCTCGAACGCCGTTTCCAGCGCCTGGTTGGCGTGCTCCACCTCGGCCTGCAGGCGCGTGTGGCGGGTGACGTCGATGAAGGACACGGACACGCCCAGCGGCGCGGCGTCGGCGCTGCCCAGCGGGCACACCTGCACGTCGAAGCTGCGCACCTCGCCGTCCGGCCCCGGCTGCTCGATGCCGCTCAGGTACACGGGGTGGCGCTCCGCCAGCACCTGGTCGATGCGCGAACGCAGTTCCACCGGCCGGTACGACACGCGCAGGTCCTGCAGCGGGCGCCCCAGGTCGGCGGCACCCAGGGCGAACAGCTTGCGGGCCGCCTCGTTGGCCAGCAGCAGGTCGCCCCCCGGCCCCACCACCAGCTGCGCCGAGGGAAGCGCGTCCAGGGCCGCGTCGCGCAGTTCCAGCTGCTGCGCCGTGGGAGACGTGCGCTGCGCCCCCGCGCCCCCACGACCCAGCATGAACAGCCGCTCGCGGATGCCGGACGGGGCCCTGCGGAAGATGCGGGCGCCCAGGTTGGCCGGCGCGAACAGGCTGGCGTGGGCGCGGATCATCTCCGCCCGGCCCAGGAACAGCAGCCCCTCGGGCTGCAGGGCGAAGTGGAAGCGCGCCAGGATGCGGCCCTGCACCTCGGAGTTGAAGTACATCAGCACGTTGCGGCACACCAGCAGGTCCAGGTGCGACATGGGTGCGTCCTGGGCCAGGTCGTGCCGCCCGAAGATCACCTGCCGCCGCAGGTCGCTGCGGAACGTCCATCGCCCGGCCGTGGGTTCGAAGTACTTTTCGCGGAACCCCTCGGGAAGCCCTTCCAGCTCCTTGTCGGCGTATACCGCGTGCCGGGCCTCGGCCAGCGCCTCGTTGTCGAGGTCGGTGGCGTACACCTTTACCTGGTGGCGAAAGGCGTCTACGCCCATGGCCTCGGCCAGCAGCATCACCAGCGTGTACGTTTCCTGGCCGGTGGCGCACCCCGCGCTCCAGATGCGGATGGGCTGCCCACCCTGCTTGCGGTCCAGCAGCGCGGGAACGAAGTCGTCGCGAAGCGCGGCCCACGCTTCCTCGTCGCGGAAGAACGAGGTGACGTTGATGAGGATGGTGTTGAACAGCGCCTCGAACTCGCCCGGGTGAACCTCCAGGTAGTCGCGGTACGCCGGATAGCCCTGCACATCCACCGTCTGCATGCGCTTGTCGACGCGCCGCTGCAGGGTGGTGCGCTTGTATCCCGAGAAGTCGAAGCTCCGCATGTCCCTGAGGAACACCAGCAGTTCCTCGAACTCGGGGTGCGCCGCGGGCGCCGTGGTCGTCATCCGTGCGGGTGGTTCAGGGTTTGAAGCAGGGCGACGAGGCGCGGGGCGATCTCGGCCAAGGGGAGCACTTCGTCCACTCCCCCGGCCAGCGAGGCGGCGCCGGGCATGCCATATTCCTCGGACGTACCCTGGTCCTGTGCCAGCACCGTGCCGCCGCCGCGACGAACCTGCACGCAGCCGACGGCGCCGTCCTGGCCGCGCCCCGTGAGCACCACGGCGATCACCGGCTCGCCCGCCGTGGCCAGCGAGCGGAGGAGCACGTCGGCGGACGGACGCGAAAAGGCGACCGGCGGTGCGTCGCTGAGCGCCAGCGTCCGGGCGGCGGTGATTTCCAGGTGGCGCCCGGGCGGGGCCACGTACACGTGCCCGGCCGCCAGCGTGGCGCCGGCGACGGCCTCGCGAACGCGGAGCGGCGTGCGCTCTTCCAGGATGTGCGCCAGCTGGCTGGCCCGCGCTGGCTCCAGGTGCTGCATCACCAGCACGGCCGCGGGAAAGTCCGCCGGCAGCGCGCCCAGCACCTCGCTGAACGCCTGCAGTCCTCCCATGGACGCGACCATCGCGACCACCGGAACCCGAAGTGGAGCGGTCATCCAGGCATGCGGGCGAGGGAGCCGGTTCGCAATGACCGAAAGTGTGCGGATTCGGACCGCGCGGCGATGGAGCAGGCGGGCGCGTGCTGGCCGGGACGGGTATGATCGCAAGGTGCGCCGCGGCGTAAGAAATGTCAACCTGTGGCCCCGGTTGCGGGGCCGCCGCACGGGTCTTGCTGTTCGGGAGGAAACAAACGGGCGCGGCGCCCGTGGGTGAGCCGACCAAAAGCTGCAAGGGAACTGCCGGGTGGCTGAACGCGACATCGTGGTGATCGGGGCATCGGCGGGCGGGGTGGAGGCGGTGGCGACCCTGGCCGGGGCGCTGCCGAAGGATCTTGCCGCCGCGGTGTTCGTGGTGGTGCACTTTCCCGCGCACGCCACCAGCGTGCTGCCACGCATCATCTCGCGCCGTGGCGGATTGCGGGCCGAGCACGCGGTAGACGGCGCGCCCATCGTGCCGGGATGTGTGTACGTGGCCCCGCCCGACCGCCACCTGCTGGTGGAGCGCGGGCACATGCGGCTGGTGCGCGGCCCGCGCGAGAACAACGCGCGGCCCGCGGTGGACCCGCTGTTCCGCAGCGCGGCGCGCGCGTACGGGGCCCGGGTGATCGGCGTGGTGCTCACCGGCAACCTGGACGACGGCACGGCCGGGCTGATGGCCATCCGGTCGGCGGGCGGGCTGACGGTGGTGCAGAGCCCCGACGACGCGCTGTACCCGGGCATGCCCACCAGCGCCATCGCCAACGTCGACGTAGAGCACGTGCTGCCGCTGCCGGAGATCGCCGCGCTGCTGGCGGCGCGGGTGGGGGAGCCGGTACAGGACCAGGAGGAGGGCGCCGTGGCGCGGAAGCAGGCGGACGAGGTGGGCATCTCGGAGATGCGGCGCGAGAGCATCGAGGCCGAGCGGGCGGGCGTGCCGTCGGGGTTCGCCTGCCCCGAGTGCAGCGGGGTGCTCTGGGAAACGGCTGACGACGGCCTGCCGCGGTTCCGCTGCCGGGTGGGGCACGCGTACTCCATCGAAAGCCTGCTGGCCGGCCAGGGCACCGCGCTGGACGCGGCGCTCTGGGCCGCCTATCGCGCGCTGGAAGAGCGGGCGGCGCTGACGGAGCGGATGGCGGATCGGATGCGCGAGCGGGGACAGGCCCGGCTGGCGGACCGCTTCGCGGAGCAGACCACCGAAACCCGCGTTCGCGCGGACCTCATCCGCCGCGTGCTGCTGACGGCCCCGGAAGAGATTCCCTTCGTGGAGCCGCAGCCCGAGCGCAGTGCATCGGACTGACCGGGGCCCCCTCAATCACCGGAACCTGTCGTCCTGAGGCCAAGCCACTCCGCACCGGCACGCACACGCCACCACGCGGGCCGAAGGATCCAGCCGCGGCCACGTACCAGCCCGGGCGCGGCAGCAGTCACGGCAGCCGAGGCCTCGGCTGCCGTGGGGCCCTCACCCGGCCGGGCTGACACGCGTGCCACCTCTCCCACGAACAGCGTGGAGAGGGGGTACACTTCGGTTATCGGAGCGCGGCCGGACGGGGGAGCGCCCGACCAGGCCCGGTCCCGGCGGTTGAATTCAATTCCCACCCGCCGTACCCACCGCTGTCCTGTGATCGCACTGGACTCAGCCACACCTTGGCCTTCTTGCTCTCCCGTTCTACGTGACCGTGGGGCGGCTCGTTGCCATCCGCCGCGAAGAAGAATATACGATACGGCCCACTCCGAAGAACCGTTGGCATCACCGCCTCCCCCGACGTCGATCATTTTCCCGGCAACGAATGGGCCAGCTCAGGCCGTCCACTCCGTTCGCGCAACAGTTTTTCGCGTGCGCAAGTCAAGCCGTGGTCTTGTTTTGCACGGGCGGTGGCGGGACGCGGATGAGGCACGCGACGGCGGGTGAGACCGGCGGATGCGGATGGTACCCCTCCAGCGTCCGCACCGCTATCTTACACGGCTGCTACAACGCCTTTCGCGATGGACGAAAACGTGGATCGATCGGCTATCCTGGCGCGCGCCGCGGCATGCGCTTTTTTCGCTGCCCTGCTGGCCGCCGCCCCCGCCGACGCGCAGGACGGCGCGCGCAAGCGCCATTCGGCCGTGCGGCTGACCGGCGCCGCGCCGCAGATCGACGGACGCCTGGATGACGAGGCGTGGGCCGCCGCGCCCGTGCTTTCCGACTTCGTGCAAAAGGAGCCGGTGCAGGGCGCCCCGCCCACCGACCGCACCGAGGTGCGCTTCGTGTACGACGACGAGGCGCTGTACGTGGCCGCGCGGATGCACGCCGCCGATCCGGCTTCCATCCAGGCGCCCGTCACGCGCCGCGACGAAGGATACCAGTCCGAGCACCTGCTGATCTCGCTGGACACCTACCTGGACCGGCGCACGGCGTACACCTTCGGCGTCACCGCCGCGGGGGTGCGGCTGGACTGGTACCACGCCACGGACAACGAGGACTCGCGCGACATGTCGTTCAACCCGGTGTGGCGGGCGGAAGCGCGCGTGGACACGGCGGGATGGACGGCGGAGATGCGCATTCCCTTCAGCCAGCTTCGCTTCAACGACGTTCCCGCGCAGGTGTGGGGGATCAACCTGGACCGGTGGATCCCCTCGCGCGAGGAAGACGACTACTGGGTGGTGATCCCCCGCGGCACGCAGGCGTGGGCCTCGCGCTTTGGCGACCTGGAGGGGATCGGCGGGGTGCGGCCGGCGCGGCGGATCGAGCTGATGCCCTACGTGGCGGCAGAGGGAACCCGCTTCGGCGCGGTGGACCCCGACGACCCGCTGGTGGAGCAGCGGTCGGGCGCCATGCGCGTGGGCGGCGACGCCCGCATCGGGCTGGGGAGCAGCCTGACGCTGGAGGCCACGCTGAACCCCGACTTCGGGCAGGTGGAGGCAGACCCGGCCGAGGTGAACCTGAGCGCGTTCGAGACGTTCTTCCCGGAGCGCCGCCCCTTCTTTACCGAGGGGCTGCGCTACCTGCGGACGGACCAGCCCGGCTACTTCTACTCCCGGCGCATCGGGGCCGCGTCGCGGGTGCGGCTGGACGCCGACTACGTGGATTATCCCCGTGCCAGCACCATCCTGGGCGCGGCCAAGCTCACCGGGCGCACGCAGCGGGGGCTTTCCGTCGGCGCGCTCGCGGCGGTGACGGACGCGGCCGAGGCGCGCTACGTGGACGAGGACGGAGAGATCCGGCAGACGGGCGTGGCGCCGCGCACCGGGTGGGGCGTCTTTCGCGCCGTGCAGGAGTTCGGGCCGTCCACCTCCACCGCGGGGGTGAGCCTGACGGCGCTGCGCCGCGACACGGAGCCGGGCGGGCTGATCGCCTCGTTCCTGCCGCGCAGCGCCTTCAGCGGCGGCGCCGACTGGAACCTGCGCTTTGGCGGCGGCGACTACGAGGTGCGCGGGTTCGCGGGCGCCAGCGTGGTGGAGGGCGACACGGCCGCCATCCGCCGCGTGCAGACGGCGGTCGCCCACTACTTCCAGCGGCCGGACCGCGACTACGCCGTGCTGGACCCCACGCGGGAAGCGCTGGCGGGATACACGGCCGGCATCGGCATCGAGCGGCTCAACGCGCGCCACTGGCTCTGGGAGGCGCGGGCGTTCGCCATTTCGCCCGGCTTCGACGTCAACGAGGCCGGCCGCATGTTCGTGGCCGACTACGTGACCGCCGACGGCGAGGTGACCTATCGCGAGACGACGCCGCGCGGCCCGTACCGCCGCTACTCGATCACGGGGCGGATGGAGAACGGGTTCGACTACCAGGGCATCCGCCGCCACGGCGTGGTGCACGGCGCGGCGAACGTCACCTGGAGCAACTACTGGCAGAGCTCCATCGAGGCGCGCTCGGAACTGCGCCGGTACGACGCATCGGCCACGCGGGGCGGGCCGCGGCTGGGGCTGGGGCGTACCTGGGAGATCGAGGCGGACCTGGAAAACCGCGGCTCCTCGCGGTTCCGCTGGGGCGGGGGCGTCG
Source organism: Longimicrobium sp. (assembly GCF_036388275.1). NCBI lineage: Bacteria > Pseudomonadati > Gemmatimonadota > Longimicrobiia > Longimicrobiales > Longimicrobiaceae > Longimicrobium > Longimicrobium sp. Next base: position 140,820 of record NZ_DASVSF010000002.1, read on the forward strand.
GCATCGGCGGCGACGAGCAGGGGGGCCGGGGGTGGGGGATCGGGGGCGGGATCGGTGCCTCGCCGGGACCCAACTGGCAGGTGTCCGTTGAGCCGCGGTACGAGCGCGAGCGCGAGGCGCGGCAGTACGTGGCCAACCTGTCCGGCGGTCCCGCGGCCATGCTGGGCCGGCGCTACGTCTTTTCATCCATCGACCGCAGCACCCTGGCGGCGCCCGTGCGGCTGGCGTACACCATGAGCCCGGACCTGTCTCTGGAGTTGTACGCCGAGCCGTTCGCCGCCAGCGGCCGCTACCACCGCTTCGGCGAGGTGCCGCGGCCGCGCTCGTTCGACCTGGACCTGTACGGCGAGGACGGCCCCATCCGCTCGTGCCAGCCGAGCGATCCCGCGCCGTGCTCGCCGGGCTCGCACCTGTTCACGGCGACGGAGGATGGAGAGCCGGACCAGGTGGCGCGCGACTTCAACGTGCGCTCGTTCCGCAGCAACGCCGTCATGCGCTGGGAGTGGCGGCCGGGGAGCACGCTGTACCTGGTGTGGCAGCAGGACCGCTCCTCCAGCCTGGACAACGGCGACTTCGTGGGCCCCGGCGCGCTGGGCGACGCGTTCGGGGCGCCGGGGAACAACTTCCTGGCGATGAAGGTGACGTACTGGCTGCCGGTGAAGTAGGGGAAGTGCGTGAGTGCGTGAGTGCGGAAGTGAACGGCCCCGGTGCGGTGTGCCCTGGGGCCGTTTGCTTTCAGCGCACTAACGCACTAACGCACTGACGCACTGACGCACTCCTCCCCTCGGTTGCGCGTCGCGGCCGGGGGGCTTACTGTAGCCGCCGCCCGAACCGGTTCATCTCACCCAGCCCGGAGCACGTTTCCTTGGCTACGACGACCGCAAAGCCCAGCCTGTTCTCGGCCGCCAACCTGCTGAACCTGCTGCTGGTGTTCGTGCCCATCGCCATGATCATGGAATGGGTGCTCCACTCGCCCCCCATCGCCATCTTCATCGTCTCCTGCCTGGGCATCATCCCCCTGGCCGGGCAGATGGGGCACGCCACGGAAGAGATCGCCGAGCGGGTGGGCCAGGGCGTGGGCGGCCTCCTGAACGCCACCTTCGGCAACGCGGCGGAGCTGATCATCGCCATCGTGGCGCTGCGGGCGGGGCTGTACGACCTGGTGAAGGCGTCCATCACCGGCTCCATCATCGGGAACGTGCTGCTGGTGTTCGGCCTGAGCGCGCTGGTGGGCGGGCTGAAGTACGAGACGCAGAAGTTCAACCGCACGGCGGCCGGGCTGGGCGGAACGCTGCTGGTGCTGAGCGCGGTGGGGCTGGTGGTGCCGGCGCTCTTCCACGGGCTGGTGGGTGACTCGGCACCCGCGGCGGAGCGCAACCTGAGCCTGGAGATCGCCATCGTCCTGATGGTGACGTACGTCGCCAGCCTCTTCTTCACCCTCAAGACGCACCGCCACCTGTACATGGGCGACTCGGGCGAAGCGGCGGCGCTGAACGAGGGCCACACGCTGCCGCCGCTGGGCCGTTCCATCGGCAAGCTGGTGCTGGCCACCATCGGCGTGGCGGTCATGGCGGAGTTCCTGGTGGCCGCCGCCAGCCACACGGCCGAGGCGCTGGGATGGAGCCAGGTGTTCGTGGGCGTGATCGTGGTGGCCATCATCGGCAACGCGGCCGAGCACTCCACGGCCATCATCATGGCGGCCAAGAACAAGATGGACGCGGCCATCAACATCGCCGTGGGCTCGTCCATCCAGATCGCCCTCTTCGTGGCGCCGCTGCTGGTGTTCCTGAGCTACTTCATCGCGCCGCAGCCCATGGACCTGATCTTCACGCCGATGGAGGTGCTGGCCGTGGGGCTGTGCGTGGGGATCATGGCCTTCTGCTCGGTGGACGGCGAAAGCCACTGGATGGAGGGCGTTCAGCTGCTGGCCGTCTACGTCATCCTGGGCATTGCGTTCTACTTCCTGCCCGTGGACCCCGAGACCGCGGCCGCGGCGGGTGCAGCCGCGGGGGGCGGACACTGAGGGAAGTGCGTGAGTGCGTGAGTGCGTTAGTGCGGCAGTAAAAACAACGGCCCGGGTGCTCAGCACCCGGGCCGCTTCACTTTCGCACTTTCGCACTTTCGCACTTTCGCACTTTCGCACTTTCGCACTTTCGCACTTTCGCACTTTCGCACTTCCGCACTCACGCACTCACGCACTCTCACCCCTCCGGCAGCAGCGACACCCGCACGTACCGCCGCCGGTTCAGGTACAGCCTGGCCGCGGCGCGGATGCGTTCCGGGGTGAGGGTGGCGGAGAGCGGGGCGTCGTCGATCGCCCGCACGTCCCACCCCAGCCGCTGGTACTCCATGAGCGACGTCAGCCACACGTCGTTCTGGCGCAGCGACGTTTCCTTGCTGCGCCGGTGCGCCTCGCGAACCTTCTGCACCACGTCGGCCGGCACGCCGCGGGCGCGCAGGCTGTCGATCTCCGCGAACGTCACGCGCGTAAGCTCGTCCAGCCGGTCGGGGTCGGTGTTGAAGTCGATCGCCACTACGTACTGCGGCACGGGATCGCGCGACACGTTGGCGCTCACCGTTACGCCGTAGGTTCCCCCCAGCTGCTCGCGCAGCCGTTCGCGCAGGCGGATTTCCAGGGCGTCGGCCAGGCTGGTGATTTCGGACCGGGCCTCGCGGGAGAACTGCGCCGGGCCGGTGAAATACAGCGTGGTCCGCGCCTGGGGCTCCACACCGCGGCGCACCGTCCTCTCCACCACGCCCGCGGGCGGACGGATGCCCGGGTCGCGCCAGCGTTCGCGCGCGCCGGTGGCGGGAAGGCTGGCCAGGTAGCGCTCCACCAGCGGGCGCACCTCGTGCGGCTGAAAGCTGCCCACCAGGAAGAAGGTGAAGTCGCCCGCGTCGGCGAAGCGCTGCCGGTAGATGGTGAGCGCGCGGTCCAGGTCCAGCGAGTCGTACATGGCCGCGGTGAAGGGCCGCGTGCGCGAGTGCCGCTGCGTGAGCACGGCCGTCAGCGTGTCGCCGAAGGCGCTTTCCGGGGTGGCGCCCCGGTTGCGCAGCATCTCGCGACCGCGCTGGCGGAAGGCTTCCCACGCCGCCGTGTCGCGGCGCGGCGCGGTGAAGTACAGGTAAACCAGCTGGAACATGGTTTCCACGTCGCGCGGCGCCGCGTAGCCGTTCACCGTCTCGTACAGCTCGCTGATGGTGGTGCCCACGCTGGCCGCCTTTCCCGCCAGCCGCCGCTGCAGCTCCGTCAGCCCCAGCGCGCCCACGCCGCCCACCTGCACCGCCGCGGTCGCCAGCCGGCCGTGCAGGTACAGGCTGTCGGGGAGCAGCGAGAGCCCCCCGGGGCTGGTGGCGGCGAACAGCACCTGGTCGTCCTGGAAGTCCGTGGGCTTCAGCACCACCTGCGCGCCGTTGCTCAGCGTCCACCGGGTGATGCCCGCCTCGGGGACGAACTCCTCCGACACCACGCTTCCCGCCGCCGGCAATTGGGCCAGTAGCGGCGCGTCGGAGACCGTTTCTCGATAGGGCGTGACGGGCGCACGCGCGACCGAGTCGGCGATGGCGGCCAGCCTGCGCTCGTCGGGCAGCGCCGTGCCCGCGTGCTCGGGGGCGGTGACCAGCACCGTGCGGTCGCGCATGGCCGCATAGCCGCGGGCCACCTCGTTGGCGTCCTCCACGGTGATGCCGGGCATGTACGCGTTCAGCATCACCCACTCTTCGTCCAGCGTGCGCAGCAGGCCGCCGCGCAGGAAGTGCTCGGCGTACTGGCCTGCGTACTGGCCGCTGGTGGTCTTGTGGCGCTCGGCGTACATCTGCTCCCACATCCGCAGGAACTCCGCCTTTTCCCGCTCCAGCTCGGCCGGGGTAAAGCCGTGGCGTGCCGCGCGCTGCACCTCGGTGAGCACGGCGGCCAGCCCGCGCTCCACCCCGCCCTGCGGGACGGCGGCGCTCAGGGAAAAGGTTTCCACCGGCCGCAGCGAGCCGCCCAGGTACGAGCCCACGTCCAGGAACGGCGCGTCCGGCAGCAGGCTCATGTCGTTCAGCCGGTCGCCCAGCATCCCCACGAACATCGACTCCACCAGGCCCGCCCGGAAGCCGGGGGGCGACCAGTCCCTGCGCGCCGGGCGGAACCAGTTTACGCTCAGGGCCGTGCTGGTGATCTCGGGGTCCACCGTCACGATCACCCGCGCGCTGTCCCGCGCGGGGATCCCGATTTCCGGCCGCGCCGGCCCGCCGCCGTACGCGGGGATGGCGCCGAACACCTCGCGGATCTTGCGCTCGACCTCCGCCGCGTCGAAGTCGCCCACGGCGACCACCGCCATCAGCTCCGGGCGGTACCACTGCTGATAGAAGCGGCGCAGCGTCTCGTGGCGGAAGGTGCGGATGATCTCCGGGTCGCCGATGGGCGAGCGCTCGGCGTAGCGCGATCCGGTGAAGAGGAACGGAAACTGGCGGTCGGAGACGCGGGCTCCCGCGCCGCGCCAGCGGCGCCACTCCTCGATCACCACGCCGCGCTCCGCCTCGATCTCCGCCGAGTCCAGCGCGATGCCGCTGGCCCAGTGCTCCAGGATGGTCAGCCCCGTGTCCAGCACGCCCGCGCTGTCCGTGGGCAGCTGCAGCATGTAGACGGTTTCGTCGAACGAGGTGGTGGCGTTCACGTCCGGCCCAAAGCGCATGCCCACGCGCTCCAGGTAGTCGATGATCTCGTTCCGGGCGAAGCGGCGGGTGCCGTTGAAGGCCATGTGCTCCAGGAAGTGCGCCAGCCCCCGCTGGTCGTCGTCTTCCAGCACCGACCCCACGTTCAGCACCAGCCGCAGCTCCGCGCGGTTGCGCGGCTCGGCGTTGTGGCGAACGTAGTAGACCAGCCCGTTCGGCAGCGTGTCGGTGATCACCAGCGTGTCGCCGCGGTGGTCGAACTCGATCTCCGGGATGCTGTCCGCGGGACGCGGCGAAGCGGCCGGTGCGGGCGCGCGCGGCGGCGAGCAGGCGGCCAGCGCCAGGACCAGGGGAGCGATTCGGAAGATGCGCATCGGGATGGATGGGGGTGCGGCGGCGACGCATGCGGAAAACCCGCGTACGGTGGTATGCCTGCCACCGCCGCGGGTTCCGTCTCTCCGCGGGACGAGTCAGCCCGCCAGGTTGATGTTCACGTACTCCTTCTCGCCGGTCACCTCGCGCTCCACGCAGGGCGCCAGCCACTCGGGGATGGGCGCGTCGGCATCCTCCGACGGCAGCTCCACCTCGGCCAGCACCAGCCGCCGGCCGCGGAACCGGTCGATCTCCCACGTCAGGTCGCCCTCCGCCACCCGAAAGCGGAGCTTGCGGATGCGGGCGCCCTTCGTCAGCCGCCACAGGTGGCGGAAGATGCGCTCGGTGGTTTCCTCCTCCAGCTCCATCCGGCTGAGGCCGCTCCCCGTCTTGATGGTGCGATAGTACCGCACCTCGCCCCCGCGCCGCACCCGGCGCACGCGCTCGTTCAGGCGCTCGCCGGGGAGGTAGCCCTGGGCGATGTCGGTGCGGATGGCCCCTTCCGGAAGCGGGGGCATGCGGCGGAGCAGGTACTTCCGCTCGATCTCGCGGTTCTCTCCCCCGCCCCGCAGCCCGGCGAGCACCTGGTCGACGGCGGCGAAGAACTCGTCGGCGCGGCCACCCAGCCACACACCCTGCGCCTCGCGGAACAGCCGCTCCGTCTCCGCCTGCGCGATGCCGTACAGGGCGTCCAGCCCGGGGAGCGGATCGGGGGGCGGGGCCACCGCCGGGGCCTCCTCCCGCGCCTCGGCGATGATGCCGGCGGCGACGTGGGCGTCGTGCATGTCGCCGAACAGGTCCTGCATCCCCTTGATGCGCTTGACGACCTCGGCGGCGCCGGGCAGCTCGTCGCGGAACGGCTCCAGCAGGTAGCGCAGGCGCTTGGCGGCGATCCGCGCCTCGTGCGCCTCGTCTTGCTGCGCGGCGCCCTGGACGGCGGCCAGCTTCGCCCGCAGCTCGGCCGCGTGCGTCTCGACCAGCCCCGCCAGCACGGTGCGCATCGGCGGCGCCTCGCGGGGATCGTCGAGCGAAACGTGGGCGGGGTACCACGACAGGCGGCGCGAAAGGCGGCCGCAGGCGCGGGCGAAGTCGCGGACCACCTCGTCGTGCATCCGCCGGAGCACCCGCTGCTGCCGGCGCTGCAGCCCGTCCAGCAGCCACGCGGCGCCGGGCGCCTCCGTCTCGGAAAGGCCGCCGCCGTACTTCTGCATCCAGGCGATCATCACCTCGCCGTCGCGGCTGTCTCCCGTCGCCGCGGCCAGGCGCTTCAGCCGGCACCGGTCCTTGCCGCCCACGGAATCGTCCAGGTGCTCGCGGTAGGCACGCACGGTGCTGCGAAGCCGGCGCAGGCCCACGCGAAAGTCGTGGAGCGCCTCCGCGTCGTCGGCGTCGCCCAGCCGCGTGCGCCCGGAGCGCGCCTCTTCCAGGAAACGCAGGGCCAGCCAGCGCGCGGCGCGCGGGGCGCCCAGGTCCAGCAGCGCGGGGCCGCTCACCGCCGCTCGCCCAGCCAGCGCAGCTGCCGCGGCGCGATGGCCCACGCCAGCACCGCGTTGCCGCCCACGGGCGGGTCGTCGAAGTCCAGCAGCACGGCGCCGCCCTTCTTGAAGGCGACGAACGAGTCGTTGCGCCCCGTCAGCAGCCACCCCACCAGGAAGCCCAGGTGCGGCTCGTGGCCCACCACGGCCACGGTGGCGCCGGGCTGCTGCGCGCGCAGCCAGCCCAGCAGCTCGTCGGGCCGGCGCTCGGGCGAAAGCTCGTCGATTGTCTCGATGGGCAGCGACCCGCCGTACGCCGCGGTGATGATTTCCGCGGTCTGCACCGCCCGCACGAGCGGCGACGAGGCCAGCACGTCGATGTCGGGAACGATGCGGCGCAGCCCGCGCGCGCCGCGGCGCATCCTCCGGCGTCCCTCACCCGTCATCGGCCGCTCGGCATCGGGCCTTCCGCTCCGTGCCGCCCAGTCCTCGCGCTCGCCCGCCAGCCCGTGGCGTATCACCAGCAGTCTCATCACGCCTCTCCCGTCGTCGTCATGCCCGTTGCTCGTCAGTCGTGCAGATCCTCGGGCGAAGGGTTATGCAAGATTTGTAACCCGTGGCGTGGGGCCGAGGCAGGGGTCGGGGCTCGGGCAGGCCTGGGCTGACCTCGGGCGAGCCTGGGGCGGATGAATCCGCGGCAACAAAAGCGGAAAGCCTCCCCAAACTGCGGGGAGGCTTCAACCACGGATCATCATTGCGCGTCGTCAGCGGCCGTTGCCCATGGGGAACGGGCCGGTTTCGATCATCCGCTCGAAGACGAGCGTGTAGGGGAGGATGGACTGCTCGGGGCGGGTCATGTAGTGAAGCTTCATCTGGTCGCCCCCCACCTCGATGCGATGCTGGTAGTTCCACTCTATCGCGTAATCCGCCTGGTACCCGCCCTGCCCGTGACGCCAGCCCATGCCGGTCATCGTCCGCAGGCCCAGCCGGTCGCCCACGATCTTCCAGGAGCCGGAGTGCTCGAACGTTTCGATCAGCCCGTCTCCCGGCCGCCCGCCCGTGCCGCTGACCTGGGTGGTCCACCGATAGGTGCCCTCCGCGAGCAGGTCCAGCCACTGCTCGGTGCGTAGCGACTGCGATCCGCTCCCCTGCTGTTGTACCGTCCGCCAGCTTCCCACAACCGCCTCGGGCGAGGTGGCTTGGCCGGGATCGCACGCGGCCAGGAGAAAGGCGCCGTAGAGCGCCAGTGCACGGCGCGCGGCCAGGGGCAACGTCGGAAGTCTCATCTTCGTCTCCGGAATTTGATCGGCTGGGATGCACGGACACAACGCGCATCCCACCCGGTCTGTGACTTCGATCTTTACGGATCAGCCCGGTAGTAGTCGTGACGGTTGGAGCCGTCGAAAGCCGCCGTCACGAGACAGCAGTTCCTGAAACCGCCTCGTGGAGCCGCAGGGGCAGGGGTCGTTGCGCCCCAGCTTCTCCACCAGTTCCTTGTCGCCGTGCACGACGCGGAATCCGCGCTTTACGCGCGTCTCGGACGGGAAGCCCTTCCGCCGCTTGCTGGTGCGCTCAAAAGGACTCGCGGTCCAGGTGATTCTTCTTGCCCATCGTCACACCCTCCTCTCCGCAACATGTTGAGAGCAGCCGGTGTGGCGGAGTCACCCGGCGGCTCTGGACGAACGATCGGGAAGCGGATTCGAACACCTGGCGCCCCTCCCGCCTCCAAGTACGTGGCGGCGATCGAAAGCACGCCGCGATCACTCGAACCTGGAGCCGGCAAGATGACCAGCCCCGCGAACCACGTCCCCCGGTGGGCGATCCTGATGGTTGCCGCCTTCGAAGCCATCGCCATCGGCGCCGCCCTGCTGTCGCGCTGACGCCCATCCATCCAAAGGAGCCACGACCATGAACGATACGAACCCCGTCCCCGCCGCCGTCCGCGCTGCGCTGGACGAAGCCGAGCGCCACGACCGCACGTCGACAATGATACTCGTCGGAGCCGCGATCATCGAAGCCGTTCTTCTCGGGTACGTCCTGGCGGCTATCGACTTCGGCAACCCGACGCACAAGGTGATGTTCCTGCTCGCGATGCTTACGTACTTCACCCTGGGGCTGGGTATCGCCGCGATGGCCGCGAAGACCAGCGCCCAGAACGCGCGGCTGATGCACGCCATTCAACTGATGAGCGAGCGCCGCTGAACCAGCGAACGCGGGAAGCATTCGCATGAGCCCGGCGGACCGCGGCGGAGCGGGTGAAATTCCCTGGCTGGTGCTTCGTGCACAGGCCGGGGACCGCGCCGCGCTCGAGCGGCTGCTTTCGCATGCGCATGCACTGCTGCACCCGTTCACGCGAGTGATGCTGCGCGACGAGGACGCCGCGGACGACGTGCTGCAGGACGTGCTCGTGCTGCTGTATCGCAAGCTGGGTACTCTCCGCGACCCGCGCGCCTTTTCCGCGTGGGCACGCCGCATCGCCAGCCGCCAGATCTTCCGCGACCTGCGCCGCCATCGAAAGTACGAAGCCGCGCACGAGGAGCTCTCGCCGGACCTCCCGGGCACCGCGCACGAGCCGGCGCTCGACCCGGGATGGGTCGAGCGGCTTCCCGCGCTGCTGGAGCGCGTCTCGCCCGCAAGCCGCGCCGTACTCGCCCTGCACTACCTGGACGACCTGACCCTGGACGAAGTCGCCACGGTCCTCGAAATCCCGCCCGGCACCGCCAAGTCGCGCCTGGCCTACGGCTTGGCCACCCTGCGGAAACTCGTCAGCTCCCCGGCGATGCCGAGGCCTGGGCAAGGCGTGTGAGTGCGTTTGCACTCCCGTAGCCCCCCAAGAAAGATCGCCGGACCCTTCCGGGCCCGGCGATCCGCCAGGAGCGAAAGGGACGAGCCGTTGCTCAGCAGGCCAGCTGCCCGTTGCGAAGGGAGCAGGCCACGCCGCCGCCCGTGGCGGGAACGGGCACCAGCCTTACGTTCCACCCGCCGTCCGCGGCTTCCAGGACGGTGTGCCCGAACGCGAGCCCCGCCCAGTACCCCTCGACCGCCACGCCGCCCGCGGGCGACGGCATCGAGGCCGGCAGCCCCTCGCTTTCCGACGTGCCCCCGTCGCCCAGCACCAGCACGGGCGTCCGCGGCGCGGCAAAGTCCAGCGCCTCCCACGCGTGCACATGGCCCACCAGCGAGAGCGCCACGGCCGGCGGAAGCTCTCCACCAGGCGACGCCCGCCGCAGCGCCCCCTGCAGGATCGACGAGCCGATGGAGTCTGCCTGGCCCGGATAGTCGCGCGCCCAGATGGGAACGTGCGTCACCACCCATGCGGGCCCACCCGCGGCAAGCGCCGGCAGCTGGGCCATCTGGCGCGCATAGGCCGGGATCGCCCGGGCCGTGTCGTTTACGGGATTGCTGCCGCCGGTGGACCAGCAGCCGGTGGAGTACCAGGGCGCGCAGGCCGTGTCGATGATCAGCAGCGTGCCCACCCCGGGCACCTGCACCGCGTACGGCTCCGTGGTCCCGGCGCAGCGGTCCGCATTCGCCGGCACGTCGCGCGGGTCGAAGAACAGGAACCACCCGGTGCCGCCCCGCGTGCAGTCCTCGTGGTTGCCGCGGGCGAACACCCACGGCGCCGCGGCCAGCAGCTCGCCCACGGGCGCGAACCAGTCCGCCTTCCACGCCTTCCAGTTGTCGCCGCAGGGCAGCTTTCCTCCGCAATCGCTCACGGTTTCGCGGTAGATGTAGTCGCCCACGTGCACGGCCAGGTCCGCGTCGGCCTGCCGGGCGCGGTACGCCACGGCCGAGAACGGCCAGGCAGCCGGGTCCGTGCAGTCCTGCTCCTTGGCCCGGCATCCCGTGTCACCGATGGCCACCACCCGCTGCACCCGCGTGGGCGGCGCCGCGGCGGGGCGCGGCATTCCGGGCAGCTGCACCGGCTCCGGGCCCAGCCGCTGCTGGCACACGAGCACGGGAAAGCTGTCGGAGGGAAGCGCGCGCACCGACGCGGGAGCCGGACACGAGCCGCCATCGTACACGGTGCGCAGCAGCCACTCGCCCTGTGCGCCGGCCTGGGTCCACCAGTACAGGAGCGTGCCCCGCTGTGCTCCGGCCTCGCCCGCGCACAGCACGAGCGCAAGCGCAGCGGCAATCCAAGAACTCCGTTTCATCAATCGCCTCTCGTCGGCCGGTGGATGGGAACCGCGCACGGCGTCCATCCTAATCCGGCGCCTCTCGACTCACAACAAAAATCTCCGGCTGAGGCGGGAGCGCGAGGCCAAATCACTCCCGCACTGCAGTTCAGTCCTTGTACGGATCGATCTCCCCCGCGCCGGCCATGACCACGATCAGCGGCCGGAGCACGTGCTCCACCACGATCGTGGGCCCCTGCGACTGGAGCACCTTCTCCAGGCGGCGATAGGCCTGCGGCGCCTCGTCCAGGCCGCCGCCGCGCAGGATCACGCCCTTACGCGCAATCCAGTCGCCCATCATCTCGCGGCTGATCTTTCCGGGGCTGATCACCCGCCCCGTCTTGCGGTGCACCTTGCCCGCCGCGGCCGTGCGCGACATCACCCGGCCCGCGCCGTGGACGGTGCTGAACAGCGCCTCGCGCTGCAGCGCAGCCGTCTCCTCGTCCGCCGGCTCGGCGCCGCGGACGATCACCGCGTCATCCCCCATGGACCCGCCGATGAATCCCTTCTGCCCGGGGAACGCCGGGGTGGCGCCCTTTCGGACCACCACGTACTCCACCGTCTCGCCCTGGGGCGACGTGTGCGTCTCGCGCCAGGCGAAGTTGTGGTGGTTGTGCACCAGCTCCACCTCCGTCCCGCCCAGGATCTCCACCACCTTGCGCGCCACCCACTCGCGCCCGGCGTACGCGTACTGGCCGGCCAGGTTCATCAGCTGCCAGTAGTCGTGGCCCACGGGCTGGTCCAGCGGAAGCAGGACCTCGGCTTCCTTGGCGCGCTGGCCCCAGCCGCCGCCCTGGCTCAGCGACAGGAAGTCCGACGCGATGGTGTGCCCCAGGCCGCGGCTTCCGAAGTGCACGCCCACCCACACCGTGCCCTCCTCGTCGGCGAACACGTCGACGTAGTGGTTGCCGCTGCCGACGGTGCCCAGCTGGCGGCGCGCCTTGTCCATGAGCGTGTCGCGGTAGCCGCCCGTGTTGGGGATGGCGTACCACGCCGGGTCAAGGAACAGCGGGTGATCGGTCGGCGCGTCGTCCGCGTTGTTCTTGCGGCCGATGCCGAACGAGATGGTCTGCTGGATCTCGTCCGCCAGCCCGCGCGCCACGCGGTCCTCCGCCAGCCGGTGCGGGTTGCGCCGGATCTCGTCCAGCGTCAGCCCACGCGTGATGCCGCCCACGTTCAGGTTGGTCCGGATCGCCGCGTTGCCGCAGTTGTGCACGACTACGCCGCCGGCGATGAAGCTCTGTGCGGGATCGCCCGCCACCACGTCGTAGACCGCCGCCTCGCCGTCCGGCCGCACGTGCTCCACCGGGACCCAGCAGATCTCGCCTTCGCTGGCGGGTTCCGTGGCTGCGCCCTGGAGGCGGCGCGACGGTCCACGCTGATCGTAGATGGAGTGGTAGACGAACCCGGGCGACACGCCGAATTCCGCCGACACTTCCGCCATCACCGTTCTCCAGCCCACGCCCGCCGTCTTGCGCGAACGTGCCTCATGCTTTGCCGCGTCGCGGTTGCGGACGTAGCGCTCCCCCTGCCATGCGACACTGGCGGCCGCCGCGGCGGCCACGCGCTTCTCGACGGAACGGCAGAAGCCGATCTCGCGGAAGAACCGAAGCTGCTCCGCCTGTCCGCCAAGGATCTGGAGCACGGACATGATGCGATCGCCCCGGCGTACCCCGCTCTCCGCCACCGACACCTCGAAGCCCAACGACCGCAGCACACGGGCAAAGAAATGGATCGCGTGCTGGTGCGTTCCCGCCTGCTTCAGCTGCAGGTTGGGAATGGTGCCGCTCCGATGGATTCGCGGCGTCATCATCTCCGCGCTGGCGAACGCGGAAAGGAAGTGCGCGCGCACCCAGGGCGCCGCCTCGAACAGCCACGACATGGGCGACTCCGGCCAGTCCTTTTTTCCGACGGGCGAGCCGAGGCCGGCCAGGAGTGCGTGGAGCGCGATGGAGTCCACGTACAGGTTGATCTCCTCGCGGCGTCCCTCTCCACGGACGCGGCGGTGCTCATGCGGCTCGAAGCCCACCCGGCGAATGTCCCGTGCGAGATCCGCCGCGTCCTGGTCGTTGAAGACGTACAGCGACACGCGCTTGCCATTCCGCGTGAGATGCCCGTCGCCGCTGGCGTAGCCCAGGACGCGCAGCAGCGCCGGAAGTCGCGGATCGTCACCGTGCAGCGGCAGCAGTTCTCGCGCCGCCAGTTCCTCGCGAGCGCGCGGGTTCGCGACGCTCACGTCCGACGTCCAGTCCTGCGCCTCGAACGGAAGTCCGACGTGGGGAGAACAGGCCACGGCGTCGGACGAACCCAGTTCGTCGGCGCGCTTCCACCCTGCACGGGTGAGAATTTCGTGATCGCCCGTCGCCCGCAGCGTGCGCCCGTTCGCAAGGCCGATCTCCAGCACCTCGCGCGTTCCGCGCGGCACCGCGCCCATGTGGGGCGAAGCCAGTCGCGTCTGCGCGCCGTCCCAGCAAACCACCGCGTGATGATCTCGGACGTGCTGGATGGGCACGGTGTACCCATCGCCGAGGGTGACGGGCGTTCCCTCTGCGATGCATGCGATGTCGAAGCCTACTCCGACCACTGACACCTTCTCGCGGTACGCCGCCACTCCACCGATCGGCATGACGTAGCCGAGGTGTCCGTCGGCCAGCAGTGCAAGGCGCTCGGCCCGGCTCGCGACGTCCTGCGCCTGGCGGATGGTGTTCTCGTCGTGCTGCCCAAAGATTTTCATCGGAGTATCTGTAAATTGGTTACGGACTCATCGCACCGTCCAAGCGATTGACTATCGCATGCGCCCAGACAATTTTAGGAGAGTGCTGTTAGTTACCTTAGCCGCGGAGGCCACATGATACGAGTAACGCTCGACATTTTTTCCGGACGCCCCAATCCAACGTGGGAAGTCGACACACCCAGCACGACCACAGATCTGGTTCGAACGTTAGAGTCAGCTAGTGAAATCATGAGTGATGCCGAAAGCGTCAGCGCACGTCTGGGTTTCCGAGGTATCCTGGTTGAAGAAACGGGAGCCGAGAGGCCTCTCACCGCGCGAAATCTCCCTAAACAGTTTCGACTCTCCGGTGATGATCGCTCTGGTGTGGATCTGGCGCTACGGCTTATTGATCAACTAGGTGATCCCGCAGTGGAGCCTCGCGCCGAACTTACGCAACCAGTACCTCCCGTCACAGCGGAGCATTTGCGACAGCTGATCAAAGAAGACGTCACTAGGCACCGCGGCGGCAGTCCTCCTCGAGGCGGTGTCAGAGGATTCCAGGCTGCCGCGCCCGTGCTCGGTACCGACGCGACAACTTGGACCACTCAGCCCCAAGGTGCCTGCCAGATTGAGATCGCGAGCTTCAATCCGGGTTTCTGGAACGTCTCCCCCGTAGTTGCGAACAATAACTGCTACAACTACGCAACGAACCGCCGCACCGATACTTTTGCTCAACCAGGACGTAGCAACGGGAAGCAAACCGCGACAATGGTGTGTTCCAATGTACAGACCGCCGCAAAATCGGACGGCGTCCTCCCTTCCTCAATGTGTTTAGCGAACAACCTACAGCCGCGTTGGTACGTTGCCCTCGTGATCTGGCCGGGGGTGGACTATCACTGGTACCGCCAACAAGCGGGGGGGATCTGGGGACACAAGCCCGGTTCGACACCAGCAACGAATTCCGATAACAGCGGGAATGTGATTACCAATCCGCAAACCGCCAACCGAGGTGGGTACACCAGTTTCTGCGGCTACTTCTTCGTAGGAAGCAATGTCCAAATCGCATGATACGCGTCATGGAGCACGGCCCCGGCCCACAGTCGGGAACGCACGTGAGCTCGGCTAAGGTAGCGTCACATCATGCGAGGACGACGGCCATGCGCATTGAAGCCGATATCTTCAGCGGTCGCCCGAACCCGTCATTTGACCTCAACGCAGAACAGTCTGCTGCCCTAATCGCGTTGCTCCAGAGTCTGCATACCGGGGGCGAGCCACGCGAGCCCCCCGGCCTAGGGTACCGGGGATTCCTAATCGGCGATGCGGAAGCCGTGCTACCCGGAATCACTCGATTGCGCGCCTTCGGTGGAACAGTCGTAAGCACCTCCGAACAAGCGCGCGTGCTGTCAGATCCAAGTCGCACCGTCGAACAGTGGCTACTGCAAGCGGGTTGTCGCCACTTGGAATCGGGCGTTTTCAACGTTATTTGCGCGGAGTTCGGGCGTCAGTAGTACGCGGCCCTTGCAACAGCACTCTGGATCGGTCTGAGACCCTTACTCATCTTCGTCCCAGCGGCGGTCGGCGCGTACTTCCTTGCGCCGGAGGTGCTGGAACTGGCGGTCCCGGGTGCGCTGCCGCTCCGTGCTTTCGCTGACGGACTCGATGCGGTCCGCCCGAACCCACGCGCGGCTGCCCGACAGGTCCACCAGCTTGATCCACCGCGGCCTCCACCTGCGCTCCAGCGCCGTGCCGATCCGTGCCGCCGTCTCGGCCGACACGTACCACACCGCGAACTCGGTGGTCACCTCGTAGTAGTCTCCGGGCCCGGCCGGCCGCTCCGGCAGGCCCTGCATGTGCTTCAGCCCGTTCATCTCACAATTTCTAACGTTGGATGTTCGACCTTCCGGCGCCGGCGGCACGCCCCGGCATCCCGGGGCGTGCCGCCTTCAACGCGCGAAGTCGGCGATCAGCTGGGGCGCGGCGGCGTCGAAGCCCACCACGTCCAGCATTCCGGCGTCGTTCGGGTCGGCGATGGTGAACCCGTTCGACGCCATCCCCACGACCACCAGCTTCGCGGGGATGCCCGTGCGCTCCCGGTACTGGCGGAGCGCCTGGGCGGGGTGGATGGAGCCGGCCCACGTCTCGTTGTCGGTGTAGACCACGAAGACGTCCACCTTCCACCCGTGCCTCAACGCCTCCAGCATCGGCAGGGCGCAGTCGGTGCCGCCGAACCCCATGCTGGAGATGGACCGAACCACGTCGTCCAGCCGCTGCCGCGGGGAAATGGCCAGCGTCGAAAGCCCGCTGCTCATCCCTGCCCACTGCGAGGGGTACGACCCGGAGGTGAACGCCGTGAAGAAGTGCTCCGGCTCGCTGGCCGCCGTCACCAGCGCCATCGCCGCCGACCCTTCACGGCAGGTCAGCCCCTCCAGCCCCATCACCATGGCGGCCATCGACCCCGAAACGTCCAGGGCCAGCATGGTGCGCCTGCCCGTGGGCTGCACCGCGGCGAACGACAGGTAGAACGCCGCGTCCAGTGCATCCACCACCTCCGCGACCGGCTGCCACGTGTGCTGCCCGCGCACGCCCCGGCCGCCGGCGTACGTGCGCAGCGCCGACAGCACCTGCACCGGGTGCACCCGCGCCTTCTGCAGCGCGGGGCCGTTCGCCAGCCGCTCCGCCACCATGCGGGCCGCCTCGCTCCCCGGCGCCACCAGCCCCACGCGGGTCAGGGTAGCCAGGTTGCGCACCAGCGCCGTCAGCGGCATCCGCTCCAGCAGCGCCTCCCACACTACCGCGTGGTTCAGCAGCGCGGTGGGCAGCATCTCGCGCGTCAGCCGGTGCTCGCGCACCAGCTCCGCCGCTTCGCCGGGCGACAGCTCCTCCCGATGCAGCCGGTCCGCCGCCCTCACCTGCGCCAGCGCCTCCCCCTCCAGCGGCACCAGCGCCGCCGCCTCGCGGTTCCTGGCGACGGTGCGCTGGAAGAGCGCACGCTGCTCCGGCGACGCGGGCCGGGGGTGCGCCAGCCGCAGCGCGTCGCGGTGCGACCACCCGTCGCGCGACGGGTACTTCAGAAGCTGGTACGCCAGGTCGCGCGGCTCCTTGCTGGTGTACCACGCGGCCACCGCCCGGCGCACACCGCGCCCCCATCCGCGGAACCCGCCCACGAACTGCAGCCAGTGGAACAGGTGGGTCCCCGTCCGCGCCACCCGCGGCAGGGCGGCCAGCGCCGCGGCCCGGGTCGCCTCGTCGCCCATCCCCGCCGCCATCGCCAGGACGAACAGCGCGGGATCGTTCCGGGGGGCACGTCCCGACTCGCTCATCTCCACCACGCGGGCGACCACGCGCGGGCCGTCCTGCGCGATGCACTCGGCCACGGCGGTGGCGTTCTCCGCCGTGAGCTTCCGCTCGCCGACGTAGTACGTTCCGCCCTCCGAACCGAGGACCAGGAACCGGTCCAGCCGGTCCCAGTTTCCGAGCTGCCAGGCGAACCCGCCCGCCGAGTTGGGCACCTGCGTGGAGCCGGGGATGGGCTCCCCCTGCGGCGTGAGCATCGCCCGGATGCGAGTCGCGAAGTGCTTCGTGAAGTCCAGCATGGTACTCGCCCTCCTTTCCGGGCCGGGAGTGGTGTGTGCGCCAGGCGAACGTTCGCTCGGCGGTGAAAAACTGGCGCCCCGGGCAAGGGAGCTTCGTCCGGCTGGCCCTCCACCTGGGAGAGAGACGATAACCGGGCGAATTCGGCCCGGGGTGCCAGTCGTGGAGCGCGCGGCCGGTGGGGATTCGAACCCCGGGCTCACCGGATAACCCTCCGCCCTCGGCCCGCCGGAGCGGACGTGACTTGGGGAGGATCGCCACGGCCGGACCGCGTCTCCGCTTTCTTTGTGGCCCGGGCGGATGAGGGATCAGCTCGGCCCCCAGGTCGCTGGTTCCGGGGAAGGTTTGGAGCGATAACCGAAGCTGTTCGACCCACCCGGGCCCCTGCGATGTATCTTCGTGCGCCGCCCGTGGCGGATGTGAGGCGGGGCCGGACCGGCTTTTGGCCGGGACGATTTGGAATCGGTGGTAACCGGACCCATCGACCCGCCGCGGACGGCGCACGCACTTTCTCAATTCGTATCCAGGTGCCACGGCGGGGCTCGAACCCGCAACCTCCGTGTCCGATAAGCCTTGCCTGTCGGCCCGCGCAAGGCGGGCGTGGGTGATCGGCGAGGCAGCACGGCGCTCTACCCATTGAGCTACGGGGCACGCTCTCTGTTCAGTGGACCTGGCGGGACTCGAACCCGCGACCTCTCGAGTGACAGTCGATAACCCTCCGCCTTCGGCCCGCGCGGTGGCGGACGAGATGCGGGGAAGGAACAGCGCTCTACCAGCTGAGCTACAGGTCCATCATCTCCGTCCGCCTGGACGGGTAGTGCATCGCACGGAATGCCCGGCGGGATTCGAACCGCGGCCTCTGGATTAACGGTAAGCCTTGCCTGTCGGCCCGCCTTGCGGACGGACGAGGAGTCGGCGAGGCACGGTCCGGTGCTCTAACCACTGAGCTACGGGCATTCCGGTGCATGCATCCCGGCTGGGGTGACCGACGGGTGTCGAACCCGTGCCTTCGGATTCACGATCCGACGCTCTGCCGTTGAGCTACGGCCACCACGTGCCGGTTCCTGCGTTGGGCCGGCGGGAACGATCCGCCCCGGCCGCGGGGGGTCGCGTTTGTCCACCCGGGCGAGGCTTCACGCCCCGCCGGCCCGGTCCTTCACCATCCGCATCCCTCGTCAGCGTTCATCGTCCTCCCTTTCCCCTGGATGCCGAAAAAAGAATCGCCCCGCCCGGCAAGCTGCGCGGGCGGGGCGACGTGCATCGCTCCCCTGGTCCGGAACCGGGCGCCTACCGCGCGCCCGCCCCGATCCCCCCGCCGAAGATGTCGTCCCGCCGGTCATTCCCGCTTCCGAACCCGATACCGTAGCTGCACGGCACTTCCATCGCCGCCCAACGATGATCGCCGCTCGTCCGATTGGCGCACGACGCTCCCAGCCCCAGTGCGGCCAGGCAGGCCGCGGGGTGGATGTTCGTGGGCTGGACGAAGGACATGGTCATCGAAGCTTCGATCTCCGGTTCATGGTGGATTCTGCTCCACCGGGATCAACAAAAAAAGAGCCGCGTCCTGATGCCGCCGGTCCACGCAACGTGGTCCGGGGGCCGGCCCTCCGCACTGCGAAAAGGCTGGCGATCATCGGGACGCGACTCCCAAGGCGGGGAGTCTAAACGGCCCTCCGGCAGTTGTCAACCCCCTCCGTGAACGGCGCTCATCCCGCCATCCCGGGACCGCTCGCGGCGGCCACCGGCCATCCAGGTGCGGACGATGGCGGCTCGGATGCCCCCAACCCAGTTCGACCTGGAGAAGTATGCGGCGTAACCTCTTTCTGCTGAACGGCTTTTGTGCTGTCCGTGGCGGAAAGAATTTGTTTTGCAAACGATGCGACGAGCGTTAGCTTTCCCCTCAGTCACACCGCGTCGCGACGTACCACGGAGGTACCGAATGAAAGTTCTCGAGCTCCCCCGCCCGGCCACGATCGACGACCTGTACCGGGTCGAAGGCAAGGCCGAACTCGTACACGGACAGATCGTCATCATGGACGGAACCGGCTTCAGGCCGATGCGGGCGGAGGCGGCGATCTACCGCTCACTGTGGGACCACGAAGTAGCGTCCGGCGGCGGATACGCACTTCCGGGCGGTGGATACGTGGTGGACCTTCCGCACCGCAAGTCGTTCTGCCCCGACGGCGCGTGGTACACCGGGCGCGATACGGGCGGCCGCTTCATGGAGGGCGCCCCCGCGCTCGCCATCGAGGTGCGCAGCGAGGGCGACTACGGCCTGACCGCCGAGCGCGAGATGGCGGCCAAGCGGGCCGACTACTTCGCAGCCGGCACCCAGGTGGTGTGGGACGTGGATGTGCTGCGCGCGGGCGTGATCCGCGTCTTCCGTGCGGACGATCCCACTCGGGCGTCGCTCTTCCGCCGTGGCGAGCTCGCGGACGCGGAGCCGGCCGTGCCCGGGTGGCGCTTTACCGTGGACGAGCTTTTCCGATGAGACCACAGCGGGGGCAGCGGCGCGACACGCTGCTCCCGCGCACGTTTGCGCCGCAACGAGCGCGTCTGTACCCTGTGCGTCTCACGATCCGAATCACCCGAACGCCCCCGGCATGACCAGCAGCACGATCGACAAGCCGCCCATCGCACTGACCATCGCCGGGTCCGACTCGGGCGGCGGCGCGGGGATCCAGGCAGACCTGAAGAGCTTTCATGCCTTCGGCTGCTTCGGCACGACGGCGATCACCGCGATCACGGTGCAGAACACCCGCGGAGTGACGGGCGTGCACGCCGTTCCGGTAGACATGGTGCGCGCGCAGATCCACGCCGTAGCCGAGGACCTGCCGCCCGCCGCCTGCAAGACGGGGATGCTGGCCACGGCCGAACTGGTGCGGGCCGTGGCGGAGTCCATTCGCGAGCACGCCCTGCCGAACTACGTGCTGGACCCGGTGATGGTGGCCACCAGCGGCGATCGGCTACTGGACGAGGACGCTGTGCGCACCATCATCGACGAGCTGCTGCCGTTGTCGGCGCTGGTGACGCCCAACCTGGACGAGGCCGCGCTGCTGGTGGGCTTCGCGGTGGAGGACGCCGACTCCATGCGCCGCGCCGCCGAGCAGCTTGTGCAAATGGGCGCACGCGCCGCCCTGCTGAAGGGCGGCCATCTGCGCGGGGCGGAGCTGGTGGACGTGCTGTGGGACGGGCGCGAATGGCACCAGTGGAAGCGCCCCAAGCTGGACACGCGCAGCACGCACGGCACCGGGTGCACGCTGTCGGCGGCCATCGCGGCGGGGCTGGCGCACGGGCGCCCGTTGCGGCAGTCGGTGGAAGACGCGCTGGAATACGTGCAGCGGGCCATGCGCGCCGCCCCGGGTTACGGCGCCGGCCACGGCCCGCTGAATCACCTGGTAGGGGCGTCCCCGGCTCGTTAGCCAGTGAGGGGCGCAGCGCCGAGGCGCTGGTGCGAGTCCCAGCCGTGCCGGGCGAATGAATTCGCTGCAACGACCACACGAAGTCTGCCTTCGCAGACTGGCTTGTCGCGACGCGAGTTCGACCCTGTGGCGCGACCAGAACATGGTGCAGTTCTCCCCCTCTCCCGCTTGCGGGAGAGGGGGCCGGGGGGAGAGGGCAGCCGAGGCATGCGCCGGAGCCGGTCGAATCGCCGCGTCACTCTCCAGGGGCGACCCCGTCGGGAGCACCGGGCCAGCAGAACCCCACACGGAGTACTCCCCTCTCCGCACAGCAGTACCGTGCGGGGAGGGGCCGGGGGAGGGGCCCACCGGAACGCAGCTTGCCGCGCCGCCCTGCCCCGTCCGGCAGCCGCCGCACCGGCCCGCAACCATCTACGCGACGCGCGATGCCCAACCGCCTGGCGAACGAAACGAGTCCGTACCTCCTGCAGCACCAGGACAACCCGGTAGACTGGTACGCGTGGGGTCCCGAAGCGCTGGAGCGGGCGCGCGCCGAAGACCGGCCCATCCTGCTGTCCGTGGGCTACTCCGCATGCCACTGGTGCCACGTGATGGAGCATGAATCGTTCGAAGACCCGGCCACGGCCGCGATCATGAACGAGCACTACGTGAACATCAAGGTAGACCGCGAGGAGCGCCCCGACATCGACAGCATCTACATGAGCGCGGTGCAGCAGATGACGGGTCACGGCGGATGGCCGATGACGGTGTTCATCACCCCCGGCGGCGCGCCCTTCTACGGAGGCACCTACTACCCGCCGGAACCGAGCCACGGCCTGCCCTCGTTCCGGCAGATCCTGCTGGCCGTCGCCGAGGCGTGGCGCGAGCGGCGCGCCGATGTAGACCAGAGCGCCGAGCACATGGCCGAGGCGCTGCGGGAGAGCGGGGAGCTGCGGGCCACGGCGGGCACGCTGGACCCTTCCATCCTGGATCGCGCCTACCGATCGCTGGCCTCGCGCTTCGATTCCGCGTGGGGCGGCATGGCAGGCGCACCCAAGTTCCCCCAGCCGCTGACGCTGGAGTTCCTGCTGCGCACCTGGAAGCGTACGGGAAACGCCGATGCCATGCGCTTCCTGGACGTGACGCTCCGTCGGATGGCGGCCGGCGGCATGTACGACCACGTGGGAGGCGGATTCGCGCGGTACAGCGTGGACGCGCACTGGCTGGTGCCGCACTTCGAAAAGATGCTGTACGACAACGCCCTGCTCGCGCGCCTCTACACGCACGCGTGGCAGGCCACGGGCGACGATGCACACCGCACGGTGGCGGAAGACGTCCTGGCCTGGGTGACGCGCGAGATGACCTCGCCGGAGGGCGGCTTCTACTCCGCGCTGGACGCCGACAGCGAGGGCGAGGAAGGCAAGTTCTACGTCTGGACGCCGGGCGAGATCGACTCGATCGTTGGAGTGGAGGACGGAGCGCTGGTCCGCGCCTACTACGGCGTGACGGAGGCGGGCAACTTCGAGGGGCACAACATCCTTCACGCCTGGCGCACGATGGACGAGGTTGCCGCCGAGCAGGGCGTCAGCGTCGAGCGCCTGCAAGACGCGCTGGACCGAGCCCGCCCCCGCCTGTACGAGGAGCGGGCGAAGCGCGTGTGGCCTGGGCGCGACGACAAGGTGCTCACGTCGTGGAACGCCATGATGCTCCACGCCTTCGCCGAGGCCGCCCGCGCGTTCGAGTCGCACGAGTACCGGCGGATCGCCATCACCAGCGCGGAGTTCCTGGTGGGCCGGCTGCGGACGGAGGACGGCAGGCTGGCGCGCACGTACAAGGATGGCCGCGCCAAGATCCCCGGCTTTCTGGAAGACCACGCCCTCCTGGCCGAGGCCCTGGTCGCCGTCTACGAGACCACGTGGGACGAGCGCTGGCTGCGGGAAGCCCGCACGCTGGCGGACCAGGTGCTGCAGTCGTTCTGGGACGAGGAACAGGGCATTTTCTACGACACGGCGGCAGACGCCGAGCAGCTGGTGATCCGTCCCCGCGACCTGTTCGACAACGCCACCCCGTCCGGCAACTCGGCGGCGGTGAACGCGCTGCTGCGGCTGGCTGAGCTGGTGGGCGACGAACGGTACTCGCGCGTGGCGCGGCGGGTGCTGCAGTCGCTGGCGGACACGATGGCCCGCGTTCCGGCCGGGTTCGGCCACCTGCTCTCGGCGCTGGACTTTCACCTGGCCACGCCGGCCGAGGTGGCGTTCGTGGGCACGCCGGGGGAGGCGGAGACGGACGCAATGCTTCGCGTGGTCGGCCGCGCCTACCTGCCCAACACCGTCACCGCCCTGCGCCGCGCGGACGAGGGCGGAGACGAGGAACTGATTCCGCTTCTGCGGGGTCGAACGGCACGGGAGGGTCGCGCGACGGCGTACGTGTGCGAGCGCTTCGCGTGCCAGCAGCCGGTGACGGACCCGGCCGCCCTCGCCGCGCAGCTGGGCCTGGGGAGTGCGTGAGTGCGGTAGTGCGGAAGTGATTCGGGCACTTCATCGGGCACTTGCGCCCGTCCGGCCCCGACCGGCACTATGCGCGCTGCACCTCTGGCGCGGCGGAGCAGTAGCGTCGATCCGGTTGTGAACGTAGTTGCCGCCTTTACCGTGGGGTTACCCAGATGCGCAAAGCCGTCCTGCTCACCGTCCTCGTGCTTGCCGCCTGCGCCCGTCCCGTGGCGTCGGACGCGGGCACGTCCGAGCCGCCCGCTTCGTCCGGCGGCGCACCTTCTACCGGAGCCCAAGTGAAGCTCGAATTCCAGCAGGGCCAGGGAGGCAGCTCCAACGGGGGCGAGCAGGGCGCGACGGCCACTGCGGGCAGCGGCCAGATCGCCATCCGCGGCACCATGCAGACGCCCAACCCGTGCTACAAGCTCTCCGGCGAGCTGCAGCAGCAGGGGCAGACGCTGTCCGTTCGCGTCGTCGGCCAGGCAGACCCCGACGTCATGTGCATCCAGTCGATCGGGGCCGTCCCATACACCGCCACGCTGCGCGACGTGGCACCCGGCACCTACACCGTTCGGGTGATGCACACCTACCCGGGCACCGGGTGGGATGCCGCCGCCGCCCTGGAGACGCAGGTCACTGTCCGGTGACGCGCCTCTCCATCCGCCCGGCCCACACGACCATGCACGCAGCCCTGCGCCGCGCCTTGTTGCCCGTTGTCGCCGCGGCGGCGTTCGTCCTTCCCTCGCGGGCCCAGGGCCCGGTTCCACCCCCGCGCGGCAGCCCCGACCCGTTCACCCTGGCGGCCACGCCCGCACCCGCGCCCATCTCTGCGCAGGAGCACGCGCGCAGGCGCCAGCAGCTGGCCGCAGGGATGGGCGACGGCGTGCTGGTGGCGCTGGGGGCGAGCGAGCCCGAGACGGACTACACGTCTTTCGCGCAGAACTCGCCCTTCCGCTACCTGACGGGGGTGAACGAGCCGGGGGCCGTGCTGGCCATCGTCAAGCGGGGCGGGCAGGTGACCGAGCACCTGTTCGTGCTCGCGCGCGACCCCTCGCGTGAGGTGTGGGAAGGCCCGCGGCTGGGGGCGGAGCGTGCGCAGGCCCTCACGGGCATCCCCACGCGCACGGTGCAGCAGATGCAGGAGGCGCTGCGCCCGGCGCTAAGCCAGGCGACCACGCTGTACACGCTCAGCCCACTGAGCCCGGATGGCTCGCGGAGCGAGTTCCTGCGCCCCGACCAGCAGTACGCGCAACGCCTGCGCGACCAGTACAAGAACCTGACGCGCGTCCAGGACCTGGGCAACGCACTGTTCCGCATCCGCGCCACCAAGACCCCGGCCGAGCTGGACCTGATCCGCCGCGCCGTGTACATCACCATCCTGGCCCACCGCGAAGCCATGCGCGCCACGGAGCCGGGGATGAACGAGTTCGAGATCCACGGGCTGATCGAGGGCACCTTCCGCCGCTACGGCGCCGAGCGCCCCGGGTTCGGCAGCATCGTGGGCTCCGGCCCTAACAGCACCACGCTTCACTACCGCCAGGCCGACCGGTTCATGCAGGCCGGCGAAACGCTGGTGATGGACATCGGCGCCTCGTACGCCGGGTACACGGCCGACGTCACGCGCACTGTTCCGGTCAGCGGGCGGTTCAGCCCGGAGCAGCGGCAGATCTACACCATCGTCCTCGACGCGCAGAAGGCGGGGGAGCGCGCGGCGCGCATCGGGGTCCCGCTGACGCGGGTGCAGCAGGCCGCCTTCCAGGTGGTGGCCACCGGGCTGGCGCGGCTGGGGCTGATCGAGTCGGCCGACGCCACCTACGAGTGCTCGCCAGGGAGCCAGTGCCCGCAGGCGGCGCTCTTCTTCATGCACGGCATCGGGCACGGCATCGGCCTCGACGTGCACGATCCCGACCCGTCGTACCCCAACTACGGAGGAGGCTTCAAGGTGGGGAGCGCGTTCACCATCGAGCCCGGCGTCTACATTCGCGCCGACGCGCTGGACTACCTTCCCGACACGCCGCGCAACCGGCAGCTGATCGCCCGCATTCGTCCCAAGGTGCAGCAGTACCGCAACATCGGCGTGCGCATCGAGGACGACTACTTCTTTACCGAGGCCGGGCTTGAGCGCGTGACCGAGGGCGCCCCGCGCGAGATCGACGAGATCGAGGCGCTGATGGCGCAGGAGAGCTTCTGGAACCGCGAGCGCCGTCCGCAGGTGGTGGAGTGGTACCGGGCCGCCGTTCCCGCCACCACCACGCCGTGACCGCAGGACAGGCGGGGTGATGGCGCATCCCCGTCATGCGGCCGCCGCCGCGTGCCTCCTGCTGGCGCTGGGCGGGTGCGCGCACGCCATGCCCGCGGGCCAGGCAGGGCCCCTGCTGGACGCGCTGTTCGCCCCGCCCACCGCCGCGGAGATCGCGGCGGTGGAGGCCGACTGGGCGGTTCGCGACACGCGGGTGCACGACTTCCGGGTGGAGCACGTGGAGCGCGACGGCGCCACCGGGCGCACGATGGTCGTCTCGCACGTGGTGGACGGAGCGCGCCACTACGGGGCTGTGCGCGTTCCCGACGGCGCTGCCGGACCGCTTCCCGTGCTGGTCATTGGGCATGGGGGCGACAACGGCGCCACGGGCTATCACTTCTTCCACTCCGGCCGGCTGGCACGCGGGTTCGTGCAGGTGCTCCCGTCGTTCCGGTCAGAGACGCTGCGCCTGACCGCGCTTCGCGGCTGGCGCTCCGGCGGCACGGCGAGCCCGTGGGACCGCGACGTGGACGACGCCATCGCGCTGCTGAACGCCGCGCTCGCGCACGTCCCGGAAGCGGACAGCACGCGCATCGCCGCGTTCGGCCGCAGCCGTGGCGGTGGGGTGATGCTGCTGATGGCGATCCGCGACCCGCGCATCAGGGCGGTCGTGAGCGCCGTGGGGCCTACGGACTTCCTGCTTCCCGAGGTCCGCCGCCTGGCCGGCCGAGCGCTGGGCAGCCGGGTGGCGCGCTTGCCCGGGGCCGGGTACCTGGCCGACAGCGTGCTCTTCGCCCTGCGCGACGGACGCACGACGGTGCCGCAGGCCCGGATGCAGCTGCTGCGGCGCTCTCCCGCCTGGTTCGCGCACCGCCTTCCGCCCGCGCAGGGACACTACGGCGCGCTGGACCCCAAGGTCGCTGTGGAGCACGGCGATCGGCTGAACGCCGTGATGCGCGGCATGGGACGCGACACGGTTGCCTGGCAGTACCATCGCTATCCCCAGGGCCGCCACCGGTATTCGTCATTTCCCGGCGCGATGGCGCGCACGGAGGAATTCCTCGTCCGGGCCGTGAACTCGCCCCGCGTCCCGCGCTGACCGCTCATCTCCCCACATCCCGACCGATGAACTTTCCGATGTCCGCCGCACACCGCCGGCGCGGAGCGCGCGCGTGAGCCGGTTCCGCTACTTCGGCGGCGTCGATTTTTCCGGCGCCAAGGAGCCGCTTTCCACGCTGTGGACGGCCGTCGGTGAGGAGCGCGACGGCAAGCTGTGCATCGTCTCGCTCTGCCCGCAGCCCTTTCGCGCGGACCTGGTGTCGTTCGTGGCGGATGGATGGCGCAAGCACGCCGGCGCGGCGCCGGACGACGGCATCCTCTGGGGCGCCGACTTTCCCTTCGGGCTGCCCGTGGACGTGGTGAACGCCATCGAGGGGCTGCGCGAGCGGTCGTGGCGTGGGGTGGCGTCGTGGGTGGCGGACCGGCCGCCGGAAGAGATCCGCGAGGGGTTGCCCGCCTTCCACAAGGCTCCGCGCGCGACGGACACCAACGGCGCGATGGCGCCGCTGGACCTGCGCCTGTACCGGCAGACGCTGGAGGGGATCCGCGTGCTGTGGGAGCTGCGCGACGCGGCCGAGGTCTCCATTCCGCCGGTGGCGCCACGGACGGACGCGGGGACGGTGGTGATCGAGGTCTATCCGGCGGGCGCGGTAAAGGACTTGGGGATCAAGGGATCGAAGGTGCCGTTCCGCCCGGGAGAGGTGCGGGCGCGGCCGGCAGCGTTTCGACCGTTCTTTTCGTTCGATCACCCGTCGCTGGAAGCCATCGCCTGCACGCTGGAGGACGCGCGCGACGCGTGCCTGGCGTGCGTGGTGGCCTGGCTGTGCCGCGACGACCTGGACCAGCCGTTCCGCCTGGACCGCGTCCCGCGCCAGACCATCGAGACGGAAGGCTGGATCTACCGCCCACCCGCCGCGCTGGGGTGATCTGATGTGGATCCGAAACAGCGCGAAGGTCCGCATCGCCGCGGCCGCGAGCCTGTGTGCCCTGACGGCGTGCCAGGGCTCCGCGCCACGCGTGCGAACGCCGTCCAACGTGGCGGGCGAGTACGTGCTGGTGGAGCGGGACGGGAAACGGCTTCCGCACACGATGCGCCTGTCCGAGCCGGGGAAACGATGCGACATGACGCTGATCCGCGACGTGCTCGTTCTGCGGCCGGACGGCGAATTTGAGGGCGAGTTCGAATCCTACGTGCGGTGCGAGGGCCAGCCCCGCCCCGACAGCACGGACGCGCGCAGCTATAACGGCACGTTTCGCCTGCACGGCGCACATGGCGATACGGTGGTGCTCGTGGAGAGGGGCCTCGAGTCCCGGGCGAGGCAAAGGGGTGTGCTCAAGGGAGACGAGTTGCGCGTGGAGTTCGAAGTGCTCACCGAGCCTCGCCGTACAATGCGTTTCCGCTACGTCCGCCAGGACGCGACGCCGTAGGCGCGCGGCGGCGTTCCCGCTGGCGAACGCGCAAAGGGCGCGGGGGATGGTCTCCCCTGCGCCCTGTCTGGTTTCGTACGGTGCTGAACGCGGCGACACGGATCATCTCCCTCGCCACGATCAACATATAGCACACCCGGGGACTTGCGGCCAGCCCGGGGGAAGGCCGCAGGATTGCCGCGCCGAAAAATTCTTCGGCCAAGGCCTGACACCTGGGGAATGGGAGGCGCGAAGATGACACACCACGCCGTGGTGATTGCCGGAGGCGGCCCGACGGGGCTGATGCTCGCGGGGGAGCTGGCGTTGGCGGGCGTCGACGTAGCCATCGTAGAGCGGCGCGCCAGCCAGGAGCTCGCCGGCTCGCGCGCCGGCGGCCTGCACGCACGCACCCTCGAAGTCCTCGATCAACGTGGAATCGCTGAACGCTTCCTCGCGGAGGGGCAGAAGGCCCAGGTCGCGGGGTTCGCCCAGATCCGGCTGGACATCAGCGATTTCCCGACCCGCCACAACTACGGGCTGGGGCTGTGGCAGAACCACATCGAGCGCATTTTGGCCGGCTGGCTGGACGAGTTGAAGGTGCCGATGCACCGCGGATGTGAGGTGGCGGGCTTCACGCAGGACGACACCGGGGTGAACGTGGAGCTGGCCGGCGGCCGCTCGATGCGGGCGGAATACCTCGTCGGGTGCGATGGAGGACGCAGCGTGGTCCGGAAAGCGGCGGGCATCGACTTCCCCGGGTGGGACGCGACGACCAGTGCCCTGATCGCCCAGGTCCAGATGGCCGAGGAGCCGGAACTGGGCATCCGCCACGACGCGCTCGGGGTGCATGCCCTGGGCAAGGTGGAGTACGAGCTCCGGGACGGCGAGGTAGTCTACAGCGCTGGCGGCACGGTAAGCGTCATGCTGACTGAGCGGCACCCCGGCGCCACCGGCGAACCCACCCTGCGCGACCTCCGTGAGGCGCTCGTCGGCGTCTACGGGACGGATTTCGGCATTCACAGCCCCACCTGGATTTCGCGATTCACCGACATGGCCCGGCAGGCGGCCGCCTACCGCGACCGTCGCGTCCTGCTGGCGGGCGACGCCGCGCACGTGCATAGCCCGGTGGGTGGACAGGGCCTGAACACCGGTGTGCAGGATGCGGTAAACCTGGGATGGAAGCTGGCCCAGGTGGTCAACCGGACGTCGCCGGAAAGCCTCCTGGACACCTACCACGCCGAGCGGCACCCGGTGGCCGCCCGCGTGCTGCGCAACACGATGGCGCAGGTGGCGCTGCTCCGCCCGGACGACCGCAGCAAAGCCGCGCGCGAAGCCATGGCCGAGCTACTCAGCATGGACGAGCCGCGCCGCCGGCTCGCCGCGGAGATGTCGGGGCTGGGCATCCGCTACGACCTTGGCGAGGGGCACCCGCTGCTCGGCCGGCGCATGCCCGACCTGGACCTGGTCTCCGCCGATGGGCCGCTTCGGCTTTTCACCCTGCTGCACCGTGCCCGGCCGCTGCTTCTGAACCTGGGTGAGCCCGGAGCCTTCGACATCACCCCGTGGGCGGATCGCGTCGAGCGGATCGACGCCCGGTACGATGGCCCGTGGGAGATTCCGGCGATCGGAGCGGTCACGGCGCCCGCCGCGGTGTTGATCCGGCCCGACGGATACGTGGCCTGGACGGGAGACGGGACCCAGGCGGGGCTCGCGGAGGCGCTGACGACCTGGTTCGGACCGCCCAGGGCGTAGGCGCACCGGCCCGACGAGGTTCGACGGCTTAAGGATCGTCACTTCGACCCTTGAACTGCGGCCATCACGGCACGATCAGGACGGACCACTCCAGGTTCGCGTCGGCGCGGATCGCGGTGACCAGTCGCGGGGCGGACCCGGACGCGGGGGGCGCGTCGACGCGAAAGGAACGAGTGGAGAAGAGCCGTACCTGCAGCGTGTCCGATCCCTCCTTGGGAATCAGTGCCCACGGAATCATGATGGCTGAGGAGAGTGGCCCAAGGCTGGAAATGGCGAGGCTGGGGCCTCCGCGCGTGAACGACACCTCCCAGCGCTGGAACTCCGGAACTCCGAGCGTTCCCGACGAGCCGGGGAAGATGGGAATCAGAAGGTCCTGCCCGGCG
Source organism: Longimicrobium sp. (assembly GCF_036388275.1). Lineage (NCBI taxonomy): Bacteria > Pseudomonadati > Gemmatimonadota > Longimicrobiia > Longimicrobiales > Longimicrobiaceae > Longimicrobium > Longimicrobium sp. The sequence continues at coordinate 170,538 of NZ_DASVSF010000002.1, forward strand.
CGGAGCGTTACCGAGGGGCTGCCCCGCCGCGCCACGCTGTACAGGGTGAACTCCGAATGCGGCACGGCACCCACCGCCGGCACCGGAAGCCGCACCCGAAGCCCGCCCGCGACGGCGGCACTGTCGAGCGGCACCGAGGCCGAGAATGCCGTTTACCGGCCCCCCGCCCGCGTACCGGTCACGTTCTGCACGCGGAGCGTGTCGCTGCGGAAATCGATGCGGTCGCCGTCGATCGGGATGAACAACGCGTCTACGTAAGTCGAGTCGGCGCCGCGGCCGCGGGTACTTACCTGTACCTCGGTTGCGATGGACTTGGCGGGTCCGGTAGGGACGATGCATCCCGCCGCGAGCGCGAGCAGGGCAAGGGCGGCATAACGGCGAGTGCGAGGCATGCGACGGATTCGTAGAAAGGCGGGGGCGAGTTCGCGAGAGAACGCCTGACGGGGCGAATCGGGACAGGTTCGCCCAGGCCGGGTTGACGGGCGCATCATCACGCAACATATTAAGTTGCATGAGACGCGACAGCCGACTCTCCGGTGTGCTCCACGTGCTGCTCCACATGGCAGAGCAAGGTGGCCCCGTTACCTCCGAGGTCCTGGCGACGACCATGGATACCAATCCGGTGGTGATCCGGCGGATCATGGCGGGCCTGCGGGAGCAGGGGTACGTGCGATCAGAAAAGGGGCACGGTGGGGGATGGACACTCGCCTGCGACCTGTCCCAGGTCACGCTTCGCGACATCTACACCGCGCTCGGCTGCCCCTCGCTGCTGGCCATCGGCAACCGGACGGAGGCGCCCGGCTGTCTCGTCGAACAGGCGGTGAACGCCACCCTCAGTCAGGCGTTCGACGATGCGGAGGCGCTGCTGCTTTCGCGCCTGGGCGAGGTCACGCTGGCCATGCTGAGCGCAGACTTCCACGACCGCCTCGCCGCGCGTGGCGGCTCTCACGACCTGGAGGATGCTCATGCCTCATGACGCCATCATCATCGGCGGCAGCTTCGCCGGGCTCTCCGCGGCCATGTACCTGGCGCGGGGGCGGCGATCGGTCTGCATCATCGATACGGGATTGCCCCGCAACCGCTTCGCGGCACAATCGCACGGGTTCTTCGGCCACGATGGCGCCGCGCCGGGCGCGATGCTGGCCACCGCGCGACCGCAGGTCGCGGCCTATCCCACGGTTACGTTCGTCGACGGGGCGGCGGCCAGCGCCTCGGGCGAGGCGGATGGCTTCTCCGTCGCGCTGGCGACGGGGGAAGTGCTGGAAAGCAGGCGCCTGGTGCTCGCGTTCGGCATCTCCGACGAGCTGCCCGCCATTCCGGGCCTTGCCGAGCGCTGGGGCAATTCCGTGATCCACTGCCCGTACTGCCATGGCTACGAGTTCAGCGGCCAGCGGTTGGGCGTGCTGAACCTCTCGCCGATGTCCATCCACCAAGCGCTGCTGATCTCCGAATGGGGTCCGACGACGCTCTATCTGAACGGCGGCCCCGAGCCGGACGCCGAGGCGCTCGCGGGCCTGCGGGAGCGTGGGATCGCCATCGAACCGGCCGCAGTGACGGCGCTGCATGGCGACGGCACGCGGCTGTCATCCATAGAGCTGGCGGATGGAAGAACGGCGGCGGTCGATGCTCTCTACATCGGTCCGCGCACCCGCCTGAACAGCGGGATCGCGCAGCAGATGGGATGCGAGCTGCACGATGGGCCGTTCGGCGCCATCGTCCGGACGGATGACCTGAAGATGACCACCGTACCGGGTGTCTACGCCGCGGGCGACATCACGCGCGGCGCCCACAACGTGACGTGGGCAACCTCCGATGGGGTCACGGCCGGGGTGGCGGTGCACAAGTCCCTGGTGTTCTAAGGCCGGCTCCCCGCCCACGCCGCCGCGGCCTCGGCGGCGTCGCGCAGATCGTCGCCGAACTCCAGCACGGCCTCAGCCACAAGCAGGTCCATCGGCGGCGCCTCGTCCGGTAGCGCGCGAGCGAGCTTGATACTGGAGTACGCGATGGATTCGAACGCTCCGAACTTGTCCATCAGCATCTCCAGCACGCGTATGGGCGAGGTCCGCTCCCCTTCGATTGCCTTGGCGCGCATCATCGTTGCTCCAGTAGAGATTCGACGCCCTGTCGACAGGGCGAACGTGGGCAGGTACAATTCGTCTAACCCGGCACTTCGCTCCACGCCCGCGGGATCAGCACGCTTGAGAGACCACTCGCCGCCGCCGCGTCCGCAGTTCACCACTATTTATCTCAGCGGCCTCCCTTTGTCTCTATTGGAGACAATGTTAATCCCGCGTCGTTCCCCTGTCAACGGTCATGAGGTGGGGGCTTGATGCAGAGGTTCGGCGAAAAGCTACGGGCATTGCGAACGGCCCATGGTTCGACCCTGCAGCAACTGGCGGCTGAATTCGGGTACGCGACGCACGCCTACATCAGTGAACTTGAGAGCGGGAAGAAGGTTCCTACAGCGGCGCTGGTTTTGAAGGTGGCGCGGCGCTTCAACGTGAGCACTGACGTTCTCTTGAGGGACGAGATGGACCTAGACCTTAGATGATGTGGGAGGCCTGATGAGAAAGCGTTTCCTAGTATCCCACCCCGCCCCTGATGGGGGAGTGCTTTTGTCCCCCATGAAGAAATGGCTGCAGGAGAACGCAGAGATACTGCCAACCGGGTTCGACCTTACTGTTACCTCGCGCCAACTCAGAAGCCGTTTATCCAAGCTGGGGTGGAATGTTGATGAACGGGAGACCGAGGTGCATGTCACCCCGCCGGGCGACCACGGGAGACCAGTTGCAGCCTCAGAACCGTCCACTCCTACCCGGCGCACGGGCGGCGCGCGCTTAGATACTCGCTTGGAGTCTGAGGGTGCTGAGTTCTTGGTCTTGGGCAGGCTGCTTGTGGAGAGGATTCCGGCCTACAAGACCTACACGAATATGCCGGGATACGACTTGGTTGCCACAAATCCCGAGCTAAATACGTCCGCACGGATTCAAGTGAAGAGTCGCTGGCGTACGAACGCTCCGGGATTCCCCATTCGTAACTTGGATAGTGACTTCGTCGTGTTTTGTCGGCTGAATCGGGGAAACAAGCAGGGGACGGGTGTGCTTCGCGAACCAGAGTACTACGTGTTTCCGATCGAAGTAGTGAGGGCCGCCCCCAAGTCTGATGGATGGTCCAAGCTCATGGTTCGTGACATCCCGGATGCCGGGCAATATCGCGACCGCTGGGATCTGATCCGTGACTTTCTTCGCCAATCGACCCACGGCTGATCTGCGTGGCTGCTCTTTGCTTCCCGAATCCATCGACTGATGCAATGGCCTGACGCGATCCTTGGGTTTCTGAGCGGTATTGTTCTGGCGGTTCTGACTGCGGTCGTTACCTCAGTTGTAGAACGCCGATCCGCACGGCGAGAACAGGTCCAGGGCGCGCGCTTCCAGATCTACATGAAGCTTCTCGACCTTCACAGCACGTATTTCTGGGTGACAGTCGCAGAAATGCATGGCGAGGAGACGCGATCGGAGATCAAGGAGCGAGTCCGTGGATTGGCGTGGCAGATTGCCGACCAGTTGCGCGCGGCTGATGAACTGAAGAATACGACGGAGATTCTCGATGTGCTCCTTAGTACAAGATACCAAACTGCTGCGGACCGCCATCGAGCGATGCATGATTTGCTTCAAGCTCTCGGAAGTACCGTAAATCCACGCTACGCAACTGCAATCCATCAGATCAGCAACGAGAATGTGGCGCGGTTAGCTGACGGGAGTCGGGGGTCAGCGTTCACACCTGGACTCATGGAGTGAACGCTACGCGCGTTCGGGCGTAGGCGAGTGCGTCAGCGTTCCTATACCATGGCCGTAGTGCCATCCTGACCTGTCCTGGTAGAGATCATGGCCGCCAATCATCTTGAGCAACTCGTCGCTGAATGGTACGAGTATCAAGGGTATTTCATCCGAAGGAACATCAAAGTCGGGCGTCGAAAAAAGGGAGGGCACGAGGGGGAACTCGATATCGTAGCGTTCCACCCCGACCGTCAGCATCTTGTCCATATCGAGACTTCGCTGGACGCGCAGGCGTGGGAAAAGCGAGAAGTCCGATTCGCCAAGAAGTTCGAACTGGGACGCCAGTTCATCCCGTCACTGTTCTCCGGCCTTGCTATACCTTCTGAGATCGAGTCCCATGCAGTTCTCCTCTTTGCAGCAAAGACGGGTGGTCGCAAGAGTCTTGGCGGGGGTCGGTTGATTTTAGTCAGTGAACTGCTCGAGGAGATCTTATCCACACTCGTTTCGGTCAGTATCCTCTCGAATATGGTTGACGAACAGAAACCACTGTTGCGAACCCTGCAGTTCGTTGCCTATCATCGGAAGCAGCTTGCCGCAGTGCTTCAACGCTGAACACCGCAAGTGCCGGAAAATACGCTATATCCGTCGATGTCCGGCCGAGTCCCACGCTGACATCACGCCCCGGCCTCTTCCAGTTCCGACCAGCGCGCGTAGAGCGCATCCACCGCTTCGCCGGCCTCTTTGAACGCCGCCGTGACGCGCGCTACCTCGTCGGCGGGGCCGGCGTAGAGCGTGGGATCGGCCAGGCGCGCGGAGAGTTCTTCCTTGCGCGCCTCGGCCGCGGTGATGGCAGCCTCCATCCCATCCAGCTCCTTCTTTTCCTTGTAGCTCAGCTTGCGCCCGCCCTCGTCCTTCTTGGCGGGGGCTGAGGACGTCGCGGCCTTGCGCGCGGTCGTCTGGGCGGTGGCGGCTTCGGCCTCCTTCTGCTCCTTGAGACGGCGGTAGAGGTCGTAGTTGCCCTCGTGGCGGTGAAGCACGCCGTTGCCCTCGAAGACGATCAGCCCCGTCGCGACCTTGTCCAGAAAGAAGCGATCGTGCGTTACCATCAGCACGCACCCGCCATAATCCGCTAGGACGGACTCCAGCACTTGCAGCGTCACCAGGTCCAGGTCGTTCGTAGGCTCGTCCAGGATCAGCAGGTTGGCGTCCAGCAGGAACAGGCGCGCCAGCAGCAGCCGGTTGCGCTCGCCGCCGGAAAGCGAGCGCACCACCTGGCGCTGCTTCTCGGGCGGAAACAGGAACGTTTCCAGGTAGCTGCGCAGGTGCGTGCGCTGGCCGCCCACCATCACCCAGTCGCTGTCGGCCGCGGCCTCGTAGATGGAGTGGTCGGGATTCAGCTCTTCGCGGCGCTGGTCGAAGTAGGCGAAACGCGTGTTCTTGCCCACCTCCACCTCGCCGGCGTCGGGCGGCTCCTGCCCCAGGATGATGCGCAGGAGGGTGGTCTTCCCCGCCCCGTTCGGCCCGATGATGCCGATGCGCTCGCCCGCCTGCAGCATGCCGTTGAAGCCGCGGATCAGCACACGCTCATCGAACGACTTGGCGATTCCGTGCAGGTTCAGCACGGTGCGCCCCAGGCGCGGCGCCTCATTCAGGTTGATCTCCACGGCGTCGCGGTTGGGCATCCGCTTATCCTTCTGCTCCTTCTCCAGCCCGCCCAGCCGCCCGATGCGCGCCTTCTGCTTGCCCGTGCGCGCGGATGGCGAGCGCCGCACCCACGCCAGCTCCTGCGCGATCAGCTTCTTGCGCTTTTCCTCCTCCACCGAGGCGCGCTCCATCCGCTCGGCCTTGGCCTCCAGGTACTCGGTGTAGCCGCCGGGATAGCCCGTAAGCTCGCCGGTGGAAACCTCCAGCATCCGCGTGACCACGCGGTCCAGGAAGTAGCGGTCGTGAGTGATGAGCAGCACCGCGCCGGGATACTCCTGCAGGTGCTCCTCCAGCCAGGCCGTGGTGTCGGCATCCAGGTGGTTGGTGGGCTCGTCGAGCAGCAGCAGCTCCGGCTGCTGAAGAAGCACACGGGCCAGCGCCACGCGCTTGCGCTCGCCCCCGGACAGGCCCTCCACCGGCCGCTCCCAGTGCGCCACGTCCAGCTTGGTGAGGATGGCCTCCATCCGGTGCTCGTAGTCCCACCCGCCCAGCGCGTCGATGCGGCCAGCCGCGCGCTCCTGCCGCGCCAGCAGCCGGTCGACGTCGCCCTCCCCCGCCGTGAGCGCCTGGGCCACCGCGTGGTACTCGCTGATGGCGTCCAGCAGCTCGGGCTTGCCGCCCGCGACGGCGGAAAGGATCGTGGCGCCTGGGTCGAACTCGGGCTCCTGCGACAGGTAGCCGGCGCGGATCCCCCGCTGGAAGGCGAGCGTGCCGCCCTCGTGCCCCTCGAGCCCGGCCACGATGCGGAACAGGGTGCTCTTCCCCGATCCGTTGACGCCGATGAAGCCCACCTTGTCGCCCTCGTCCACCGCGAACGAAACGCCATCGAAGACGACGCGGGTGCCGTAGCTCTTCTTGAGACTCTGGACGTTGAGGACGTTCATTTCCGATTCACGTGCGGTGACTGAAGGTGCGCGCGCCAACCTACGAGTACACCGCAGAAAACAGAAGGCCTCACACGGAGGGCACGGAGTACACGGGGGAGCGGCGGAGGGGATTGCCTTCCTCCTCCGTGACCTCCGTGCCCTCCGTGTGAGATGCAGTTTCGCAGCGGAACTGGGCCCCCGCTCCGGCGTACGGGAACATCCGACGGGCACAAGGGATGCGCATCCCGGTGCCAACCCGTCCCCCGACACGCGTGGTGCCGATGCTTCTGTGGATGTTCTTCATCTTCGTTGCGTTCATCTCCAAGCTGCTGCTTGCGATCGCGATGTGCTACCTGATCTTTCCCTCGGAGCGCACCTGCGACGAATGCGACGCGGAAACGCTTCCCGTGCGGATGGGGATGGGCGGCCGGATGCTGCAGAGGCTGTTGATGGGCAAGCTTCAGCGACGCTGGTGCCCGCGCTGTGGATGGGAAGGCCTGACGCGCACCTCCGACGCCGACGTGGTGCCGACGAACGCCCTGGTGCCACAGAACCTGTCATCCTGAGGCCCAAGCGCGCCGCACCCGCCCGCAGTACATCCCACGCGGCCGAAGAATCTAGCCGCGGACACGTAATCGCATGGGCGCGGCAGCGGTGATGGAAGCCGAGGCATTCACCTGCCTGCCTGAGCGGGTGAGCCCGTCGCTGGGACAGCGGAAAGCCCCGACTCGGGGCCGCTGCCGCGTCCCGCTCGGGGCTTCCCCCGCACGCGCACCACACCTGCCGAAGCGCATCTGTCATCCCGAGGAGCGGCCCCACCGAACCCGCCCGGTCGCCGACGATAGCAGCGACGAGGGATCCGCCACACAGCGATCGCAAAGTACGAGAGCCTCAGCGTGCACCGCCGGCCCCTGAGCGGGTGAACCCGCCGCTGGGAAAGCGGAAAAGCCCCGACTCGGGGCCGCTGCCGCGTCCCGCTCGGGGCTTTACCCGCACGCGCACCACACCTGCCGAAGCGCGTTCGAATTCTCCCCTCTCCCGCTCGCGGGAGAGGGGCCGGGGGAGAGGGCAGCCGGGGCATGCGCCGGCCTCCGTCGAAATGCCACGGCCGAGCGAGGCCGAGCCCCACACCTCCGTGACCGCTGCCGCGCCCAAGCTAATACGAGCCCCACGCTAGATCCTTCGCCCCGCGAGGGACGGTGTACGGGCTGGTACGGTGCGCCTGGGGCTCAGGATGACAGTCTGTGCGGAGGGGTCGGGTGTGCAGCACCGGGCTAGCTCCCTTCCCCGCGCGGTTTGCGGGGGAAGGGTTGGGGATGGGGGGCGCCCGAAGCATGCGCCGAACGCAGCCGAACCGCGCCAGAAGTTCCCCCCTCTCCGCACGTAGTTTGTGCGGGGAGGGGCCGGGGGAGGGGCACCCCGCGAATCAGCGCCAGCCGCTTTGCCGCTGGAAGTCGTCGCTCACCTGGCGCAGCAGCCGCTCGATGGCGTCTTGCGACTGCGGAAAGAACAGCGTGTCCGACAGCGAGTTGAGCGCCGACCGCACGTCGCGGAAGCGGTCGGCCGCGCGCAGGAACAGGTCGCCCACGCCGTGGCGCAGGGCCAGGTCGCTCCCCGCCGCCATCCGGAACCCCGCCGCGCCCATCTCGTCGTAGTACGACATGGGCGGCGCGCCGCGGCGCTGCACCCGGTGCGCGATGTAGTCGGGGAACACGCCCCCCAGCCACAGGGCAAAGTTGCCCAGGTGCACCCGCAGCAGGAACTCGCGCTCCCCCCGCGCCCGCTCCAGTGCCCCCAGGATGTCCGTCAGGTAGAAGAACGGCTCGCCCTCTCCCCCGTCCACGCGGTGCGCCTTGCCGGCCATGGCGAACTCCAGCAGCACCGCCGCGGTGTAGTCCGCCAGCTGCCGGTCCTGGATTTCGCGCTGCATCAGCGCGTGGCGCACCATCACGTAGAACAGCAGCGGAGCCGGAACGGCGCTCACGCCCTTGCTGCGCACCAGCGCGCGCAGCACACCCGTGTCGTCCAGCAGCGCGTCCAGCCCCTGCTCGCGCAGCCGCTCCTCCCCACCCGGACCGACCAGCGAGGTAAGCAATTCCGCCTCGCGCCTGCCGAACGATGCTCGTACGTTGGGCCTGATCATCCATGCCTCCAGCGAAACGTGTGGTCTTCGCCGTACTGCCCGGCGGCCCGCGAAGTTCCACGCGGGCCGCCCCGGCGCCGTGGATCTCCCAAAATGCATGCGGAGTGCCGGAACGTCCAGAATCATGACGAGCCCAGTCCCGGCCTCACGATTGCATCCCGCGGTCGGAGTGCACGCTGTTCACTTCCGCGCCCCAATCGCGAGTTCCGGCCGATGAATCCGACGCTTCCGCCGTCGTGGCGGTCCCCCCTGGCAGCCGAGTTGGAGAAGCCCTACTTTCAGAAGCTGCGCGCGTTCGTGAGCGAGGAGCGAAGCCGCGCGACCGTCTTTCCGCCCGAAGGCAACGAGTTCACGGCGCTGGAGCTGACGCCGTACGACGCGGTGAAGGTGCTGATCCTGGGACAGGACCCGTACCATGGCGCCGGCCAGGCGCACGGGCTGGCGTTCTCGGTTCTTCCCGGCGTGCGCCCTCCCCCGTCGCTGTCCAACATTTTCAAGGAGCTGAAGGCCGAGATGGGGTGCCCCGTGCCACGCAGCGGCTACCTGGTTCCCTGGGCCGAGCAGGGCGTGCTGCTGCTGAACGCGGTGCTGACGGTGCGCGAGGGCGAGCCCAACGCGCACAAGGGCAAGGGATGGGAAACGTTCACCGACGCGGTCATCCGCGCGGTGGCGGCTCGTGAAGATCCCGTCGTGTTCGTGCTGTGGGGCGGGTACGCGGCCAAGAAGGAGACGCTGATCGGCGCGCCGCACTACGTGCACAAGTCGGCGCACCCGTCACCGCTTTCGGCCAAGCGGGGCTTCTTCGGAAGCACGCCGTTCACCATCATCAATCGCGAGCTGCAGCGCGCCGGAAAGACCCCGGTCGAGTGGTGCATCTCCGACGGCTGAGGCGGGTGGAGGCCAGCTTTGGCGCATGCCTCCGGCGCCCCCCATCCCCAACCCTTCCCCCGCAAACCGCGCGGGGGAAGGGAGCTAGCCCGGTGTGTACCCGGAGCCCGGGTGTGAATCAGGGCAGAGCCGAGAAATCTGTCATCCTGAGCCCCAGGTGCCACCGTACCAGCCTACACATCCTACTCGCGGGGCGAAGGATCTAGCATTGGGCACTTCCAAGCCGGGCCGCGGCAGCGGCACCCGTGCAGCGGCCGCGACGTCGAGGCGTTTCGATAACTCCGGCGCATTCCCCGGCTGCCCTCTCCCTCGGCTCCTCTACCGCAAGCGGGAGAGGGGAGAATTCGATCACGCTCCGGCAGGTTTGGGTGCGTGCAACGCGTCGGCAGCCTCTTGTGCGCCGAATGCCAGCCGCTTCAATGTAGCTGGTCGGTTGTTGTGCGCATGCTTCATACCTCGTCCATCAATTCGTGAGTAACACACGATGCGCTACCTCCTTCCTTGGGCCATCAAGAGCGCCCTGAATCGCGGTCGGCCTGTCGAGCAATTCCTCGGCGGCTTCGAGCACGATGGATCCCCGGCGTTGCGCTGGCTCACGCTCCAGCCGGAGGACGGGGGTGTGACGCTGCTCCTTTACGAGAGCTACGATCAGGGCGGAGAGGATTCCCTCGACCTGTACGATTTCTCAGAAGTAGACGGAGAGCAAGGCGATCCCGCGGCCGAGCACTCGTGCGCCACGCTGGAGGAGGCACTAACGCTCGCGCGGACCGAGTATGGAGCCGCTCCGGACCGCTGGGTGAACGAAGGCGTCATTCAGGACGAGTACCGGGACTATATCGCTCGCGGGCGATGCTGAGACGTGAGTGGAACGTGTGCACTCAGGGTGGACCCTGCCGCTGAGCGTCATTGTCCCGGCCGGTCAGAATGGCGAACGATCGTTCGTTGCGTATGTGGAAGGGCACGGAGCGGGATGGAACTCCCGCCCGGCGGCGACGTACGACGGCATAGGCGCCGACACGATCGCCCCACGCCCCCCGCGACCCACTGGCCACTTGGCCAACCGATCCACGCGCAGGAGGTGCCGCATGTTCCAGATCCTGGTTCGGGAAAAGAAGCGCCGGGCGATCAGCCCCCTGTTCCTGGCCGTCTCGGCCGCCGCCCACGTCGCGATCTTCGGCGGGGTGATGTACGCCGCCTCCGGCGAGCCGGAGCGGACCGAGGTCGTGCTCGACGGCATCGTCGACATCCCGGACGTTCCGGAAAAGGCGATCGAAAAGCCCATCGTGGATCCGCCCCCGCCCGCTCCGGACACGCCGGACGAGCCCGCGCCTGATGCCCCGGTGACGGGGGAGACGGTGGTGCTGCAGCCTCCCACGGACGTACCGGACCTCATCCGTCCTCCGCGGCCGGACGAGACGCCGATCACGCCTGACATGGTGACGGGCATCGGCAAGCCGGGCGACGTGATCGGGCCCGTGGACCCGGCGGACGACCGCCCGCCCACGGGCCCCGTCCCCCCGGGCACGCCAGTGAAACCGAAGGACTGGGTTCCGGGTGAGGGCGACGTGGACGAACTGCCCTCGCTGGACCGCAACGGGCTGTCCCGCCTGATGGAGCGCAACTATCCGCCGCAGCTGCGCGATGCGCGGGTCAGCGGCCGCGCGGTGGTCGAGGTGATCGTTGACGAGGACGGGCGGGTGCGGCCAGGGTCCGCGAGGGTGATCGAGACGTCGCACCCGGCGTTCGAGACTGCCACACTGCGCGCCGCCGAGCGGTTCCGCTTCCGCCCCGCGAAGATCGCCGGGATGGTGGTGCCGGTGAAGGTGGCCATCCCCGTAGTCTGGACGACCAGCGACTGAGCAGCCGCCGCATCAAGAACACGAGGGGCCCCGGAACTCATCCGGGGCCCCTCGCCGCACTTCCGCACTTCCGCACTCACCCACTCACGCACTTCCGCCCTCTCCCACTCACACCGCGGGCGGCTGGCCCCGGCGCTCCGCCCGCGCGTCCACCAGCGTCCTCAGCAGCGTGGCCCCCAGGATCAGCACGCCGCCAACGATGGGCCACGCGCCCGGCCGCTCCCCGTGCGAAAGCCAGGCCCACACCGGGCTGAGCGCGGGTTCCAGCAGCAGGAGCAGCGAGGCTTCCAGCGCCGGGAGGTGCCTGAGGCCGGCGGTCAGAAGCAGGTACGCCGCGCCGATCTGGAAGACTCCCAGGTAGCCGACCGCCAGCCAATCGCCGCCGGTCGCGCCCGTTACGGGCAACGCGGCTGGGAGGCAGGCCAGGAAGGCGATCAGATTCCCGGCCACCACGGTGGGAAGCGTCGAGCCCTGCCCCCCCTCCCGGCTCCCCATCCAGCGGAGCCCCATCAGCATCAGCGCGTAGGTGCAGCCACTGAGCAGCGCGAGGACGTTCCCTCGGGGCGGGTCGGGAGCGGTGTGCAGAGGCTGGTCGGCACCGATGAAGAAGAGCAGCATCCCGAGCACCACCGGGGCCATCAGGACCAGGTCGCGCCGCCGCACGTGCTCGCCCAGGAGGAGCGGGCTCAGGAGCAGGATGTACAGCGGCGCCGTCGCCTGCAGGAAGATGGCATTCGCGGCGGTGGTGAGCTTGTTCGCGGTGACGAACAGGACGAGGGTGGCGGCGTAGAGGACCCCCACCGGAAGCACGTGCCAGCTCCACCCCCGGCGGGCCGCCGGCAGGAGCAGAAAGATGGCGGCCGCGGCGATGACGGAGCGCCCGCCCGCTACCTGCCACGACGTGAGGGTGGTAGCCTTGATGGCGGCGCCGCCCGTCGAAAACAACAGGGCCGCCCCCAAGATCTGCAGGCGATGCGTGGTTGCGGGAGGCAAGAGAAGGTCGTCGGTGTCGGGAACGGGGCGAATCCGCGGGAAGGATGCCCCTTCGCCCCCCGGGCCGGCAAGGTGCGGGCGCCCGGCACGCGGCCTGCGCAGGCGGCGTTCCGCCCCCAACCTTGACCAAACCTTCTCTGCAGGGATCGTTGAAGATGCCGGAATTCAGCAGCGGGCCGCACGACGCCACGCCCGCACCGACGGAAAAGAAGCTCGACCAGCTGTTCGGACTGATCGACGGGATCTCCGTCGCCATGTTCACCACGCGCCGCCCGGACGGAAACCTGGTTTCCCGGCCCATGCAGGTGCAGGGGCGGCAGGAGGGCGCGGACCTGTGGTTCGTGACCGACGGCGAGACGCACAAGATGGACGAGCTGGAATCCGACACGCACGTGAACCTGTCGTTCTATCGCGACCGCACGCGCGAGTGGGTGTCGGTCAGCGGGCAGGCGCGGGTGGTAACGGACCGGGCCAAGATCCACGAGCTGTACAAGCCCGACTGGAAGGCGTGGTTCCCCGACGACGGCCCCGGCCGCGACGGCGGGCCCGACGACCCGCGCCTGGCGCTGATCGCCGTGGACGCCGACACGGTGGTGTACATGGTGAGCAACACGCCGCGCCCGGTGGTGCTGTTCGAAGTGGTGAAGGGCATCCTCACCGGCCAGCAGCCGAACGTGGGAGAAACCCACGTCGTCAGCGGGCACGAGATGCACGGCGGCACCGGCACCTGATCCCGTCTGGCGAAGAAAGCGGCCCCGGCACGTGTGCGCCGGGGCCGCTTCTGCTGTCCGCGCGGATGATCAGGCGCGGCGCTGCAGGCTTTCGTGGGTGAGGATCACCGGGTCGGCGGGGGTGCTTTCCAGCAGGTCCAGCAGCGACGTCTGGTAGCGCTGGTCGCTGGGCACCTCGTGGCAGCCGCGGCAGCGCGCCTCGTACGCCTCGTGGCCGCCCACCTGGATGGTGGGCCCCTCGTACGGCGCCGGCGCGCCGTCTACCAGGCGCTGGTTGCGGGTGGCCGCGTTGCCGCACAGCACGCAGATGGCGTGCAGCTTGTCCACCGTCTCCGCCACCGTCAGCACGTGGGGCATGGGGCCGAACGGCTCCCCGCGAAAGTCCATGTCGATCCCGGCGACGATCACCCGAACGCCGCGGTCTGCCAGCACGCTGATCACGTCGACGATCCCCTCGTCCAGGAACTGCACCTCGTCGATGGCCACCACCTGCACGCCGGGCATCACCTGCGCGGCCACCTCCGACGACGAGCGCACGGGAACGGCCTCCACCCCCGAGCCCGCGTGCGAGCTGATGGTGCGCACGCCGGCGTAGCGGTCGTCGAGGGCCGACTTGAACACCTGCACGCGGCGGCGGGCGATGAGGGCCCGGCGGACGCGCCGGATCAGTTCCTCGCTCTTGCCGCTGAACATCACCCCGGTGATGACCTCGATCCAGCCGTGGCCGTCGCCGTGGTAAAGCGCGATGTCTCTCAAGTGAGTGCTGCGTTGGGACTTCGGGATGGGAACCCTGCGTGGGCGCCGCGCCGGGCGGGCGGGCGGCTGAAGCATCAACCTACCGGGCACGGGCGACGGGGACAAGCGGCGGATACGAGCGCGGAGAACTCCATCCCGGAAGACGCCCCCCATCCCCAGCCCTTGCCCCGCAAACTGCGCGGGGGAAGGGAGCCAGCCCGTGCTCGTTGCCGGCCTGCGCGCACTCGGCTGGCCCTTGCAGTCCGCGCAGGCGGACTTCGTGATTTGCCAGCTGCGGTTTCAACCGCCGGGACAGAGCCGAGGCCGCCACTTCTGTGACCGCTGCCGCGCCCCGGTTCGTTCGTGCCCTCGGCAAGATCCTTCGGCCCGCGAGGGATGTGCCGTCGGCTGGCACGGTGCGCTTGGGCCTCTGGATGACAACGAGGCCGGGTGACGATCCTACCGCGGCTTGTTGCGGCGCTCGAACACCACCTCGTCGGCGACGATCATGTAGCGGATCATCCGCTCGTGGGCCTCGGGAAAGGCCTCGGCGCGGTCGCGGAACCGGTCGTTGCTCACGATCAGCGCATCCAGCTCCCGCGCGAACGCCAGGATGAAGTAGTCGGCGTCGGTGCCCGCGGGCGCCTGGCGGATCTTTCCCTCATCGAGCCGCCGCTCGTACCCCTCCCGGTCGTCGATCTGGTGCCGGAGCGCGGCGTCGGCCATCACCACGGGCTCGTACCCCTCTTCCCGGAGCTTGCGCACCACGATGCCGATGTTCTCCAGCCGGGGGTGCTCGCCCTCGGTGGAGTGCGCCACGTTGCTCGCGTCGATCAGCACGGTCACTCGCTCCGCGCGGCCTTCTTCGTTCGGATCGTCCGGCATTTCAGGACCCAGGGAAAGACGGGAGCCACGGCAACGACTGTCGCCAGGGCAATGCAACAGGCGTACGCGAAAGGCCGGCCCCCGCGACGGAGGCCGGCCTTTGCAGGGGCGAGCCCGCGCGGGGCATCAGCCGCCGCGGGCCATGGAATCCAGGAAGTCCTTGTTCGCCTTGGTCTTGCGCATGCGGCTGAGCAGGAAGTCGATGGCTTCCGCCGGCGGCATGTCGGAAAGGAAGTTGCGCAGCAGGTACACGCGCGTAAGCTCCAGCTCGTTGAGCAGAAGGTCTTCGCGGCGGGTGCCCGAGCGGTTGAGGTCGATCGCCGGGAAGATCCGCTTGTCGGCGATGTGCCGGTCCAGCACGAGTTCCAGGTTGCCGGTGCCCTTGAACTCCTCGAAGATCACCTCGTCCATGCGGCTCCCCGTTTCCACCAGCGCCGTGGCGATGATGGTGAGGCTGCCGCCCTCCTCGATGTTCCGCGCCGCGCCGAAGAACCGCTTGGGCTTGTGCAGCGCGTTGGCGTCCACGCCGCCCGACAGGATCTTGCCGGAGTGCGGCACCACCACGTTGTACGCGCGGGCCAGGCGGGTGATGCTGTCCAGCAGGATCACCACGTCGCGGCCGTGCTCCACCAGGCGCTTGGCCTTTTCCAGCACCATCTCCGCCACCTGCGTGTGGCGGTCGGCAGGCTCGTCGAAGGTGGAGGAAATGACCTCGGCCTTCACGTTTTCCTGCATGTCGGTCACCTCTTCGGGCCGCTCGTCGATCAGCAGCACGATCAGGTGAACTTCCGGATGGTTCTCGGTGATGGCGTTGGCGATCTTCTGCATCAGGATCGTCTTGCCCGCCTTGGGGGGCGCCACGATCAGTCCGCGCTGCCCCTTGCCGATGGGGGCGATCAGGTCCATCACCCGCAGCGACAGGTCGCCGCCCACCGTTTCCAGGTGAATGCGGTCGTCCGGGTAGCGCGGGCGCAGGTTGTCGAAGGCCACGCGGTGCTTGGCCCGGTCGGGCTCGTCGCCGTTCACCCGCTCCACCTTCAGCAGCGCCAGGTAGCGCTCGCCCTCCTTGGGCGGGCGCACCTGCCCCATCACCGTGTCGCCGGTGCGAAGGTCGAACCGCTTGATCTGGCTGGGCGAGACGTAGATGTCGTCGGGCCCGTACAGGTAGTTCCAGTCCTGCGAGCGCAGGAAGCCGTAGCCCTCGGGAAGCACCTCCAGCACGCCCTCGCCCCGCAGCACCACCTCGCTGTCGAGCAGGTTCTGCTCGATCCGGTAGATGAGGTCCTGCTTGCGGAGGCCGGAATAGTTGGAGATGTTGAGCCCTTCCGCCATCTCGTGCAGCTCGGCGATGCTCTTGGTCTTGATGGTGCTAATGTCCACGTTCTGCTCCGAATGTATCAGCACGGCCCGGCCTCGATGGTGCGGCTGCCGGGTTCGCTGGATCGTTCCGCGATATGTGCGGGGAGGCGAAAAAGAGAGGCGCGCCGCGCCCGGGTCTGTGCAGGCTTTGTTTCAGGGGACGTTGGCCCCAACCTAAGCACCGTATACACGAGCGTCAAGGAAAAAGTGCCCGACGAGTGGGGGCCGTTCGCGGCCTGGCGAATGGTGGAGCTGCACGGCCAGCAGGTGGTTCACGCATACCTGCACCCCGGCGTTACGGCGGATGACCCGCGGGTTTCCGACTGGCTGGCCCGCTGGCCCGGGCCCCGCTACCTGCAGGACGGCCCTTACGGAGTGGAGGCGACGCTGGTTCGCCGTGTGGCCCACCGCCCTCGCGAGCGGTGGTGGCTTCACGCGCTGCTCCTGGCGCTTACCCTGATGACCGCCACCATCGCGGGCGCGTGGATGAGCCCGGGCAACCCGCTCGCCATGCAAGACGCGAGCGTCGCGGGGCTAGCGATTCCCGTGCCGACGGAATTGACACCGCTCGCGCTGGCGCCGGGACTGTGGTTCTCCGTTCCGTTGCTGTGCATTCTGGGCGCGCACGAACTGGGCCACTGGGCCTTCGCGCGGCGCCACGGGATGGACGCCTCGCCTCCCTACTTCGCCCCCGCTCCGTGGATCGTGAGCCCGCTGGGAACCTTCGGCGCGTTCATCCGCCTGCGCTCGCCGCTGATCAACCGCGCCGCGCTGCTGGACATGGGCGCCGCCGGCCCCGTCATCAGCTTCGTCCTTTCCATTCCCGTCTACGCCGCGGGACTCGCGTTCAGCCAGGGCGTCGCGGAGAAGGCGCCCGGTGGCGCCCGGGTGGTCGCCCTCTACCCGGACGGCGCCCTTTCCCTGGGCGAATCGCCGCTGCTGTGGGCGCTTCGCGCCCTCTCGCCCCTGGCCGACGCGCAGACCATCATCCTTCATCCCGTGGCGGTGGCGGGGTGGTTCGGCCTGTTCTTCACCGCGCTCAACCTGTTTCCCGTCAGCCAGCTGGACGGCGGGCACGTTGCCTATGCCCTGTCGCCGCGGCTTCACGTCGCCGCCAGCCGCGTGACGCTGGGGGTGCTGCTGGTGTTGGGGGCGTGGTACCCGGGATGGTGGGTGTGGGCGGCGCTGGTGCTGCTGATCGGCCGGGGGCGGCTGGCGCACCCCCCCGTTTGGGACGCGTCGTTCCGGCTGAACGGGCCGCGCCGGGCGGTGGCGTGGGCGTGCTTCGTGTCGTTCGTGCTGGCGTGGGTGCCGGTGCCCTTTCCGCTTCCGTGAAGGACGGAGCGGCGCCCCGGTGCCGTTTCCCTTGACGAGCACGCCACAAAAACGGAAATTCTCCACCCGGGGAGTAGCACCCAAAGTGCACGCCTTACCGGAGGTCCGGATGGCACGCCACAACCGCGAAGGCGAAGGAGAGGACCAGCACGGACGCCGGTACATCATCGGCTACCAGCCGGACTGGTTCCATCAGGTGAAGGTGGCCCGCGGGCTGGACAGCGGGCGCCAGTCCACGAAGATCCTGCTGCGCAACTCCGAGACGCCGCTGGCCGACCCCGGCCCGCGCGTGCGGACGCACATCGCCGCGCCCGAGCTGGGCATCGAGTTCGAGGTGAACCTGCGCGACGACCGCGGCGTCGTCCGCCGCATCATCGTGGAAACCATCGTTCCCGAGGGCGAGGAAAAGGGCGAAACGGTTTCGTTCATCGTGTCGCGCATTCCCGATTCGCGCCGGGCCGACAGCCGTGGCTGAACGCCTGTCCGTGCGCCGCATCGCATGACCCTGGCCCAGGCGGCATTGGTGGTGCCCGACAACCGCCTGCTCTTCGTGGTGAGCGTGGTGGTGGTGGCCAGCGTGGTGCTGTTCACCGCCGGCGTCATCGTGACCCTGCTGCGCCGCTCCGACCGGCAGCGCGCCGAAGAGGAGAAGCTGGCGGCCATGGGCACGGCCACGGCGCGCATCCTTCACCAGATCAAGAACCCGCTGCAGACCATCGTGCTGCACGCCGACCTGCTGCAGAACGAGCGCATGGTGGCCGACCCCCTGCAGCGGCGCGAGGTGGCCGAGGCCATCATCGGCGAGTCGCAGCGGCTGGTGGCCATGCTCGACGAGCTGTCGGTGTACGCCTCGGGCGCGCAGCGGGCCATGAACCGCCAGCCGATGGAGCTTCACCAGCTGGTCCGGCAGGTGGCGGGCTACGAGTCGGGCGGAACGGGAATGCGGGTGGATGTCTCCAGGGTGGCACCCGCGGTGGTGCTGGCGGATCCGTACTACGTTCGCCAGGCGCTCGACAACCTGGTGCGCAACGCGGCGGAGGCGATGGCGGCGCAGGAGGACGCGCGCCTGGCCATTTCGGTGGACCGCGAGGGGGGCGCCGCCGTGGTGCGGATTTGCGACAACGGGCCGGGGATCGCCCCGGAAAAGCTGGACCAGATCTTTCAGCCGTTCGTCAGCACGAAAGGAAAGGGAATGGGGCTGGGGCTGGCCATTTGCCGCGAGATCGCCGAGGCCCACGCCGGGCGCCTGGAGGTGGAGTCGGCGCTGGGCGAGGGCACCACGTTCACCCTGCGCATTCCCCTGTACGGGGACGGCGTGAGCACGGGCGCGCTGCCGGGGCTGGCCCCCGAGCCGCACTCCGCGGGGGCCGCATGGAGCTGAGCGGCGTCTTCGCCCCCGCCACCACGCCGTTCGATCCCGTGACGGGCGACGTGGACGTGATTTCCATGCGCGCCAACCTGCGGCGCTGGATGGAGACGCCCCTCAGCGGGGTGGTGCTGTTCGGGTCCACCGGCGAAGGCGTGCTGCTGGACGAGGAAGAAAAGGTGAGGCTGACGGCGGCCACCCGCGAGGTGGTGGATGGCGGCCGGCTGCTGCTGGCGGGCACGGGGGCGGAAAGCACCCGTTCCGCCATCCGGCAGACGCGCGCCGTGGCCGCCGCCGGGGCCGACGCGGTGCTGGTGCAGCCGCCCACCTTTTACAAGCCCCTGCTTACGCCCGCCGCCCTGCGCGACCACTACCTGGCCGTGGCCGAGGCGGCTCCCGTTCCCGTGATCCTGTACCAGGTGCCGCCCAAGCTCAGCGGCATGGAGCTGGAGCCGGGGCTGGTGCACGAACTGGCCAAGCACCCCAACATCGTCGGCATCAAGGACTCGTCGGGCGACCTGCGTACGCTGGGCGACCTGGCCGACGCCTGCCGCGGCGGGTGCGACGTGCTGTCTGGCAGCGGCGCCATTCTGTACGCGGCACTGGAGATGGGCGCGGTGGGCGGCATCCTGGCTGTCTCGCTCCTGCTTCCGGAAGAGTGCGCGGCGCTGGTGCGCGCCTTTGGCGAGGAGCGGTTCGGCGAGGCGGGGCGCCTGCAGGAGCGTATCGCCCCGCTTCACAAGGTGGTGGTGGCCGACCTGGGGGTCCCGGGGATGAAGGCGGCGCTGGACTCCATGGGAATGCGCGGCGGGGCGCCACGCCCGCCCATTCAGCCGCTGCGCAACCGCGACCGCGGCCGCCTGGCCGACGCGCTGGCGGCGGCGGGGATTTTGCCGAATCCGATTGCTGCGTAAGGGGGAGTGCGTTAGTGCGTTAGTGCGACAGTGATTGAGAACCGGGCGGCCTGAAGGCGCGCCCGGTTTTTGTTTTGTCCTCAGTCCGGAGTTCTGCGGTAGCCGCTCGCCCCCATGCTCCACACCGCTTCACTCGCCCTGTTGGGAGCGCGGCGCAGCACGAAAATGGCGGGGCGGTCCACCGTCAGCACCGGCGGGGCCGGGCCTTCCTGCGACAGCATCGCGGGCGCGGGGTGCAGGTACAGTCCCGTCGCGTCGATCGTGTCGCGCGCCGCGGCCTCCGCCAGGTCGCCCACTTCCGTGATACGGCCGTCCCGGTGCGCCAAGGCATCGGCGAAGTTGATGGACAGGTCTGCCCGGTACGGCTCGACGCCCGGCAGCACGATCGTGGCGCCGCGCACGAGCAGGTCGTTCACCGATCGCCCGTTCTCCGGAAGCTCCTCGTACAGCCCCGGATCGGCGGCCGCGTACGACTCCGTGGCGATGGCGTCCAGCGCGCTCACCAGCGCCACGAAGTTCACCTTTCGCAGGTACTGCTTCTCCGGATCGTCCCTCCATCCGCCGGACTCGATCAGCACGGTGCTCGTTCCCCAGCTCTGCATCAGGTCGCCGAACGCCCGCGGGTTGAAGGTGTCGTCGTAGCGGGTGACGTGGCCGGCGACGAGGGGTTCGGTGGCCGCGCGAACGACCGCGGCGACGCGCTTGGCCCGCATGCGCACCGGGTTGTCGTCGCCCGACCGGTTGAACGGAGGCGCGAGCAGCGCGATGGCCGCAAGCCGGTCGCTGCTTCCCACGCGGGCGCGGACGTCCTGGTCGTGAAGGTTGAAGCCGAACTCGGGCCGGAAGCGCTGATGGACGGCGCGGAGAATGCGCGCTTCCGGGGTGACGAGCGCGCGGGCGTCGCGGTTCACGTCGATGCCCATCGCGTTCCGCCGCTGAAAGCGCTCGGCGCCGTCGGGGTTCAGCATCGGCACGGCGACGATCGTCAGCCGCTCCGCGATGCGGCGGGCGCGCGGGTCGTCGGGCGCGGCGTCCAGGAAGTGGAACAGGTCGGTCAGCGCCATCGAGGCGGTAGACTCGTTGCCGTGCATCTGCGACCAGAGGAGGACGCGGGTGGCGCCTCGGCCGAAGCTGACCGTGTAGATGGGGCGGCCCTCGGCCGAGCGGCCAACCTCTTCGCGGTCCGGCCCGCCGGGGGCGTCCACGACAGGCCCCAGCGCGTTCCAGATCTCCTGGTGATTGAACTGGCGCGTCGTGAGGGCTGGCACTCGATACTGATCGTGGAGGCGGACGAGTTCAGCGACCGCTGCATCGTCGCGGAATACGTTGGGCGACGGGGCGGCGCGTACGCACCCGGCGATCGACAGGACCGCGAGCACGAGGAAGGTCGCTCGGAGGCGGTGGCGATGGACGTTCATCGGGTTCCGTGTGATGGGCGAAGGGAGGACTTCGGTTGGGGGTCCTTCGCATGCCGCGGGAAGGCCCCTCCCCCAGCCCTCCTGGCAAACTGCGCCGGGAGAGGGGAGAACTTCGGTTGGGGTTCGACTGGCTGCTTCGCATGCTGCGGGAGCCCCTCCCCGGCCCCCGTCCCCCGCTGCGCAGGGGAGGGGGGAGAATTCGACCGCGGTTCAGCAGCTTCGGCGCAGACGATGTCATCCCGATGGAGCGGCCAATGGGAACCTGCCCCTGCACCGTCGACCGCAGCGACTGAGGGCTCCGCCACACACTCCCCGAAGCGCACCGCGGTTCTCCCGTCACCATCGCTGCTGTTTGCGGCTCTCGCATCGCGAGAAGAATGGGATCGACGCGTCCGACGCCGAGGAGCGGGCCCCCTGCTGTGTGGCGGATCCCTCAGTCGCTGCCTGGCTTTAACGTGAGGGATGGAGGGGGCGTGGGCTCGGCTCCGGTGCCTGGAAGACCGCACTCCGCCGGCCTTTTCACCGGACGAGGTGGAAGCGCTCCTGGCGGGCGAGCACCCAGCGGCGGGTGCCGTCGGCGTCGATCCAGGCTTCTTCCTCGAGCGCCATCCGCACGGGCTGCCCGCCCCACTCCGCGACGGGCGTGGTCGCCTGCAGCTCGATGGAAAACCAGCTGCTCGGCACCAGCGTCACCTCCCCGCGTCCCTCTACGCCCTCCTGCCGGTCCCACAGCCCGATCAGCGGCCCCGCGCCGTGGCCGTGGTCGCCCACGGGGTGCGTGTACACGGTTCCGTCGATCCCCTCCGCGCGCATCCGCTCGCGCGTGGCGCGCAGCACGGCGTTGCCGGTGGCACCGGGGCGCATCTCCTCCAGCAGCAGGTCCTGCAGGCGGTTGGCCCGGCGCAGCGCCGCGTACAGCCCGGCGGGCGCGTCGGTCTCGCCCTCGCGAAGCACGTAGCCCATGTGCTGGGTGTCGGTGTTCAGCCCCAGCGCCGTCAGGCCGAAGTCGGTGTGCAGCACGTCGCCGCGGCGGATCACAGGGTCCGCCGAGTCGCCCATCTCCACGCCCGCCCTTTGTACCGTCACCGACGGCTGGAACCACGTCCCCAGCCCCAGCTCCGCCAGCCGCTGCCGCATCCACCAGACGACATCCTGCGTGCGCGTTTCGCCCGGCTTCACCACCTGGCTGGAGAACGCGGTGCGGATGATGTCGTGCGCCACCTGCTGCATCCGCACGTACGTAGGCATCATCTCCGGAAGCCGCTCCTCGATGTAGCGCAGCGGCAGCATCTCACGGCGGACCACGCGGTCGCGGTACCGCGCGGGGAGCGCCTCGCGCAGCTGCTCCCATTCGCCCGCGGTGAGGCCGTCGGAAAAGGCGTGCGTGTGCGAGATGTTCACCGCGATGGTCGCCGGGTCGCACGCCTCCACCAGCGGGGGCAGAAGCCGCCACTGGTCGGCGCCGTACGGTTCGGCGGGGCGCACGGTGGGCCCGGCCGTTCCCATGGCCGCCTGCGGGTCGCGCACCACGCGGTACAGCCCGCCCTGCGGCGATCCGCCGATGGCGATGCGGTCCACCCCGCGCTCCGCCCCGCGATCACAGAACACGTAGATCGTCCGCCGGCGGGCCGCCATCGTCGTGGGCGAGACGAGCGACCAGAACACCGGGTCTTCGTTGTACTCGCGCACGGGAACGATCCACATCGACACGCCCTCCTGGCGCATCAGCCGCGGAAGCACGCGCTCCAGCCGAAGCCGCAGCCACTCCTGCCGGGTCTGCGCCTGCTCGCGAAGCGTGCCGAGCGGGGGCGCGGATTGCGCCACTGCGGAAGCCGGGGCGGCGGCGATCGTCAGCGCGGCGAGCGCGATCGTAAGGCGGCGGGCGGTCATGCGATGGATCGTTCGAGTGGATGGTTCGCGAGTGCGAGGAAAGGAGTCTGCGCGCGGGAGCACTGTCGGGCAAGGCTGGGCGTGCCCCTCCCCCGGCCCCTCCCCGCACGATACTACTGTGCGGAGAGGGGGGAAGTTCAATCGCGATCAGGCGAATCGGGTGCGCGCCGCTGGCGCCCCCCTCTCCCAACCTCTCCCCCGCAAACTGCGCGGGGGAGAGGCGCTAGCTCGGTGTGGGCCCGCGTGTGTGGCGCGAGATCCAACGTCGATCGAATCCGCAGAGCATTCACCGAAGCGCACGGCACTGGCTCCCTTCCCCCGCGGCAGTTTGCGGGGGAAGGGTTGGGGATGGGGGGCGCCGGCCCGAGCACCCCACTCCGCGCTGCCACCGCTCACGGGAGCCACGGTGCACGCCGAAGCACGCGTGCGCTTCGATTGCTGTGTGGCACATCCCTCAGTCGCTGCGAAGTACAGTGTGTCGGCAGCCTCGGTGTCGCCGCTCCGTCGGGATGACATTGCGCGCCTCGTCACCGAGGAACGCAACAGGTGGTAGACGCCTGATTGGTGCATGTCTGCATGTTGTGGCGCGCGTGATGCGTGATGCCGTTTCGTCGAGGACAGCCGTTTCCCGAACGGATGGCGAAGATGTTGCATTCGCGACGATGTGGACGATTTGTACGTCGCCCAGCCACCAGCAAGCCCAGGTGCCGATGACCGCCTCCGTGCTTTCCAGGCCCACGCGCGCGCTCCCCGCCGGGGCGCGGCTGATTGCCCTGGCCCCGGACGCCGCGTACGCCGTGCGCGTACTGGCCGCCGCGGCGGGCGGCGCCGCGTTGGGCACCCTGGCCGCCGACGGAGAAGACCCGTCGGAGCACATCGTACGGGGCGCGGCCTCGCTGTCCCGCCAGATCGTGGCGCACGCGCTGGGTACCGCCGACGCGGCGCCGGCCGTGAGCCTGGCCGCGTCCGCGCGAGAGCTGGAGCGGCTGGTCGAGCGCGTTCGGCGGATGATTCCCGCCAGCGCGGCCGAGCTGATGCCCTCCATCGACGATCCCCCGCTGCCGCTGGCCGACGAGTGGCTGCGCGAGGCCGCGCTGGAGCGGCACGAGCACGCGCTGATGCTGCTTGCCCACCCGGAATACCAGCTGGTGCTGGGCACCCGCGCGCTGCACCCCGCCGAGGCGCTGGCGCGCACGGCCGAGCGGGTGCTGCACAGCGTGGAGGGGTGGGCCTCGCACGACGAGCTGCTGGAACTGGAAGTGGAGGCGTCGTACTGGTTCAGCGAACGCTGGGCCGCCGATGCCGACCTGGAGAGCGAGCGCGGAGAGCGCTCCGTAACGCGGCGGATGGAGTGGGTGTTCGCCGACCGCCCCACGCTCGGCCTGGGAGAGCCGATCCTGGCCTCGCTGCTGGCCACGGCCGAAGCGGAGGGATGGACGCCCGCGCGGCGGAGGGCGGCGCGGTCGCTGGTGGAGTCGGAGGCGGACGCGTGGCACGTGTTCCGGAGCACGGGCCACGAGACGGCGCTCGCGCGTTCGCTGACGAACGGACGGGAGATCGCGGTCCGCGACCCCAACGGCGAGGCACTTCCCGGACGCGTGGTGATGGGGCGGGCGCTGCCGTTCGGCGAGGAGCACGTGTTCGCGCTCTCCACCGAGCTGGTGGCGGCCGACGACCCCGCCGACCTGCGCGCGCTGACTGCGGACGTGCGGGCCTTTGCCACGTCGGGCCGGCTGCCCCTGGCCATGGCCGTGGAAGCCACCATCGCCGACGGCCTGTTTGGCGCACGCATCCCCCGCCCCATTCCCGCCTCGGAGGACGCAGACGCGGCCCTGGCCCGCATCGACGAAGGATGCGACCTGCTCCTTCGCCGCGGCGTGGCGCGCACGCTGGACCCGCAGCGCGGCGCGCCCCGCCCGCCGACGGGCACCTCGCGAGACCTGCTGGCGCTGCCGGACGACCCGGTGATCGCGGCGTGGGTGTCGGCGCTTGTTTCGGAGAGCTCGCGCGAACGGCAGTACTCGCACCCGGTGCGCCGCCCCATGTGAGGTCTCGCCGCGCACCCCACTAGGGGCGCGCCACACGATCCGCCACACACGAGAACAAGCCGGTCCGCGCAGGCGAACTTCGTGTGGTCGTTGCAGCGAATTCATTCGCCCGTGCAGGGCTTCGCGGCGGGGTTTGGCTGAACTCGGAGTGGACGACGGGCGGGATGTGGGGCGCTTCGATGGTTCCGGCGCAGTCCCCGGCTGCCCTCTCCCCCCGGCCCCCTCTCCCGCAAGCGGGAGAGGGGGAGAACTGCACCAAGCTCGGGCGCGCCCCACTTCAACTCACACCCAAGCAGGCCAGTCTGCGAAGGCAGACTTCGTGTGGTCGTTGCAGCGAATTCATTCGCCCGACGGAGCCGAGGCCTCCCCACCCAAGTGCGGGTAAACCGCCTTCCGCACTTCCCCGCCGACCTACCGCCGCCCCGGACCCTGGTACCTGTCCCGCCCCATGCCAAGGACGCGCCGCGTGTACCCGTTCTCCGGGTTGCGGCCCGAGCGCAGGTCGCGGTCCACGGCGCCCTCGCCGCGGTTGTACGCCAGCAGCGCCAGGCGCACGTCGCCATCGTACTTGTCGATCAGCCGGCGCAGGTATCCGAAGCCCACGCGCAGGTTGGGCTCGGGCTCCAGGATGCGCTCGCGCGTCGTCATCCGCCGGTCGAGCCAGCGCGCCGTCGAGGGCATCAGCTGCGTGTAGCCCAGCGCGCCGGCGTGGCTGCGCGCGCGGGGGTTGAACGCGCTCTCCGCCCGCACCAGGCGAAAGCCCAGCTCCGGGTCCAGCCCCTGGCTTTCGGCGGCGTCGTGGATGGTGCGCGCCAGCTGGGGCGAGATGCGGAACTGCATGGCGAACGCGAACGGCCCCCCGCTCATCTCGCGCACCTGCCGCGCGCGGTCCCGCACCCAGCGCCAGAAGTCGCGGTTGATGGACTCGGCGGCTTGCGTGCTGGCGGGCGCCACGGTGGCGCTGTCGGCCTGCTGGGCGCGGGCGGGCATGCCCCAGGCGCACAGGGCCAGGGCGGCCACCAGCGCGGGAACGCGCAGCGCGCCGGGGAGTGGCCGCGTGCAATCGGCTGTCGTGCTCAAGTCGTTTCCTCCTTGTTTTCGGCTCAGCCGGGGTTGAACAAGCCGCACAACGTGCACTCCACGACCGCCCTCGTCAACCCGCCGTGCGCCGCGCACGAGGTTTGTGCAAGGAGTGGCGGATGGATTGTAAGTGGTTGCCCGCCAACGCCGACGATGTAGTTTGCAGTCGAGTTCCACCCGCTGGCCGGCTCCGTTTCCGCCAGCATCGGCGCGAAGCCATCCGCCTCGCCCCGCTGTCCCCGCCCCGCGCGTGACGATGGCCTGGCAGTCCACGCCCGAGTTCATCCCGCTCCTCGTTTCGGCGATGGTGTGCGCCGCCCTGGGCGCGTTCGCCTGGCGCCACCGGCGCGTTCCCGCGGCGGGCGGCTTCGTTTTGCTGATGGCGTCTTCGGCGTGGTGGTCGCTGGCGTACGCCTTCTACCGCGCCAACGCCAGCTTCCAGGGCAAGGCGCTGCTCGCCGTGCTCACCCAGGCCGGCGCCATCGTCGTCGCCGTGGCATGGGCGGTGTTCGCGCTGCAGTTCACCGGGCGCCAAGCGTGGCTGCGCCGCTGGTGGATGGCGCTCTCCGCCATCCCCGCGCTGACGCTGGTGATGGTGGCCACCAACCCCGTGCACCACGCCTTCTGGTCGCGCTTCGCCCTGGTGGAGCGCGGCGGGCGGGCGGCCATCGACAGCGTGCCCGCCTGGGGCTTCTGGCTGCACGTGGTGTATTCGTGGGGGCTGATGTGGCTGGCCGTGGGCGTCGTGAGCCTGGGCGCGGTGCGGTCGGCGCACCTGTACCGCCGGCAGGCGTGGGCCATCGTGGTGGCGGCGGCCGTGCCGTGGATCGGAAACGTGCTGCACGTGGCGGGATGGGTGCGGTTCCCGGCCAACCCGATGCCCGTGCTCTTCACCCTCAGCGGCGCCGTCTTCTTCTGGGCCATCTTCCGCCTGCGGCTGCTGGACCTGGTGCCCGTCGCTCGCGCGGCGCTGGTGGAAGAGATGCCCGATGGCGTGGTGGTGCTGGACGAGACGGGGCGCGTGCTGGACGTGAACCCCGCGGCGCGCCGCATCCTGACCCTCGGCGAGGCCGACGTCGTGGGACGGCCCGCGGCGGAGGTGCTGGGGGCGCTGAGCGGGGTGATGGACCAGGAGGCGGTAGACGGGCCCGTTCGCGTGGAGGTGGGCACGGGTGAGGGCGCGCACCCCGTGGACGTGCGTGTGACGACGCTGCACGACGCGCGCGGACGGGTGAACGGGCGGCTGCTCGTTCTTCGCGACGTGGGTGAAACGGAGCGCCGGGAGGGCGCGCTGGCGCTGCAGCGGGCCTTTCTGGAGCAGCTGTTCGATGCCGCGCCCGAGGGGCTGGCCCTGCTGGACGAGTCGGAGCAGGTGCTGGACGTGAACCCCGAGTGGAGCCGCCTCTTCGGCTATCCGGCCGACGAGGCGCGGGGCCGGCAGATCAACGACCTGATCGTTCCCGACCACCTGCGGGGCGAGGGCGCCCAGATCACGGCGCAGGTGGCGTCGGGCGCCCGCACGGAGGCGGAGACGGTGCGGCGGCGCAAGGACGGAAGCGTGACCGACGTGCACATCACGGGGGCGCCGGTGTTCGCGCGGGGCCAGCGCGTGGGCACCTGGGGCATCTACCACGACATCAGCGGGCGCAAGGCGCAGGAACGCGCCCGCGCCGCGCTGCTGGAGCGCGAGCGGGAGGCGCGCGCGGCAGCCGAGGCGGCTACGCGGCGGGCCGCGTTCCTGGCCGACGTGGGCACGCTGCTGAGCGCGGCCTTCGTTCGCCAGGCCGGCTACCAGGAGCTGGCGCGGCTGGCCGTGGCCGAGCTGGCGGACTACTGCCTGATCGACGAGGTGACGCCGGACGGCGGCACGCGGCGGGTGGCGCTGGCGCACCGCGACCCGCGCGGCGAGGCGCTGCTGGTGCCCGACGCCGCCAACCCGCCCGACGGCGACCCCGAGCGGCGCCCGGTGCTGCAGGTGGTGCGCACGGGCGCGCCGATGCTGGTGCCCGAGGTGACGGACGACGTGATCTCGCGGCTGGGCCACGACGACCGGACGCGCGCCGCGTTCACCCGCATCCAGCCACGCTCGTTCATCATCGTGCCGCTGATCGCCCGGGGGCGCACGCTGGGCGCCATCACCCTGGCGTACGACCACTCCGGCCGCCGCTACGGGCCGGAGGACCTGACGGTGGCGCAGGAGATGGCGCGCCGCGCGGCGCTGGCCATCGACAACGCCCGCCTGTACGCCGAGGCGCAGGAGGCGGTGCGGGCGCGCGACTCGGTGCTGGGCGTGGTGTCGCACGACCTGCGCAACCCGCTCGCCGCCATCCTCCTGCATGCCGACTTCCTGCTGGCGGACCCCGGCCTCCCCCCCGACGCGCGCGAGTCGGCCGAGCAGGTGGTGCGCGGCGCCGAGGCCATGGAGCGGATGATCCGCGACCTGCTGGACGTGGCCCGCATCGAGGCCGGGCAGCTGCGGGTGGAGGCCGCTCCCCTCTCCGCGTGCGGGCTGCTGGACCAGGCGGCGGGGATGATGATGCCGCTGGCGCGCGAACGGGGAACCGCCTTGGAGCAGGTGCGCCTGGCGGAGTGCCCCGACGTGGCGGCCGACTTCGACCGCGTGATGCAGGTGTTCAGCAACCTGGTGGGCAACGCGCTGAAGTTCACGCCGGCGGGCGGCACGGTGACGCTGGGCGCGGATCCCGGGCCGGGCGAGGTGAGGTTCTGGGTGCGCGACACGGGGCCCGGCATCGCCCCCGAGCACGTGGAGCGGCTGTGGGAAAGCTTCTGGCAGGCTGACGGTCCCGCCCGCCGCGCCGGCGCGGGGCTTGGCCTGCCGATCGTCCGCGGCATCGTAGAGGCGCACGGCGGCCGCGTGGGCGTCGACACCGTACCGGGCGAGGGCGCCAACTTCTGGTTCACCCTGCCGGTGGCGTGATTCTTCGATGTTGCGTCAGGGGATGGACGGCTCCGCCGCGGCGGCGAGCGTGCGGGCCACCCTCCGCCCCAGCGCGGACCCGGTGGCGAGATCCGTGGCGGTGCGGGCGTGGAGAGCGAGATGGTAGACGTCGGAAAGGACGCGGCCGACTTCGGGATAGTCTTCGTCGATGGTGCCCACCCGCGCCGCGCCGATGGCGTGCAGCAGCGGGGGCGAGGCGAGGTTCATCGCCGGTTCGCGGACAACGGTGGCGAACAGGTGCTGATGCCCTGTTTCGGCGAGCCATTCCAGCGCGGCGAGCGCCAGGGCCGGCGCATACGTGCGATGGCGCCGGCCGGGGCGCACGGCGAGCTGGTCGAAGTAGGCGACGCGCGCGTCCTCCAGCGCGTCCCAGTTCCCGTCTCCCCACTGGATCGACCGGCGCCGGGCCCAGACGTCCGTCGCGCGCAGCACGGTGTCGGGGAGCGCGATGGCGAAGCCGCCGAGCGCGCCGTCATCGTCGGCGATGGCGAGCACCTGCGCGTTCGCCACCAGGAACTCGTACTGCTCGCGCGTGGCCCCCAGCAGAAACCCGCCACCGGGCGCATCCCCCGCGGGGTCCAGCTTCAGCTCCCGCTTGATCCGCAGCATCCCTTCCACGTCGCCCGGCCGCGCGGGGCGGATCTTCATCTGCGCATCAGCCCCAGGTCCACCGAAAACTCGCCCACGTCGGCGATTTCCTCGATGTGAGGCCCCTTGGTCTGCTGCCAGACGGCCTGCCAGAGTGAGGTGACGCCCTGGTTGTGGTGGTGCGCCTCGGGCAGGATGTCGCGGCGGTCCGGCAGCTGGTGCCAGGGGATGTTGGGGTCGTAGTGGTGCGTGGCGTGCTCGTTGAAGTTCAGCAGCAGCCACGAAAAGAACCGCTGCCGGGGAAGCGAGCGCACGTTGTGGCGCACGTCGGGCCCCACCGTGGTATCGTAGTGGTACACGTACAGGAGCAGCGACCACACCCAGGCGAACACCGCCAGCGGCAGCCCCAGCGCCACCATCCACGCCTCGAAACCCAGCGCCCACCAGACGGCGGCGTGAAAGCCCAGGCCGCCGGCGAACTCGGCCCAGGCGCGCAGCCTGCGCGAGCCCCGCCAGTGCTTGAACACGGGCGAGATCTTTTCGGCGCGCGCGGCGGGCACCAGCAGAAAGATCAGCACGGCGGCGATGGAGTGGACGAAGAAGCCGCCCAGGAACACGAAGAAGATCCACACTGCGTGGTAGTACCCCCGCCGCAGCGGCGTCAGCGGTCGCGCGGTGGGGAAGGTGTCGAGGTTGGCGGTGTGCGCGTCGCGGCGGTTGTGGCCGTGATGGAAGAAGTGGATTTTCCGATAGACGGTGAACGGCGCGGCAACGGGCAGCAGCAGGAGCGTACCGAGCGCGTCGTTCAGCGCCGGGTGGTCGGGAAAGAGCTTCTTGTGGATGGCCTCGTGCGCGGCGATGTACATCCGGTCCAGCCACAGCCCCTGCCCCACGATCAGCCCCGCCAGCACCAGCCACCGTGCGGGCGATTCCCAGCCCAGGCAGGCGATGCTGGCCGCCATCAGAATGCCGAATACGAGAAACGTTTCGGCGAGCAGGCGAAAGGACACCCGGGTCTGGGGAAGTGTGGCGGTCGTCATCGTGCGGAGGTGTGATGCGGGGAGTTCGTGCGGGAACGCCTGCTACGCTAACCGAACAAAACATCTGACGCAATCCACTTGGCCGCACACCCGAACCTGTCATCCTGAGCCCCAAGCGCACCCTACCAGCCCGCACACCGACCCGCGCGGGGCGAAGGATCTAGCAGAGGGCACGTACAAGCGCGGGCGCGGCAGCGGTCACGGAAGGCGAGGCCTCGGCTGCCGTGGGGCCCTCACCCCGCCGCGCTGACACGCGTGCGACCCTCTCCCACAAACAGCGTGGGAGAGGGGGTACACTTCGGGGTTTGGAGCCTTCAGATGAGCTTGGCTGCTCGGGCCGGCGCCCCCCATCCCCAACCCTTCCCCCGCAAACTGCGCGGGGGAAGGGAGCCAATAGAGCGCGCGGGGCCAGCCGGAGCGCAGACGAATTCTCCTCTCCCCCATGGGGTTTATGGGGGAGAGGCCCGGAGAGGGGGGGCGCCAAGGCATGCGCCGAGTCACGTCGGAGCGCCTCAAAACCCGCGTCGCCCACGTCTTCCTAACCGCCTAGAACGCCCTGCCGAGCCGCAGGTAGAAGCTCGGCTTCGGCCGCTCCATCGTTGTGACGTCGCCGCCAACGGTCGTTGCAACCTCGCTGAGCGGCACGGCCACGCCGCCCACGATGTCGAGCGTCGCGTAGTAGAACAGCGTCGTGCGCGCGCCCAGCTCGGCGCCGATGGAGTAGATGGGCGAGATCTCCCGGCTGGCGCCGAACAAGGGGGAACAGGCATCCACGCACCAGGCGGCGCCACCATCCGCGAACACGGCGCCCCAGCTGCGGCCCAGGAAGGCAGGGAGCATCCGGTACCCGCGGTCTACCAGCACCAGCGGAACACGGTACTCCGCGCTGGCCGACACCGCGCGGTCACCGGACTGCGTCCCGCTCTGGTACCCGCGCACCGGAAACTCCAGCCGTCCCCCGATCCCCGTCTCGGTGCCCAGCGGCCCCGCGACGTTTCCGCCGTCCAGGCCCCCCAGCTGGAAGCCCGGGCTGCGCGCGCCCACGTCGCCAGCCGCCACCGCACGCGCGCCCAGCACGCTCCGCGCAAAGCTCACCCTGCCCAGGGGCTGGAACCCCAATCCACGCCCCGCCAGGCGCACGTAGCCCCGTGGATCTCCATCCTCCTCCGGCGCGCGCAGGTAGCGGCGGCCCTCGACGGTGCCCGCCATCAGCCATCCCTCTTCCGGGCTGATGGAGTAGTCGAAGCCCCTCGCGCTCGACCGCCCGACGGTGAGCACAGCGCCCACGTCCAGCCCCTCGCCCCGGGCGAACGGGAACGCGCGGTCTTCGTCGTCCAGCCAGTCGAAGGTGCTCTCGCGAAGGTTCACCCCGGTGCTGATCCACCCGTACGAGCGGTAGCGGGGGAACGGGAAGGTGGCGATCGCCGAGGCCGACCGCTCCCGCTGCACCAGGTCGGGAAAGGTGTCCACGGTGAATCCGTCCCACTCCTGGCGCGCCGAAAAGCCGAGCACCGGCGTTCCCAGCCGCGAGAAGAGGTACGCCGCCGCACCGCCGACCCGCCCGCTGGCCGGGTACACCTGCGCCGCGAGGGCCCAGGCGTGCCGGTCCACCACGTCGGAGCCGCCCGTTGCCACGCCCCGGACCGGACCAAGGAATTCGTCTTCGAAGACCAGCGGCGACCAGGTGGTCGGGCGCAGCGTGCGCCACGGGGAGTACGGACGCGAGGGACCACCGGCCGTCCGCCGGTATCGCTCCGTCTCACGAGGCGGCGAAGCGAACTCGGCCGCCACCGGCGGGGCCGTGCGCCAGGTGGCGGGATCGAACGGAATGCGCGCCAGGTGATAGCCGTCCGCGCGGTACCAGGAAAAGGCGATCCAGCGCCCGTCCGGCGACACGTCCGGCTGAAAGCCGCCGGAAAGCAGGTTGGTGATCTGCATCAGCCGGCCGGCCTGCAGGTCGTACGCGTACAGGTTGGAGATGCCCGTGCGGTCGGACGAGAACACCACGTAGCGGCCGTCGGGCGACCACGCCGGGTGCAGGTCCAGCGCGCGGTCCGCCGTCAGCTCACGGATCACCCGGCCGGCGGTGTCCATCACCACCACGTCGAACAGCCCGCCGGTGCGCCAGCGGCTGGCGGCGATCCGCGAGCCGTCGGGCGACCAGCGCGGCATCGACCAGCGCACGTCGGGGTCGTCGCCGGTCAGCGGGCGCGGGTTGCGGCCGTCCGCATCCACCAGCACCAGCTCGGTCGATTCTCCCCCGCCCCGAGCCGCCACGATCCGCCCATCCGCCCGCCGCATGTCGGGCTCCAGCAGCCGGGCGCCGCGGCTCATCCGCTCCGCACCGCCGTCCACGTCCACCGCGTACAAATCCGAAAAGGCGCGATACGGATCGACGAGGTCCACCTGCGCCGTCACCAACCCCTGCCCGTCCCCCCGCCACGACACCGGGCCGATGGACGTGCGCCCGGCGATCACCTGCACGTCGCCCTCCGGCCCCAGGATGCGGGTGGAGGGATCGTCGCGCCCCGTGTAGGCGGAGTAGGCGATGCGCGACCCGTCGGGCGAGTACCGCGGCCACTCCGTGTTGCGGCCGGAGGTGGTCAGCAGCTCGGGCTCGGTCAGCCCGGCGGCGCGGAGGGAATCGGCGGCGGCGGCGTAGCGTGCCTGCAGCTCTTGCCGCCACTCGCCGTACGCGCTAGAGAACGAGACGCCGTACGCTTTCCGCGCGGCCGCATCCACCGCGTAGGGGATGAGGCGGCGGCCGACGGTGCGGACGAACTCGCCCGCGCGCTCCGGCCCGTACCGGTGCGAGAGCCAGTCGGCGAACTCGGAGCCGTAGACGTACGCGGCCCCGCCGCCGGGCCAGTCGGCCGGGTCGCCGGCCAGGCGGTCGATGGGAAAGAACTCGTCCTCGAGCACGGCCGTGCGCAGCACCATCTCGTGGTAGCTGCCGTGCACGCGGCCGGCGCCGGTCAGGCGAGATTCCAGGTAGGTGGCCAGCCCCTCGGTGGTCCAGCGGGGGACGAACAGGTTGGGATACAGCAGCGGGTTGCGGCCGAAGATCAGGCGCAGGTTGGCCAGGATGCCGCTGGCGTGGTCCAGGTGGTGGATGTGCGCCAGCTCGTGCCCCACCACCAGCTCCAGCCAGTCGTAGGTGTAGGCCAGGGTCGGCTCGTCGACGGGCGGATGCGCGTACACCACCACGCGGTTGCGCGGGAACGGCGTGGCGAAGCCATTGGCGAAGTCCACGTTGTCGGCCAGCACCAGGTGAACGCGGCCGGCGGGGGCGGGCACCAGCGCGGCTTCCAGCAGCACGCGCGCCTCCTCGGCCCGCGCGGCCGCGCGCCGGGCGAAGTCCTCGAGCCCTTCCGAGTAGTGCACCTGGAAGTGCTCGGTGTCGAACGTACGCCACCGCGCATCCGGCGCCACCTGCGCGCGAACCGGCGCGGACGCGAGCGCCGACAGCGTCAGAGCGCTGGCGGTGATGTGGGCGAGAAAAGAACGAACGGCCCGGATTCGGGTCATGGAAACACTCATCGGAAGATTAGTCATCCAGAGGCGCAGGCGCCCCTCTCCCCGCCCCTCCCTGCACAAACTGCGTGCGGAGAGGGGGGAACGTCGATGCAGAGGAGGTTGATTGGGCGCGGCGGCGGGCGCCCCCCATCCCCAGCCCTTCCCCCGCAAACTGCGCGGGGGAAGGGAGCCAGCCCGGTGCGCTTCGGTGAGTTCGGCGCAATGCCCGGCTGCCCTCTCCCCCCGCCCCCTCTCCCGCAAGCGGGAGAGGGGGAGAACTGCATCAAGTCCGGTCGCGCCACACGGCCGAATTCGCACCCCGGCCAGCCAGTCTGCGAAGGCAGACTTCGTGTGGTCGTTGCAGCGAATTCATTCGCCCGTGCCGGAGGCGGCCTCGGTCTCCGTGACCGCTGCCGCGCCCTGGCTTGTCTCCCTTCCGCGGCTAGATCCTTCGCCCCGCCAGGTATCGTGTGCGGTTCGGTCCGGTGCGCCTGGGGCTCAGGATGACAGGCCTTGGCGCGCTCCCGGATTCACTTCCGCACCTCCGCACTCCGCACTCCGCACTCCGCAATTTCGTACTTCGCACTTCCGCACTTCCCCGTCACCGCCCCGCGCGCCCCTCCAGGAACGCGCGGATCGCGCGGAAATGCGCGGCGGCGATGCGCTCGTGCACCGCGGGGTCGCGGAGCGCCGCCTCCTGCTGCGGAATCATCAGGAACATGGTTTCCGTCAGCACCGAGGGCATCCACGTCGGCCGGGTGAGCGCCAGGTCGGCCCGGGCGATCCCCAGGTCGCGCAGACCGATCTCGGCCAGGATCTCGGCCTGCATGTGCCGCGCGAGGTGCAGCGACTGCGGCTGGTTGTAGAACACCGTGGTGCCGTTGTTCTCCCACGGGTTCACCCCGTCGGGGAACGCGTTGTTGTGCACCGACACCAGGAAGTGCGCGTCCTCCACCGTCGCGCGCAGCGGGCGCGCGCCCAGGTCCACCGCCTGCGCGTCGGGCCGCGTCTCCAGCACCTCGGCGCCGGCCTCGCGCAGCATGCGGACGAGGTGCTTGCTGATGGCCAGGTTCGCCTCGGCCTCCGTAAGCCCCGTCGGCCCGATGGCGCCGCCGGGCGGATGGCCCGCGTCGATGGCGATGCGCAGCGCACGCATGGGCATCCGCGGGTCGATGCGCGGCGGACGGCGCACGCGGACTACCAGCGCGCCGGACTCGTCCCAGAACGTGCGCCATCCCCACACCGGTTCCGCCAGCTCCAGGCGCACCGTGTACAGGTCGTCGCGCGGCTGGTTCCACTCCGCTCGCCTCACCAGCGGGTCGGCGTGGCCGTAATGCAGCCAGTTGGTGCGGCTCTCCGCGCCGTAGACGCTGATGGTCAGCGCGTCGTCCTCGGCCCGCACCTCGAACGTCAGGCGGTCGGATGTGGAAAGCCGCACGTCGATCCATCCCGGCGCCGGGTCCAGCCGCACGGCGCCCACAGTTCCCGTCACCGCCGGAGCGCCCGCGGGCTCCAGCCGCAGGTCGCCCACGGGCACCCACACCGACTGGTCGCCCGACAGCCGCACCCGGTAGGCTCCCTCGCGCTCACCGGTGATGGTGAAGCGGGTGCCGTTGGGGAAGCTCCAGTGGTATGGCGTGCCGCTTCCCGGCAGCGCCGTGCCGATCACCATCCCGTCCGGCCGGGCCGACGCGGCGACGCCCGTCCGCGTTTCGCCCGCCCGCAGGACTGCCGCGGAAAGCTCCAGCGGCTCGCGCATCGTGCGCCCATCCAGCACGTACTCGATCATCGCCGTCCCCGCGCGCGCGCCAGAACCCGCCAGCGTGGGCGCGCGCACGGCGGTGTCGCGCGCGGCCAGCGGCTGCGAGAGCGCGAAGCTTCCCGCATACTCGGTGAACTCGCGCGGCACCGACGTGCGGTCCTGCATGAAGCCCTCGTCGCGCTCCACCGTCCGGCGCTCCACCAGCGGAACCGAGCTGCCGTCAGGAAACACCAGTCGCGCCTGCGCGCCGGGCGAGCCGCGGAAGCGCACCGTCACCGACTCGCCCTCCATCCCCGTGACCGTTCCGCGCGGCAGGATGGAGCCGCCCACGATGCCGGTGGACGTGCGCCCGCCGCCACGCCCGCCGGGAACGCGGACGCGCCGCTCCACTTCCGCCGTCCGTCCCCCGGCCGCCGCGCGCAGACGGTACACGCCATCGGCCGGGACGGGCACGAAGCCCAGGAAGGCGCCGTTGGCCGCCACGTCCACCGCGGCGCCGTTGATGGTGAGCGAGGCGCCGCCGGTGCCCACGTTCCCGAAGATGAAGTTGCTGTCCGCGGCCGTCAGCGCGGCGTTCTCGGCCGGGTACATCACCTGGATGCGAAGCGCACCGGTCCCCGCCGGGACGGGCGGCAGCAGGTTGCGGATGGGCGGCGCCTCGCCCGGGCGCAGGGTGCTGGTTTCAGGCCCCACGGCCGGCGGCGGCACGGGCGCTGGCGGGGGCGGGCCGCCGCACGCGGCCAGCAGGGCCAGCGCGAGCAGCGAACGGGCGGAGGTGCGCGTCGTCATGCATCCATCGGAAAAGGGTCAGGCCGGGCGCGTCAGCGGTTCGTCGGCCACCTCGCCCGTGTGCTCCGCCGCGCCCCGCGGGTTCTCGCGCGTCAGCGGCGCCACGATGGGCAGCATCAGCAGCGCGGGGATTCCCGCGGCGATGCTGATCAAAAAGAACTGCGGCCATCCCGTGGCCTTGGCGATGTCGCCGGCGAAGCCCGCCACAAAGTCGCGGGCGAAAGCCATGAAGCTGCTGAGGAGCGCGAACTGCGTCGCGGAGAACTGGCGGCTGCACAGCGACATCATGAACGCCACGAAGCCGGCCGTCACCAGCCCCCCGCTGAAGTTTTCCACCAGGATGGCGCCGGTGAGCAGCGACAGGTCCTTGGGCCGCACCGCCAGCAGGTAGTAGGCGAGGTTGCTGCCCATCTGGATGACGGCCAGGATCCACAGCGAGCGGTTGATGCCCAGCTTGGCGATGAACGCTCCGCCCACGAGCACGCCGGCGATGGTGGCCGCCAGCCCCAATGCCTGCGTGATCGCCCCCACCTCGGTGAGCGTGTAGCCGACGTCCAGCAGGAACGGGTTGGCCATGTTCTGCACGAACCGGTCGGCCATGGAGTACAGGATGATGAACAGCAGCAGGAGCGGCCCCATCGTGGGGCCGGCGCGGTGGTAGAACTCCATGAACGGCTTCACCACCGCGTCGGCCAGCGAGGCGGGGGGCCCCTCGCGCAGCACCGGCTCGGGCGCCAGGAACGTCCCCAGGATGCCGAGGAGCATGAACGCCGCCATGATGATGTACACCGTGCCCCAGGGCATGCGGTCGGCCATCACCAGCGCCAGCCCGCCGGTGAGGATGAGCGCGATGCGGTAGCCCATCACCTTGAGCGACGCGCCCGCGCCCATCTCGCGATCCTCCAGCACGTCCACGCTGTACGCGTCGACGGCGATGTCCTGCGTGGCGCTGAAGAAGGCGATCAGCAGCGTGTTGACGAACAGGATGAATAGCGCCTGCTTGGGATCGTGCAGCGACATCGCGGCGATCAGCAGGCCCAGGAGCACCTGGGTGATCAGCAGCCATCCGCGGCGGCGGCCCAGAAAGGGCGGGATGTAGCGGTCCAGGATGGGCGCCCACAGGAACTTGAGCGTGTACGGCAGCGCCAGCCAGCTTACCCTGCCCACGGTGGCCAGGTCCACGCCTTCCACCGTCATCCAGGCCTGCAGGGTCTTGCTGGTCAGGAACAGCGGCATCCCGGAGGAGAACCCCAGGACGAGCAGCGCGGCCATCTTTCGCTGTCCAAAGACGCTGAAGACGGACCGGGAAGCGTGTGGCTGGTTCACGGCGGTGTGAGTTCGCGGGAGCTGTGTGAGTGCCTGCGGCGCGGGGTCGCAAGTTCGGCACCAGACGTCCACATCCGCGCCGGGAGCGGGGGAACCCGCCGCTCGGAAAGCGGGAAGCCCCGACACGACGCCGCTGTCGCGTCGCCGTTCGGGGCTTCACCCGCACGCACACCACGCTTGCCGAAGCGCTTCTGTCATCCCGACGGAGCGGCCACGCCGTAGACCTCCCCTCGACGCGACCGGCAGCGACCGAGGGATCCGCCACACAGCGGTGGATCCACTCCACACCCTGCAAGCACGATCCTGTTCGTCTTCTCGTCCGCCGAACAGAACCGGGGCTCGGCCCGACAGAGAACGATGAGCGTCCCGCCGAATGTGTGGCGGATCCCTCAGTCGCTGCCAATTACGGCGTACGGGTAGGGTCGCCGGGGCCGCTCCCTCGGGATGACAGCGGGCGCCGCCGCCTGCCGGCGCGCAGTCCGTTTCTCCCTCTCTCCCGCGCAGTTTGCTGGGGAGAGGGCTGGGGAGAGGGGGCTCCCGCGGCATGCGCCGGCGCCCATCGAACCCCGACCGAAGTTCCCCCCTCTCCGCACGCAGTTTGTGCGGGGAGGGGCCGGGGGAGGGGCCTCTACCGGTCCAGCCCGCTCGCCAGCTCCACCAGCCCGCCCTCCGCCCCCGTCAGCCAAGCAACCGCAGCCTGCTGCATGATGGCCTCGCCGCCCCACGCGGCCAGCAGGTGGCGCGCGGTGGGAAGCTCGTGCGCCAGGCGCGGGTGGCTGAACAGGATCACCGTCGCGTCCGGGTGTGCCTCGGTGATCGTGCGCACCTTTTCCTGTGCCGCGGCCGAGATGCCCGGCCGCCCCTTCCACGCACGGATGTCTGAGTACACCGCCACCAGCGGCGCACCGTCGTCCGCGATCTCGATCCCGGCCGCGCGGAGGGCCGCGGGAAAGGCGTCGCGCGGATACGGGGGCCAGGGTCCGCCCAGGTCGTCCTCCACCTCTTCCAGCCGCACGCGCGCCGGCAGTTCCGGCGTCCCGCGGCAGACCCGGAGCGAGCGGACGGCGATATCCAGCGCCCAGCGCCGGTCGTCGTCCCCGCCGTAGCCGCCCTCGGGAACGCTGGCGCACTTCTCCGCGGCCGCGGCGGTGCGGTTCAGCGCATCCTCCACCCGCTCGCGGCTCAGCCGCCCATCGCCGATGGCCGCCTGCACCTCGCGGATCACCGCCTCGGCGTCCTGCGGATACAGCAGCACGTCGCACCCGGCGGCCAGGGCCTGCACCGAGGCCTTCGCCTCGCTGCCGCCCTCCGTCAGCCCCTCCATGATGATGGCGTCGGTCACCACCAGCCCCTCGAAGCCGATCTCGTCGCGCAGCAGGTCCACCAGGATACGCGTGGAGAGCGTGGCGGGCTGCCCGTCGGGGTCCAGCGCGGGGTAGGCCACGTGGGCCGTCATCACCGAGTCAACCCCCGCCTGCGAGGCCGAGCGGAAGGGAGCCAGGTCCTTTTCCAGCGCCGCGCGATCCACGCGAACGGTGGGCTTCTCCACGTGCGAGTCGCCGACTGTGCGCCCGTGCCCCGGAAAGTGCTTGGCGCACGACAGGGCGCCGCCGCGCGCGCACCCCCGCACCCAGGCCGCCACGTGCAGCGCCACGTTGTCGGGGTCCGTCCCGAACGCCCGCACCCCGATGATGGGGTTCTCAGGCTCCAGGTCCACGTCGGCCACGGGGGCGTAGATCCAGTTGACGCCCAGCGCCCGCGCCTCGCGCGCCGTCAGCTCGCCGGCGCGTTCGGTGATGGCGGGGTCGTTCAGCCATCCGATGGCGGCGGCGGGGGGCAGCGGCGTCGCGCCGCGGAACTGCTGTCCGGCGCCGCGCTCCAGGTCGCTCGCGATCAGCAGGGCGTGGCGCGAGCGGCTGTGCAGCTCCGAGGTGAGCGCGCGCACCGCGTCTACCGGGCCGCCGAACAGGATGAACCCGCCCACGCCCATCTCCAGCCCGCGCTCGATGGCGTCGCGGTACCCGTCCCACCCGATCTCGCTGCTCCACCGGACCGCGGGCAGCAGCAGCCTCGCGACGTTCAGACCCTCGTAGCTCATCGATTCCGATTCTGTCGTTGTCGTAAAGCGCGGGAGGCCCCTCCCCCGGCCCCTCCCCGCACAAACTCCGTGCGGAGAGGGGAGAACTTCGATCGCGGTTCGACGGGCTGTGGCTCATGCCGCGGCCGCCCCCCATCCCCAACCCTTCCCCCGCAAACTGCGCGGGGGAAGGGAGTCAGCCCTGCGCGCTCCCGCGGGCGTGGTGCACGGCACCGTCCCGCCCAGTCGCGCAGGCGGACTTCGTGACGTGCCAGCAGCGGTTTCAACCACCGGGATCGGCCCGGCGTGCCGCACCATCCCCACCCACACACCGAAGCCCGAAGTGTACCCCCTCTCCCACGCTGTTTGTGGGAGAGGGTCGCACGCGTGTCAGCGCGGCGGGGTGAGGGCCCCACGGGTGAGGGCCCGCCGCGCCGACGCAACCTGCGGTCCAACGGTTCTGGGGAGACGCGATCCGGCGGGAGGGAGAAGCCGGATCAGGGCTGCGGAGGCGAATCGACCGGCCCGGGAAGGATGAACGGCGTGATGCCCGGCCCGCGCAGCACGAACCCCTCGGCCCCCTCGCCCACCACCATCCACCTCACCGGCGACGCCCCGCGCCTCACCTCGGGCCGCGCCGTCGCCGTGATCCGGCCGACCACCTCGGTGGCGGTGCTCGAGAACGAGGCGCGCAGCACCTCGTAGTCCAGCTCGGTGGCGTCGCCGCCCAGCTGCCGGCGCGCGCCGGGCACCTCGCGCACGAAGACGAAGCCGCCGGTAAAGGGCACCACGCGGGGCGCCACGCCGGGCCCCAGCGTCACCGTGTTGCCGGTGCGCAGGTCGCGGATGCGGATCTCGCGGTCGGCCTCGAACACCACGACCGAGCGCGTCGCGTCGAAGAACCCGGGCACCACGTTCCCCACCACCTCCACCTGCTGGCCCAGCGGCACCAGCGACGGGGAGCCCCGCACCTCCACCCACAGCGCTCCCACCTGCACCCCTCCCAGCGAGTCGGTCCACGCCGGATGGAAGACGATGGTGGGCGCGTCCTCCGGCCCGCTGGTGCGCAGGTCCCGGCGGGCGTCGCGCGTCAGCGGGGCGCCGCGCGCCTCCAGCAGCTCCAGCACCTGGCGCGCGATGGTGCGTACCTCGGCATTGTCATCTCGCGCCACCATCGTGCGCACCAGCGGCGCATCCTCCACGTCCAGCCGCTGCAGCACCGTCAGCCGCACCAGGGACGACGGGTCGCCCGCCGCGGCCCGCAGCGCGTTGCGTGCCCCCGCCGAGTCGGGGAGGAATCGCTGGAGGGCACGGGCCGCCGCGGCGCGAATCACGTCGCTCGGGCTGCCGGTCAGCTGGCGGCGGATCAGGTCCAGCGACCCCGCCGCCCGCCGCTCGGCCAGCAGGGCGATGGCGTTGCCGCGCACGTTCTCGTCCGCCTCGGCGTCTTCCACCAGGCCGATGAGAATGGCGTCGAGCTCCGGCCCCAGCACCTCCAGGCGCGCCCGCGCGCGGAAATAGGCGGGCGAGGGCTCGTCCACGTCCAGCACCCGCCTGACGTCGGCCATCATGGGCCGCGAGCCGTGGCGGGTGGCGCCGGGGCCGCCCCACAGCACGCATCCACCCAGCGCGGCCATGCCCGCCAGCGCGAACGCGCGGCGGGCCAGGCGGCTAAGGGCGGAGGTGCGGTGCGGCGGCATCGGCCTCGGGGTCATCGGGTCAGGCGCCAGGCGTCAGCGAGCCCAGCACGCGGGGGCCGGCGGCTCCCGTGGCGGACGGCACGTTGGCGGGAATGCCCTTCAGGTGCGCCCACGCCAGCAGGGCGAAGGCCACGGCTTCCTTCGCATCGGGATCAACGCCCAGCCCCCCCCCATCCGTGACAGGCAGCGGGGCCAGCAGCTCGCGGATGCGCCCCGCCAGCGTGGGATTGCGCGCCCCGCCCCCCGTCAGCATCACCTCGGCGATGCCCAGAGGGATCACCCAGCGCTGGTATGCGTCGGCGACGGTGCGGGCGGTAAGCTCCGTCAGCGTGGCGACCAGGTCCATCCAGTCCTGGTCGCCCTCGGGCTTGATGGCCTCCACCAGCCGCTCCACGAACGGCCGGCCGAACTCTTCGCGCCCGGTGGACTTGGGCGGCTCGGCGGCAAAGTACGGGTGCCGCAGAAGGTCCTGCAGCAGCGCGGGATCCACCGTCCCGCGCGCCGCCAGCCGGCCGTCCTTGTCGTAGCGGTGGCGGCCGCCCGTGGCGATCTCCACCGCGGCGTCGATCAGCGAGTTGGCGGGGCCCGTGTCGAAGGCGAACACCTGCTCGCCGCTTTCCTTCGGCGGCACGCGGGTGACGTTGCCGATGCCGCCCAGGTTCTGCAGCGCCCGTGCCTGGTCCGGCAGCGCGTACAGCAGCTGGTCGACCCACGGCACCAGCGGGGCGCCCTGCCCGCCCGCCGCCACGTCGCGCGGGCGGAAGTCGGCGACGACGGGGCGGCCGGTGCGCTCGGCGATGGTCGCCGGGTCGCCCAGCTGTAGCGTAGCGCCCCGGCGTCCATTCGCCGGCGGGCGGTGCCACACCGTCTGCCCGTGCGAGCCGATGGCGTCAACCCGCTCGACCGGCGTGCCCGTCCGTTCGCAGACCGCCAGCGCCGCCTCGGCCAGCCACTCGCCGAGGTCGGCGTGCAGGTCGCAGAGCGCTTCCGCCGTGCCCGCCAGGATGGCGTCGTGGATGGCCGTCCGGCGCGCCTCGGTAAACGCGAGCGTGACGAAGCCCTCCATCCGCACGGCGACATCGTCCGTCGTCTCGCCCGAGACCTCGACGAGGGCGGCGTCGATGCCGTCCAGCGAGGTGCCCGACATCAGGCCGACGATGCGCACGGGTCAGCCGTCCCGGCCGGCCTGGCGCACGCGGGCCAGCCGCTCGCCGTCGGCATCCACAACCGCGCTCACCAGCTGGTACATGGTCACCGGCTCGCCGTCCACCTCGGCGCGCCAGTCCCATACGTTGATCCCGCGCCGCTGCAGCATGGCAAAGTTGCGGGCCCGGCGCGAGGCGAACGCGACCAGGTAGCGCTTGCCCACGTCGTGCTCGTTGGGAAGCTGCAGCAGGAAGTCGCCGCCCCGCGCCAGCGGCCGGCCCTCGGAAAGCGCCTCGATGGCCTGCCCCAGCCACTCGTCGGAAAGCACCGCCGTCTTCAGCTCGGGAAGGAGCGAGGCACCGCGCCCGCCCACGTCTTCCACCGCCAGCGCCAGGGCGCGCGGGGCGATCTCCAGCCGAAGGAGCAGGTCTTCCCACTCCACCTCGGAGGGCGGGCGCTGGGGAAAGCGGTCGAACCCGCCGGGGAACGGCGTCATCGCGCGCGGCTTTCCTTCAGCACCTCGCCCACGCGGCCGCCGTGGCGCGCCAGCTCGGCCGAGGCACGCTCGCGGTCGGCGCCCGTCCACTTCATCACCATCGCCAACTTTACGCTTCCGCCGGACGCCTTGAGCAGCGCGCGGGCCGGCTCGCGCTCCAGGTCCAGCGTTTCCATCAAAATGCGCTCGCTGCGGTCGCGCAGCTTTTCGTTGGTGGCGCGCAGGTCGATCATCAGGTTGCCGTACACCTTGCCCAGCCGGATCATGGCGCCCGTGGTCACCATGTTCAGCACCAGCTTGGTGGCCGTTCCCGCCTTCATCCGCGTGGACCCAGTCACCACCTCGGGGCCCACCAGGACGGAGATCACCACGTCGTACACCTGCAGCATCCACTCGTCGGGATGGGTGCACAGGAGAAAGCCGGTGCGTGCGCCGCGCTGCTTGGCCCGCGTCAGCGCACCGTGCACGTACGGCGTGCTCCCGGACGCAGCGATGCCGAAGATGAAGTCGTGGGGCCCCACCTCGCGCGCGTCCATCTCCTCGCACCCCGCCTCGCGGCTGTCCTCGGCGCCCTCCACCGCGTTCAGCAGGGCCGTGTATCCGCCGGCGATGATCCCCTGCACCATCTGTGGATCGATGCCGTAGGTGGGCGGCATCTCCGACGCGTCCAGCACGCCCAGCCGCCCGCTGGTGCCGGCACCCACGTAGATCAGCCGGCCGCCCTTGCGGAAGGCCGCCTCGGCGAGCTCGATCGCCCGGGCGACGGCGTCGATCTGGGCGGCCACGGCGGGCGCCACCTTCTGGTCTTCGAGGTTGATGATGCGGGCGATTTCCAGCGCCGACAAGCGGTCGATTTCCGCGGTGGCGGGGTTGCGCTGCTCGGTGAGCCGGGGGTCCAGCGGCGGCCTGGGAGTCATCCGTCGGTGACGCGGGGGAAGTACGGAGCCGGACGCAACGTGCGCCGTTCCGAAGGGGAACGCAAGGAAGGTTCCGGGTCGCCGCCCGGTTGCCCCCGCCGCGCTCCGCCGTAGTTTAGATCCGGCAACGTACGGCACCCGCGCCGTGCCGACCAGTCCCCTGCTGCCAGGCGGCCGAACCGTGACCACGATCTTCCGCGCGCTCCCGCTGCTCCTCCT
Source organism: Longimicrobium sp. (assembly GCF_036388275.1). NCBI lineage: Bacteria > Pseudomonadati > Gemmatimonadota > Longimicrobiia > Longimicrobiales > Longimicrobiaceae > Longimicrobium > Longimicrobium sp. The sequence continues at coordinate 215,063 of NZ_DASVSF010000002.1, forward strand.
CACCCTGGCGCCCGCTGCCTGCGGCCCGTCCGGCCCCGCGCGCGCCGAGGCGGCGGCCGACGACACCGTCCGGTTCGCCGCCGACTGGGAGTTTCCGCGCGGCTCCATCTCGCCCACCCTGGCTGCGCGAGGGATGGTGGTGACGACGGACCGCGTGGCCAGCGAGGTGGGCGCCGAGGTCCTGCGCCGCAACGGCAACGCGGTGGACGCGGCCGTGGCCACCCACTTCGCCCTGGCCGTGGTGAACCCCGAGGCCGGGAACATCGGCGGCGGCGGGTTCATGGTGGTGCGCATGGCCGACGGCACCACGGCGTCGCTGGATTTCCGCGAGGCGGCACCCCTTGCCGCCACCCGCGACATGTTCCTGGACTCGCTGGGCAACGTGTCGGACTCCCTCTCCATCGTCGGCCACAAGGCCGCGGGGGTGCCGGGCTCGGTCGCGGGGATGTGGGAGGCGCACAAGCGCTTCGGCTCGCTGCCCTGGGCCGAGCTGGTGCAGCCCGCCATCGCCCTCGCCGAGGGGATCGTGGTGCACGAGCGCTTGGCCAGCTCGCTTCGCTCGTACGAAGACCGGCTGAGCCGCTATCCCGGCACGGCGAAGGTGTTCGTTCCCACCGGCCGGGTGCCGCGCACGGGCGAGCGGCTCGTGCAGGCGGACCTGGCGGAGACCTTCCGCCGCATCGCCGCCGAGGGGATGGACGGCTTCTATCGCGGCCGCACGGCGGAGCTGGTGGAAGCGGAGATGAAGCGCGGGGGCGGGCTGATCACCCGCGAAGACATGGCGCGCTACAAGGCGGTCTGGCGCGACCCGGTGAACTTCGGGTACCGCGGCCACCAGGTGATCTCCATGCCGCCGCCGTCCTCCGGCGGGGTGACGATGGCGGAGATCCTGAACATCCTGGAGGGATACGACGTACCGCGGATGGGCTACCTGTCGCCCGAGCACGTCCACGCCTTCACCGAGGCCACCCGCCGCGCCTACGCGGACCGCAACGCGTACCTGGGCGATCCCGACTTCGTGCGCATGCCCACGGAGCGCATGGTGTCGGACGCCTACGCCGCCGAGCGCCGCCGGGGGATCGACCGCGCGCGCGCCACGCCCTCCACGCAGGTGGCGCCGGGGCTGGGCGCGCCGGCCGAGGGCGAGCACACCACGCACTACTCCATCGTGGACGCGCGCGGCAACGCCGTGGCGGTGACGACGACCATCAACTCGCTGTACGGCAACCTGGTGACGGTGGAGGGCGCCGGGTTCCTGCTGAACAACGAGATGGACGACTTCACCAGCAAGCCGGGGGTGCCCAACCAGTTCGGGCTGGTGCAGGGCGCGGCGAACTCCGTGCAGCCCGGCAAGCGGATGCTGTCGGCGATGACCCCCACCATCGTGCTGGACCCGGCGGGCAAGGTGCTGCTGGTGACGGGAACACCGGGGGGATCCACGATCATCACGTCGGTGGCGCAGATCGTCAGCAACGTGGTGGACTTCCGGATGGACGTGGCGACGGCGACGCTGGCACCGCGGCTTCACCACCAGCACCTTCCCGACACCCTGCGCTACGAGCGCAACGGCCTGACCGACGCCACGGCGGCGCGGCTGCGCGCCATGGGGCACGCGGTAACGGAGCGCGGGGGATTCCAGGGCGACGTGCAGTCCATCATCGTGCTGCCCAACGGCTACCAGTCCGGCGTAGCGGACCCCCGCCGCGGCGGCGCCGCCGTCGGCGTGGGCGAGGTGAGGCGCGTGGTGCAGTAGAGACCGCGTTCCGCCGACGAAGGAGAGGGCCGCCCCTGGTACCGGGGCGGCCCTTCGTTATTTAGCACGAGCATACACGAGAGCAACAAGAATCTGGACGGGGGTGTGGACGGATGTTACAGTGCTCGTCCTTCGCCCCGCGGGGCCCTCACCCGTCCTCGCTTAGGCTCGTCCACCCTCTCCCACAAACAGCGTGGGAGAGGGGGTACACTTCTAAGTTCGGTGCGAGGTCTGGTATGAAGCAGAGCCGGCATTCGTCGCGAGAGGTGCGCGCCGCCGCCCGGGCGCTTCGGCGGGCGGAGACTCCTGCTGAGGAGAAGCTGTGGCGCGTGCTCCGGGGACGGGCGGTGAACGGGCTCAAGTTCCGCCGCCAGCACCCGCTGCACTCCTGCGTGCTCGACTTCTTCTGTGCCGAGGTGGGACTCTGCGTAGAACTCGACGGCAGCGTTCACGATGATCCACTCCAGCGCGAGCGCGACGATGTCCGCACCGCACATCTGGCAGCCCACGGCATCCGCGTGATGCGCTTCCGCAACGAAGAAGTCCTGCACGATCTCCCCTCCGTGCTCCAGCGCATCGCGAGAGCCGCTACGCGGAACCACGCGCCCGCACCAGACTGAAGTGTACCCCCTCTCCCACGCTGTTTGTGGGAGAGGGTGGACGCGTGTCAGCGCGGACGGGTGAGGGCCCCACGGCAGCCGAGGACGCGCCCCCCGGCCCCGTGTGCACCTCACCCCGTCCTCGTGTTCGCCACCAGGGACGCAGCCCGCCCCCGCCGCCCCATTTTGCCGCCGCGTTCCCGATTTCCGTGCAATCGCCCCCGGATCAGAGGCGAAGCCCCATCGCGGACGAAAGCCGCGCCGGGGCTTTCATGGCACGTACGGCTGGCGGCGCCCAAGAACGATTTCTGCATGGCCGGGCGATCGTGATTCAAGCACCCGCTATCTCCCCGACCGAGCTCGCGCTCCTCGTCCGCGAGAGCGGCACCTGCGCCGCCGCGTTCCACGCCCTGCTGGAACCGCTGCGCGAGGCGGCGCTCATCCACGGTGCGTGGTGGGTGGGCGGCAGCTCGCCCGCGGCGTGGCCGGAAGGCTCGGCGCCCCCCGCCCTCGCCACCTCGCCTGCAGGCGTTTCCTGCCACGGAACGGAGCGCGGCGCCGCCCTGGTGCTGGCCCTGGGGGGACCGCTGGGAAGCGTGGTGGTGCTGGCCGAGCGCGAGGCGTTCGGCGTGCCCCTCGGCCCGGATGGCGGGTGGGAGCGGGTGCGGCTGGCGCTTCACGCCGTCGCCCAGCGGGAGCGCGAGCGCACCGAGGTGGAGGCCGAGCGCGAAACCCTGCTGCGCCGCGCGGAGGAAAGCGAGGCCCTTCACATCCTGGGGCTGGCGGCCAACCGCACCCTGGACCCCGACGAGGTCCTGACCCTGGTCGCCCGCTTCACCCGCACGCTGCTGGGCGCGCACTACGTGACCGTCAGCACGCGCGAGGGAGACAACGTGCGGACCATGGCGGCCGTGGGGCTGCGCACCGACGCGCCGGTGCTGGACGACGACCCGTTCGCCCGGCGGGTGATCGAGGCCGAGAACCCCATCTCCCTCGGCGGCGCGGACGGCCTTGCCCCGGCCGAATACCCGTTCCACGCCAGCGAGCAGATGCAGGCCGGCCTCGGCGTTCCGCTGGCGCTGTTCGGAAGCACGTTCGGGGCGCTGGTGATCGGCTACCGGCGCGCCTACCAGCCGTCGCCGCAGGACACGCGGCTGGCGCTCACCCTGGCCGGGCACGCCGCGGTCGCCATCTCCAACGCCCGCCTTCACCGCGCCCTTGCTGGGCGGGGCGAGGAGCTGGCGCACGCTCTGGACGAGCTGCGCGAAACGTCGGGGGCCAAGGAGCGCTTCTTCGCGTCCATGAGCCACGAGCTGCGCACGCCGCTGAACGGCATCCTGGGATACCAGGCGCTGCTCCTCGACGGATTGGCCGGCGACATCCCGCCGACGGCCCGCGGTTTCCTGGAAAAGGCCAGCACCGCCGGCCGCAACCTGCTGCGCATCGTCGACGACATCCTGGACTACGCCAAGATCGAGGCCGGCCGCGTGCAGCTCACCATCCAGCCCGCCGCCGTCCGCGAGCTCGTGGAAGACGCGGCCGCCACCCTGCAGCCCGTGGCGGATGAAAAGGGCGTGCGCCTGTCGCTGCAGAAGCCGCCGTGCGCCTCCTTCATCAACACCGACGCGGCGCGGGTGCGGCAGATCCTGGTGAACCTGCTTTCGAACGCGGTGAAGTTCACCCCGCCGGGCGGCGAAGTGTCGGTTTCCGCCGACGCGCTGGGCGACGCCGGCGTGGAGCTGCGGGTGCGCGACACCGGCCCGGGCATCGCGCCCGAAGACCAGCAGCGCATCTTCCACGAGTTCGAGCAGGTGCGCGGCACGCGGGGAGGAACCGGGCTGGGGCTGCCTATTTCCCGCAAGCTGGCGAAGATGCTGGGGGGCGACCTGGTGGTGGAGAGCCGCGTGGGCGAGGGCTCCAGCTTCATCGTTCGCCTGCCTGCCGCCGCGCCGGCGGGCACGCCGATTGCGAAATGAGCGGCTCGCGGTAAACGGATTGTTTCCTCCAGCAGGCAGTCGGACGATGTACACGCTCCGCACTACGCTACGCTTCGCCCTGCTCGCCACTCTGGCGGGCGCGGCAGCTTCGTGCGCCGACAGCCCGGCCGCGCTGCCGGCGCCGGGCGCGCCCGCTTCGCTGGCGCGCTTCAGCGGCGCGGCCCCGCTGGAGTGCCCGGTGTCCACCGCCACCAGTGCCACGGCTACCATCGGGGCCCTCGGCGGCATCCTGGAGGCCGGAGGCCACCGGGTGATCATCCCCGCGAACGCGGTGCTGTTCCCCACCCGCTTCACCATGACGGTTCCGGCGTCGCGGTACGTGGAAGTGGACGTGAAGGCCGCGGGGCTGGAGCACTTCGAGTTTCTGCAGCCGGTGGTGATGTCGCTGAGCTACGCGCGCTGTACCCGCACCGACATCGACCGGGAAAGCCTGCGGATCTACTACGTCGATTCCCAGACGCGGGAGATCCTGGAGGACAAGGGCGGCGTCGACAACAAGCTCACCCGCACGGTCACCACGGTTACGGACCACTTCAGCGGATACCTGATCGGACAGGGCCGCAGCGGCGACTCGGGCGGCGACGGCAGCAACTGACCGCCGCCCGCGCTGCGAGCATGGGGCCCCGCGGCAGAACGTCGCGGGGCCCGTTTCGTTGATGGCGACCATCCCCAGTGCCGATGAGTTCATGACGGACGACACGGCCGCGCTGCAGGCGCAGGCGTCCAGGCTGGAGCGGGAGGGCGACTGGCCGGCCGCCAGCGCGGCGTACGCGGCGGTGTTCCACGCATCCGTCCGCGGGGGCGACATCGCCCCCGCGGCCGACGCGGTGCGCGGGCAGGCACGCATCCGGCAGCAGGAAGAGCGCTGGGAAGAGGCCGAGGAGCTGGCGGAGCTCAGCCTGGAGCTGGCCGAGCGCAACGGGCTGCGGCAGGCGGCGGCGCGTGCCGTCAACACCTGCGCCGCCATCCGCTACTTCCAGCGCCAGTACGAGCCGGCGCGCACGCTGTTCGAGGCCGCGCTGGAGCGCGCGCTGGACGTGGGCGACGACGCGCTGATCGGGTGGGCGTGCCTGAACCTGGGCGTGGTGGCCAACATCCGCGGCGACCTGCGCGAGGCCCGCACGCGCTACCTGGAGGGGATCGGCTCGTTCGTGCGGTCGGGCGACAAGCAGAACGCCGCCCTGGTGTACAACAACCTGGGGATGGTGTGCGCCGACCTGAACGAATGGCTGGAGGCGCAGGTGTGCTTCGAGCGGGCCATCGAGATCGCCGGGCGGATGTCGGGCACCCCCCTGCTGGCGCGCATGTACGCCAACCGCGCCGAGCCGCTGCTGCGCCTGCGCAAGGTGCGCGAGGCCCGCGAGTCGCTGGACCGCGCCGAGCAGCTGGCCCTGCGCGTGGGGGCGCACGGCGCGTTGTCTGACGTGGCGCGCTTTCGCGGCATGGTGTCACGCGCCGAGGGCGCCCTGGGTGACGCCGAAGCGCACCTGGCGCGCGCCGTCGAGATCGCCCGCGACGCGGAGCTGGAGCTGGAAGAAGCCGAGGCCCTGCGCGAAATGGGCGACCTGCAGCGCCTCCGCGGCCGCGAGCACGAGGCGCGCACGTCGCTGGAGCGCGCCCGCGAGCTGTTCACCCGCATCGGCGCCGACCGCGACGCCGAGCGCGTCGCCGAGATGCTCTGGGAAGACGAGCCGGTGGCCGCGTAGGGTTTTCGTCCTCGGCATCGACATGCCGATGCCGAGGCACGCGCGGGGTCTACTCGCCTGGGAGTTCCAGCCCTTCGGATTGGGCCAGCAGCTCGTCCCAATCTCCCGGAGGCGCCCCGGCTTCGAGCATCCGCTGGAAGACGGCATAGGCATCTGAACGCGCACCGCGGGCGCGGAGCGTGTCGTCGTCGTTCACCCAAGCGTACACGATCACGCGAGTGTCAGAGCGAAATCGGAAGAACAGGCGATATCGTTCGTAAAACCCCGCGGAGAACCAGTGCCTGTTCTCCCTGCCTAGCGTATTTCCCTGCCGAAACTCCGGCGAGTTGGGGTTCGCCGGGATGATTTCTGTGATCAGGCGGTAGATCGCGGCCAGCCGCTTCGTCGAGCGGTGCGACTGGAAATTCCGTGGATCGGCAGGCTCGAGCTGCTCCACCTCGCGGATGAGATCGGCGAAAAGTTGCCCAAACGCCCGCCACTGGTAGAGCTTCCACCCGTTCCTGGCCGGTGGCTCGCGCGGGTTGTCAGGCGCACTCGAGCGATGGCGGAGGCCCGTCACTTAGTCGAGCGGTGCATCCAGGTTCACCTGCATGCCACCCACCAGCCGCTCCGCGCGCGCAAGAAGGTCTGCTGACAGCGGCTGGATGCTTTCCGGGTTGTCGAGCATGTCGCGCTCGATGAACGAAAGGAATGCGCCGAGCACAGGGTCGTCGCCCGGAACCCACTGCTTCTCACTCTCGACCGTGCGGACCAGGAGCACACCCGGACCGATGTAATCCGCTTCGACATTCCGGGAATCAAACTCCGGATGCGAACGGAAGAGGGCTGACTCGAATGCGAACGACTTCGAGTTCCCGGTCCTGGTGAAGCGTCCTTTGTATGGCATTGCGTTCCTCCTTGCAATCGACCCTAACCCATCGGTTAGTACAAACGTAATTACCTCCCGGCGCGCGTCAAGGCTTCCGGGGCGCACTGGCGCCGCTCTCAACTTGCGGCCCCCGCAATGGCCTGTGACACGGAGCGGCCGCCTGTGCTAACTTTCAGCACAGACCAGGAGAGTCACCGTGCCTGCATCGATTGCTCAACGATCCAGCCTCGCAGCCCTGTTCCCATCGCTGGCCATGGCCCGGCTGGTGGTGTTCTTTCTGGTGCACCCCGGCGGGAGATTCCACGTCCGAGAGCTGATGCGCCAGACCCGGCTGCCGAGCGCGTCGCTGCAGACCGAGTTGCGTCGGCTGACCGTGCTGGGTACGCTCCGCCGTGATGACGAAGGAGGCCGCGCGTTCTACTCGGCCGACCGGGAGCACGCGGCTTGGCGCGCGTGGATCCTGCTCCTGCGCGCGTGCGCCCGCCCGGCCGACGTGCTTCGGGAAGCGCTCGTGGACGCGAGCGGAATCGAAGGGGCATTCGTATTTGGATCCGTGGCGCGGAACGACGCGGGCCCGGAGAGCGACCTCGACGTCCTCCTGGTGGGCGACGAGGCCGCGCGTCAGCAGGCGGGGCGGGTGCTATCCGACGCATCCGTGCTGATCGATAGGGACCTGGACGTGGTCGGCTACGCGCAGGACGAGCTTCGCGCGCGCCTCCGCTCCGGCAACGCGTTCATCCAGCGCGTGCTCGAAGGGCCGAAGGAGTGGCTGCGCGGCCACGATGGAATCCTCAACGAGGGGGCGGCAACGGCCTGATGGCGTCATGCCGAGGATCGCGGAACCGCAAGGGCGTCCGTAGACGGAACCATCCGGCCGGGCGCGGGGGTATCTCCAGGAAACGCCCGTGTGCCCCGCCGTGATCCAACTCGCTGCCATCTCACGATTTGGGGAACGGATCGTGCTCCTTTCCATACTCGGCAGCGCGTGGCGGGGCCAACTCCGGGCCTCTCATGCCGGGAACGTGCGCGTTCCCACTTGCGGTTTCGTGGTACCCAATGATCCAGCATCGCTTCGCACCCGCCCTGGCGGCCCTCGTGGGCCTTGCAACCGGCCTTGCAATCAGCAACGCCGCCGGGGAGCGTGCATTCCTGTCCAGCGTCCCCACCGTTTCGGAGCTTACGCCCAGCTTTTCCGCCGACCCCATGCCCGCGTTCAGCAACGCGCGGATGGCGCTGGCGGTGCGCGAGGCGCAGGGGCTGGTGGACGGCGGACGCCCGTGGGAGGCGTGGAAGGAGCTGCGCCCGTTCGTCGACGAGCCGGACGATGCGCCCGACGCGGTGCTGCTGCTGGCGGCGCGGGCGGCGGCGGGATGGGAAGGATGGACGCAGGTGCGCCGCCTGCTGAACGGCCGCGACTGGCTGGCGCAGCGAGCGGGCGGCGAGGGGCTGTTCCTGCTGGCCCGCGCCCACGAGGCCAAGGGCGACTGGCCCGCCGCGGCCGACGGCTACCGCCGCTATGCCAAGGTGCGCCGCGCCCCCCGACAGGCCGAGGCGGCCGCGCGCCTGGGCCGCGCGCTCGGCCGGCTGAACGACCTTCCCGGGGCGGCCGACGCCTACGACGAGGCGGCGCAAGCGCTCGGGCGCGAAGGCGACTGGCTGCGCGTCCTCCAGGCCGAGGCGCTGGCCAAGGCGGGCGACAAGGCCGCCTTGGCGGTGGCGGGCACCGCCAGCTCCAGCGCCCCGGTCCGCGTGCGGCTGGCGCGTGCCGAGGCGAGGTACTGGCTGGCGCAGGGTGACACGGCGCAGGCGATGGACCGGCTGGCGCGCGAAGAAGGGATCCTGCGCGGCGCCGGTGCCGATCCGCACGCCGCCGAGCTGGCGCTGGAGCGCGTCCGCCTGCTGATCGCCGGCGGACGCCTGGGGGATGCACGCGACGCGCTTCGCCGCGTGGCTGGCGACGACGCCGTGCCCGGCTCCGTCCGCGTTCGCGCCGCCGCCCGGCTGGGCGAAGTAGCCACGGCGCCCACGGCCGACGAGCAGATGGCCCGCGCCGCGGCGTACGAGGCGGGCAATCGACCTGGCCTGGCCGCCCGCAGCCTTCGCGCGGCCCTTCGCGCCGGCGCGACGGCGGACCCCGCACAGCGGCTTCGCCTGGGTAGGCTGCTCTTCGAGGAGCGCGACTTCCGCCCGGCCCGCGAGGTGCTGGCCGGCCTGTCCGGAGAGCTGTCGGACCCCGCGCAGCAGGCCGAGGCCGAGCTGTACGCCGCCCGCGCGCTGGCCCGGCTGGGAAGCGCCGACGGATACGCCGAGATGCGCAAGCTGGCGGAAAAGCGCGCCGGGACGGCCGCCGCGGGAACGGCGCTCTACCTGCTGGGCGACGTGGCCGACGACCGGGGCGCCGCCATCGCGTACTACCGGCGCGCGGCGGCGGTGCAAGTCTCGCCCTACGCCCGCGAGGCGCTGTTCCGCCTGGCCGACCGCACCCTGAAGGCGGGCGACGCGGGCGCGGCCTTCGCGGCGTGGGAGACGTACGTGTCGCGCTATCCCCAAGGCGAGACCACCGCCGAGCTGGCCTATCGCGCGGGGGTGATGCACGAAAAAGCGGGGCGCGACGAGCGCGCGCGCGCGATGTACGCGGCGGCCATCCGCGCCGACCCGGTATCGTATTACGCCGTCCGTGCCGGCGACCGCGCGGGCTCCAACCCGCTGGCGGGCGCCCTGGCGAACGAGCGCGCCTGGCCCATCGCCGCGCGCGACCAGGCCGACGCCGACGAGGGGCGGCGGCGTCTGGATGCGCTGCACCGCACCGGCTTCGCGGCGGAGTTCAAGGAAGAGCTGGCCTGGCAGACGTACCGGTTTCGCTCGCGCCCCGGCGCGCTGCTGGTGCTGGCCGAGGGGCTCGCGGAAGATCATCCGGTGGAGGGCATCCGCATTGGGCGGGAGCTACTGGACGCGCGCGGCGGCGAGTGGGATGCACGGCTGCTGAAGGTGGTGTTCCCCTTCCCCTTCCGCGACATCCTGATGGCCGAGGCGGACCGGGCGAACGTCGATCCCTACCTGCTGGCCGGACTGGTGCGGCAGGAATCATCGTTCAACCCCAAGGCGCGCTCCTGGGTGGGCGCCACGGGGCTCAGCCAGATCATGCCGGCGACGGGTGCGTGGCTGGCGCCGGGCGCGGGGGTCAGCAACTTCGATCCCAGCCTGCTCGCCGTCCCCGAGATCAACCTGCGGATGGGCTCGCGGTACCTGCGCGACCAGCTGCGGCGCTATGGTGGCAAGCGCGACCTGGCGCTGGCGGCGTACAACGCGGGCCCCAGCCGGGCCGACCGGTGGCGCCGCGAGCTGGGGTACGGCGGCGACCCGGACGTGTTCCGCGAGCGCATTCCGTTCGACGAAACGCGCAAGTACGTGAAGGTGGTGCTTCGCAACGCGGCCATCTACCGCCGGCTGTACGGCGGCGAGCGCTCGCCGGGGCTGGCGGGCGGATCGTAGTCCGCCCGAGCCGGACGCGTGGACCCCGGCGGAGGCTCGCGGTGTAGGCGTTGACCGTTGCCGCGGGCGCACCTACACTGTGCTTTCGCGCCCGCAGCCCTGGCCGTGCATCGTTCTCGGGCGCGTCCGTACATCTTCCGACACGGGCGAGACCATCCGCCAAATGCCGATGCCAATCTTCCGCTTTGCGGCATCCCTGCTCGTTCCGGCCGCGCTGGCCCTGGCGGCGGAGCCGTCGCGTGCGCAGACAACGCTGCGGGGGTCGCCCGCCAGCGTCGACCGCATGTACCAGCAGGCCCGCTCGCACGACCTGACGTTCTACCGAACGGCCACGGGGGTGCGCGGCGCGGCGCGCGACGGCGACCTGGTGCGCATGAGCGGCAACGCCGACTACCGGCTGGCCGGCGTGTCGCACCCGTACGCGCTTTCCATCACCCGCACGTTCGTTCAGCGCCTGGCGCGCCAGTATCGGCAGACCTGCCGCGAGCAGCTGGTGATCACGAGCGCCATGCGTCCCACGTCGCTGCGCCTGGCCAACTCCGTCGACCGTTCGGTGCACCCCACGGGCATGGCCATCGACATCCGCCGCCCCACCAACGGCCGCTGTCTGACCTTTCTTCGAGAGACGCTGCTGCGCCTGGAGCGCGAGGGGGTTCTCGAGGCCACCGAGGAGCGCCGCCCGCCGCACTTTCACGTGGCGGTCTACCCCGGCCCGTACCGGCGCTACATCGGCGACGCGGAAGCGGCGCCCGCGGGGCAGCGCTCGGCCTCGCGCCCGCCGGCCCCGCGTCGGGACACGTATCGGGTGCGGCAGGGCGACTCGCTGTGGGAAATCGCCCGGCGGCACAACACCACGGTCGACCGGCTGCGCGTGGCCAACGACATGCGCACCAACCGCATCGTCGCCGGCCAGGTGCTGATCATCCCGGCGCGCTGATCGGACGTTTCTCGGCCTGGTAGGTGAAGAGGCCGGTCATCGCCGGGGAAGAGAAGCAGCGAACCTGTCGAAGAACTTCCTCCCGGACTGGGTCGGTGTTGGGCACTTTGTCGGAACCGTTGCCCGAAATCCGCCCTTGGGGCAATCTACTTCTTTCCGCAGGCGAATTTGTGCACGCTCCCTCCCGTCGTTCCGGGAGTGACCGGGCGAGTCTCAGCAGTCTCCTCCGGCGGCACTTCTCCGACAAACTTACCCAGAAGGTAGTAGTTGCCTCGCAACACGCGCAGGACACCCGTGTCGCAATCAGCCTGAAGGTAAAGAGTCGCCTTGTTGTGCTGCGGAGGGCCGTCCTCCAACTGGGCGAACTCGACCCGTACCCACACGTTCACGTATGAGCCGTGTCGCACAACTGACTCTTCTTCGACAAAGGCGGTAAGTCTTGGGCTCGACGAGATTCGCCGCCAACCCTTGTTTGCCGCTTCCATCTCGGTTCTGATGGCCTCGCACCCCGTGAGCAACATGAAGCACGTGGCGGCAGCGTATGCGAGGAATGGTGCCGAGCATCTCATACGCTTGGAACTGGCAGGGGGGTCAAAACGCGAAGGGGGCCAACAATAGCGGCGGTTGTCTCCGACTACAAGCATCCCGCCGGTCAACCCCTGCGTGAGTGCCAGCCAACTGCGACAACGGCGCCGCTTCCGACCCGGAGGCGGCTTTTTTCGTCTCACCACTGTCGCTACGGCCGAAGGGACAGGATCGTCCACGGACGCGGACATGGGCACGGCATTCGCGGCGTAGAAATCGAGCAACGGCGCGGGTTTCGGCTGGGCACCGGGGTTGCCCTGCCGTGTTGGTGCGCCGCGCCTCTCCTTGCGCGGACCAATCACACCGTGGGACCCCGAGCAGGAGGCAGTTTCCGATGAAACGCATGGTACGCGGCCTGGCGCTGGCGGCGACGCTGGCGCTGGGCGCCACCGCCGGCGGGTGCGCCGGCTATGGAATGGAAGAGGTGCTGAACGGCGGGCTGGGCACGCTGTACGGCAACGAGGTGGAGGGCGAGATCCGCGGCGTGAACACCCGCTCGCGCTACCTGGAGGTGCGCACCTACAACGGGCGCAGCGAACGGGTGCGCTACGACGGCCGCACGCGCGTGGTGTACCGCGACCGGCAGTACAACCCGTCGGCCCTGGAACGCGGCGACGAGGTGAGCATTCGCACGTCGCGCGACCGTGACGGCTACCTGTACGCCGACCACGTTCGCGTGCGCAACAGCCGCGGCGACGACCGGTACGACTCGCGGGATCGGGACAGGGACCGCGACCGGCGGGACCGTGATCGCGATCGGTACGAGGACCGGGGCCGGTACGACGACCGCGTCCATTCGCTTGACGCGCGCGTGGTCCGGGTGAGCCGCACCACGCGCCAGATGGAGCTGCGCGCCAGCGACGGACGCCGCATCTGGGCGACGCTCCCCCACGACTCGCACGACCGCGACCGGTTCAACCGCCTGCGCGAAGGCGACCGCGTGCGCCTGACGGGCCGCTACACCAGTCGGGAGCGATTCGTCATCGAACGCATCCGGTAACTACGGGTGGAGGATGAGAAAGGGGCGAGGCGGCCGGTCGGCTGCCCCGCCCCTCTTCCGTTCGCGCGCGGTCAGACGAAGACGGGGGCGCCCCGCGCACCCTCCTGGCCTTCGATGGCGCGGATGATGGCCTTGGCGATCTTGTGCCCGCCCTGCACCGACGGCTCGATGGGGTTGGCGTAGTCCTCCGGCTCGCTGCAGACGATGCGCAGCTCGATTGCGGGCAGCCCCAACTCGAAGGCCGTCCGCAGGATCGCATCGTTGAACATGATGAGTGCCGTGGGGGCCAGCCGCTGCATCACGTGGTCGCCGAAGTTGCCGTTGTAGATGGTGCAGACGGTGAGCGGCAGGTCGTTCCTGAGCAGCTGCGCGACCACGCCGCGGTAGGCGTTCTCGAAGCGGTCGCGCATGTCGGCCAGGTGCCCCAGCGCGTCGGCGACGGTGGATGCGCGGCGCTGCAGGATGTCGACGTTCATCAGCGCGTCGTTGCCGCCGATGCTGAGCACAAGGTGCGTGGCGTCGCGCGGAATGCGGCCGTACTGCACGGGAATGCTCCCCGTGGTCGCGCCGTCGATGGCGGAAAGCGTGGCGCGCCATCCCTCGGGCATCTCGCGCTTCAGGTGCGCAACCACGTCCGGGCCGCCCGCCACGTACGACGCGTTGTCGAAGATGCTGTCCCCGAGAAGAACGATATGCGGCATGTCTCCGTACTCCGTTTCGGTTCAGGAACGAACCCGGAGCAGGAGCAAGCGCAGGGCCCACCAAGGAACACGAAGGCGTCACGCGGAGGCTCCGGAGAAATGCGCGAGAGCCTCCTTCGTGGCGTGCCGACTCACGCCGGGAGAAAGTGATGCTCACGTGGGAGCCGCACGTCGCATTCCTGATAACGCGCCGGACAGAGCGCTATCTCGCCACCGCGCGTAGACATCTGCGGAACGCCGCTCCCACTGGCAGCACATGGGATTGAGTGCGTTGGATTTACGGGAGGTTGACGTCCAAGAGCCCGAGTATTATCTGGATTGAAGCGGAGTCGGCTATGCGCTCAATCTCGGGCTGTTAGCCGGAATTCCGCCCACTGAACAAGAAGTTAGCCGTTGCTGCTCCCGCGACTGTCTCTGCCTTTCCTGCCCCTTGGAATTGACTGCGACAAAAACCCATGGCACACAAGTACACTGATGCGCGTCCGGCTATCCCCGCCGACCTGCGCCGCGCGGTGTCTGTTGAGTCCGGACATGCTTGTGCCATCGCGCGGTGCGGGGAGCACACGTACCTCGAGGTTCATCACATCAACGGAAACAGAGGCGACAATCGCCACGAGAACCTGATCCTGCTGTGCGACAAACATCACAAGATGGCGCACGCTGGGCTCATCGACAGAAAGGCGGTTGCTGAGTACAAGGCAGCACTTCGCCGCGACCACCATGCGGCTCTAGCAGAACGGGTGGCGAGGCTTGAGGAACTGCTGAAGGCGCACCCAGCACCAGGGACGCACGACCTCGTGGCTCGCGTAGCGCAGGCAAAGGATGGAGACGCGGGCATTCCGACGCTCTCGTACGCGAGTGGCGCACAGCTGTCGGCGCTCACGCTTGAGCAGCTCGCACTCACGCGATTCGAGCGGCAGCGCAAGGTGTCACTCTTCCGCAGTGTGCAAGTCCGGAGCGGCGATGTACGTCTCCAGCTCGACGCACTCTTTCGCGCCCCCGAGGGACAGCACGACCTCGTTGTCGAAGTGCGCTGGCTCAGGAAGCGGTACCTGGACGCTCCGGTATGGGCTCGTCAGGTCGCGGCGGCGACCGACGCGTATTCTCTGTTCACTGGTCGCCCAACGCGCGGCGTCCTGATCTTCGTCACGCCCGCTCGCCCATGGGCGAAGGTCGCCGACCTTGACTCAACATCACAGGAGTTGTCGAGGCTGGAGAACCCACCAGAGGTGGTGGTCTACAACTATGATGAGCTTGGATTCACGCCCGCTGCCATGAGCGCTGACCTGCTACGGTCGACTCAGACGTCAACTTCATCGGACGATCCATCGCCTGACAATGCAGGCTAACAAGGCGTTGTACCCGACGCCGTCCTCCGTCGATGGCGCTCTGTCGGCCGGCGCGGGTGAACGGTTGACTCGCCCTCACACGATCTTCTTCGCGCATTGAAAGTGATCATCAACCCGATCGTCTATGAGCAACCGAGCCTCGAAGTCGAGTACGACTACGTCGGGATTATCGACGGGCTGGAGCCGAACGACCGACGAGGCTTCGCCATCACCGAGAAGTTGAAGACGTTCCTGAACGGCGCAGGCGTCACGACGGCCTTGGCGGACGTCCGGTCTGCGCGAGAAATGCTAGGCGCATTGAAGACCTTCAACAAGGAAGCGGTGAGCGGTAAGCGATTCATGCTTCATTTCGTCTCGCACGGAAATAGGGATGGCGTCGCCGCAGGATCGGAGTTCGTCGATTGGGCAACGATGCGACCGTTTCTCCAGCGGATTCATGCGGCGACAGAGAACACGTTGTTGCTCAACATGAGCACGTGTAAAGGTTTGCACGGCGTGAAGATCACAGAGGGCAGCGGCCCGTATCCGTTCTTCGGGTTGATTGGCGCGAAGGAGGACCTCTACGTGGCGGACGCCCTAGACGCGAATCGGCGGATCTATAACAAGTGGCTTGCCGGCGTGCCCGTTCAGCAGCTCGTGCCGGAGACGAATGCCGAGATGGGCCGAGAAGTCTTGTTCAACATCTCGTCGGAAGGTTTCCGCAAACTTTCCTCGTAATCGGGGACGTCAAGTGCTTGTGAGTTGAAATCCGCTCGCGCGAGGACCAACGAGTGGATGAAGGCGACGGAGGGCCGGGCATGTTTTAGGGCATTCTTCAGCTCTGGTCCACCGGTCCTCCGCGCCTTATCCTGAGCGTTAGGCGTTCTCACCCTTGGAAGGCGACGTGGCATGGAGGAATTTGAGTGGATGTCGGCCGAACGTAGGGATCAGGTTGAGAAGCTATATGGAAGGTTCATGGATGCCCTACGGTCTCCGGATGACTTGCTCAATATGGTCTTGCGCGGTCACCTATTGGTCGAGGAGCAACTCGATCGGGCTGTACGTGCCTTCGTCCAACGGCCTCAGGATGTTGACGCTGCTCGGCTGACTTTCTTCCAGAAGATCCAGCTTACTCGGGCGTTCAACATACGGCACCCCGACGAGCCAGTCTGGCGCGCAGTCGCAGCACTTAACGTGTTGCGAAACGATCTTGCCCACCGTCTGACATCTTCGGAGAGAGACCGTAAAGCACGCGAGTTAATAACGTCGACCCGGGAGGATTATCCTGGCCCGGATTACCACGCGGAGGAGGAAGAATTTACGATACCTGAACAGCTGCAATTTGCCATCGGATACCTCTTAGGAGCCTTAAACGGCATTGCTGGCGAGTATGAACAGCGCGCCAGAGTTGCAAAGGAGCCAGTTGAAGCACTTTTGAACCTTGAATATGACTCTGGCGAGGGCGCGGAGGAATAGACCTGCTGCCGTCGAGTTGCCTCTAGCACGAGAGCGGCCTAACAATCGGCTGCAGGGATGCGGGGCCTTGCATGCTTCGGGCCGGGAGAGTCTTACGGGCCCTGCCCCGCGCCCCTGACCCTTGTGTCGTTAGGCCGCTGGGAAAGCATCGTGGCAGCCGCAGACGGTTTCCTGCGGCTGCCCTTGCAATCCTCACGCAAGCGGTGCTACCCCTCGCAACCTCGCCCACTCCATCGCCTCAAGTAGATAGCTACGTGCGAGTGAACCGGAATCGAGCCGGTTGTGAGCCGAAGATGAGACGATTGTGAACCGGACGTGAGGCGGGTACATTATTATGTGGCCGATTGCTCGGCTCGCATTGAACCGCCAACAACTCATAGGCACGAACCAAGACCTCGCTACTAAGAGGGACAGCTTGCAATCGGCTCTCGACCAGTGGGTTCAGCGACCTGTCCTGCCGGTGGTGTACCTAAACTACAAGGGTGCTATCGACACGACGGCAATTCGTTCGCTCCGCGAAATCTTGCGGGAGAGATGGATCGCAGCTACTGCGGGTGCTCCGATTAGTGAACCGCTGAGTCGATCTCAGGTGCGTTTCTTTTACACTACGCACACGGACTCAGTAGTCGCTCAGGAGATCGCTACGATCGCCAATCGCTACTTCGAGGGTAAGGGGTGTTCGGCCGCAAAATTCACCGCCCGCTACACGCCGGGTTATGAAGGAAAGGCTCGCCCTGGCGCCTACGAGTTATATCTGCTTCCAGGTTGTCAGTGAGTGACAGCCAAGCCGCTGCACCCCCGCGCACGTGGCCTAACAATCGGCTGCAGTAGATGCCGGGCCTTGCATGCTTTCAGCGGACGAAAGTCTTGCGCGCAGGCCCCGCACCCCGGACCCTTGTGCCGTTAGGCTCTACACCTGATGAACGAATCGTATAGTGTCAACAGACGGGCGTAGAGCGAGAATCTACCGTCATCTCCAGAATGGTGGCACCAATCCGCTGATCTGGGCCGTGATAGGAACGGTAGTCGGCATTGGGGATACCCTTGTCGCAGCTCCATTTCTCAATTCTGTTTTTACTGCACCGATTTTTCTACTGGTAATAGCGGTTCCAATTGCCTCGTTAGTCGCCGTTCTCGTTTTCTATCCGAGCCATGAGCGGCGGCTGAGTAGTTTAGTCGCTCTTTACTTTTCGCTGATCCTAATCTTCTCCGTTCTCCATTTTCAACTGGTGCTGTTTTTTGACGAAGGACACATAGCCTACGATGGTATTCATCCAGCATGGAAGTGGCTGGGAGGTACGCAGGGACGGATACTCGAGGTAGGAAACGTGATCCAGTCGTTCGCGGATTGCTTCCACTTTAGCGTCGTGACTATGACGACGGTCGGTTACGGCGATATGACTCCTACAAGATGGTACAGCCGGCTCTTATCCGACGTTCAGATTCTCATTGGTCTGGGCGTAGTTGTCGTCGGGGTAGGACGATATTTTGCGGGTCTCACGGCCAAGGAGTAACCGGCCAAACCGCTTTGATGCGACAATCCCCCTTCTGACTCTGAGCCACAGCCTACAATCGCTGCAGGAGATGCGGGGCATGTTTTCAGCGCGATGAAAGTCTTGCGCGACGGTCCCACGCCCCTAACCCTCGTGTCGTTAGCTTAGGCCTGTCCAACATCCTTCTTTGCTAGATGATGACTTTTCGCTTCATCGTTGCATTTGCACCCCACACGAAAATCACGGCGGTAATCCGTTTCCTAGTCGCCGTGTCCGTTTTGTTGCTGCCCGCGTGCAGCGGCGGCGCCGAAGACCGGCCGCAAGCCCCAGATCCGAATGAGGTCGAGCGCGAGGGGGAGGGCGTGCTCATTCCAGTACCCGGGGATCCAGCGCGGGCAGTATACCAACTTATCGAGATGTCTCAGATGTCGAACGGCAATCTCGAGGTGCTCACGCGGCGGGACGGCTCGTCCGGCACTTCCTACGCGCGACGGGAGACCGACTGCCGAAACATGACGTTCCGCTATGTAGGTGAGGGCGATACGCGCGCGCAGGCGGAGGAAGACAGTCCCAATCGTGGAAGTATGGGTGAGCTGGTTCCAGGCTCCATCAGCACTGAAATCTCCGAATTCGCATGCGCACGGGCCAAGTAGAGGCGGTATCTTTCCACCACTCACCGCTGGGTAGTGAAGGCCGCTGCGTCGTCGCGGAATCCCGAGTTTCTGTCCAACGCCAGCCAGCACGGGAAGTCCTGTGCAGTTCCTCTCCGTCTCGTCCGTGTGAGGCCGCATCTCCTTATTTCGGAAAACGCGCGAGGGCTTCCTTCATGGCGCGGTAGCCCTCCTCCAGGAAGTACTGCGTGCGGTGGAAGTCCCACGAGCCCAGGTGCCCGATGCGGGGCCTGACGTGCGTCACGGGCAGCCCCTTCCACTCTTCGAGCGCGCGCACACGCTGCGCGGCGATGTTCATCGTGAGAATGCGGTCGTGGATGGCGATCATCCCGCGGTCGAAGTGGCCGGCGGCGGGTGGCAGGATCTCCGAACCCACGTCCACCGCGATCACCCGCTCCGCCCCCCACTCGAACGCCTGCTTCACGGGAAGCACGTTCAAGATGCCCCCATCCACCAGCACGTCCCCGTCCAGCCGCAGGGGCGGAAAGTAGATGGGAATGGCGCACGACGCGTACACCGCATCCACCGGGTCCACGTCCTCGCGCACCCCCGTGCCGAACCACACCTCGCCGCACCCCATCAGCGACACCGCGTTGATCCGCAGCGGAATCCCGGCCTCGGCGAACGACTTCAGCGGCAGGTTCGCCGACAGGTAGCGGCGGAAGTGCCCGCCGTCGAACACGGCCTCCTCGCGCACGCCGCCCATCCACACCGCGCGCCGGTTGATGGAAACGATGTCCTCGCGCGTCAGGCTGCGCGCCAGCTCGCCCAGGTCCCGCCACCCCATGCCGCCCGCGATGGATGCCCCGATCAGCGCGCCGATGCTGGTGCCGATGATGGCGTCGGGGACGATGCCCGCCTCGTCCAGCGCCTTCCACACGCCCACGTGCGCGGTGCCCTTCATCCCTCCGCCGCCCAGCACCAGCACGGTGCGCGGCCCCGGGGACGGCTGCGGATCTGCGTCGGTCAACGGCGTACTCGCGGGCTGGGGAAAACGGGGGCGGAGAAAGGCGGGTCCGGCCCGCAACTTGGGCCCCTCCCCCCGGTGCCGCGCAAGGGGCGGAACCTTGACCCGGGAGCCCCCGGAACCTAGTTTGTGGATGATAGTAAGAATCATTCTTGCTAGATACGAAGCGGACACGAACCCGAGACGGCCGGCGCGCGCCGGCGTGCCCAGGAGAACCGATAGATGGCTGAACCGCTGCTCAAGATCACCAACCTTCATGCCGAGATCGCCGAAGACGGCACGGAGATCCTCAAGGGGCTGAACCTGGAGCTGAACGAGGGCGAGATCCATGCGATCATGGGCCCCAACGGCTCCGGAAAGAGCACGCTCAGCAAGGTGATCTCGGGCCACCCGGCCTACGAGGTGACGGACGGCGACATCGTGTTCCAGGGCCAGAGCGTGTTGGACATGCAGCCCGACGAGCGCGCCCGCGCCGGCATCTTCCTGGCCTTCCAGTACCCGGTGGAAATTCCCGGCGTGTCGGTCGCCAACTTCATGCGCACGGCGCTGAACGCCAAGCGCGGCGAAGAGGTAGACATCTTCGACTTCCAGGAAGAGCTGGAAGGCCGCATGGAGATGCTGGAGATGGACCCCGTGTTCGCGCAGCGCTCGGTGAACGACGGCTTCTCGGGTGGCGAAAAGAAGCGCAACGAGATCCTGCAGCTGGCCATGCTTGAGCCCGCTCTGGCCGTGATGGACGAAACGGACTCCGGCCTGGACATCGACGCGCTGAAGATCGTCACCGCCGGGATCAACAAGATCAAGTCGGAGCGCACCGGCATGTCGGTGCTCCTGATCACGCACTACCAGCGCATGCTCAACTACATCACGCCCGACAAGGTGCACGTGATGGTGGACGGGCGCATCATCCGCACGGGCGGCCCCGAACTGGCGCTTGAGCTGGAAGAGCGCGGCTACGACTGGCTGAGAGAAGAAGTACCGAGTGCGTAGTACCAGGGGCCAAGTGGCCGGACTGCAGATCCTGGCACTTGGTACCTGGCACCTGGCACTTTTCAACTGAACTGAGGAGGCAGCAATGCCGTTCAATGAGGACGTAGCCGCACTCGGGCTCGACGATTACAAGTTCGGCTTCAAGGACGACATCGAGTACCTCTTCAAGAGCCGCAAGGGGCTCGACGAGGAGATCGTCCGGATGGTCAGCGCGCAGAAGAACGAGCCGGAGTGGATGCTCAAGAACCGGCTCAAGGCGCTCAAGCACGCCCAGGCCCGGCCCTGGCCGGAGTGGGGCGGCGACCTGTCGGGGCTCAACTTCGAGGACATCTTCTTCTACATCCGCCCCAACGAAAAGGTGGGGAAGACGTGGGACGAGGTGCCCGAGGCCATCAAGAACACCTTCGAGCGGCTGGGCATTCCCGACCAGGAGCGCCGCATCCTGGCCGGCGTGGGCGCGCAGTACGAGTCTGAGGTCGTCTACCACTCGCTCAAGGCCGAGTGGGAAGACGCCGGCGTCATCTTCAAGGGGATGGATGATGGCCTGCGCGAGCACGAGGACCTGGTGCGCGAGTACTTCGGCACGGTGGTCCCGTTCCGCGACAACTTCTTCGCCGCGGTGAACACGGCGGTGTGGTCGGGCGGGTCGTTCGTGTACATCCCCAAGGGGGTGAAGCTCGACATGCCGCTGCAGGCGTACTTCCGCATCAACGCCGAGGCGATGGGGCAGTTCGAGCGCACGCTGATCATCGTGGAAGAGGGCGCCCAAGTGCAGTACATCGAGGGCTGCACGGCCCCGTCGTACAGCCAGGACTCGTTCCACTCGGGCGTCATCGAGATCATCGTCAAGGACAACGCCCGCTGCCGCTACACGACCATCCAGAACTGGTCGCACAACGTCTACAACCTGGTCACCCAGCGCGCCAAGGTGGGCCGCCACGGCACCATGGAGTGGGTGGACGGCAACCTGGGCAGCAAGCTGACCATGAAGTATCCCAGCTGCTACCTGATGGGCGAGGGCGCGCGCGGCGAGATCCTTTCCATCGCCTACGCCGGCCCGGGCCAGCACCAGGA
The DNA here is from genome assembly GCF_036388275.1 of Longimicrobium sp. Lineage (NCBI taxonomy): Bacteria > Pseudomonadati > Gemmatimonadota > Longimicrobiia > Longimicrobiales > Longimicrobiaceae > Longimicrobium > Longimicrobium sp. Next base: position 236,700 of record NZ_DASVSF010000002.1, read on the forward strand.
CGCGGGCGGCAAGGTGGTGCACGCGGCGCCGCACACGTCGTCGCGCATCGTCTCCAAGTCCATCTCGCGCGGCAGCGGCCGGTCGTCGTACCGCGGCCTGCTGCACGTGCAGCCCGGCGCGCACCACTCGCGCAGCAACGTGGAGTGCGACGCGCTCCTGCTGGACGAGGAGGCACGTACGGACACTTATCCGTACATCAACATCGAAGACCAGAACGCGCAGATCGGCCACGAGGCCACGGTCAGCAAGATCGGCGACGAGCAGCTGTTCTACCTGATGTCACGCGGCCTTTCCGAAGACGAGGCGGCTACGATGGTGGTGCGCGGCTTCATCGAGCCCATCGCCAAGGAGCTCCCGCTGGAGTACGCGGTGGAGCTGAACCGGCTGATCGAGCTGGAGATGGAAGGGTCGGTGGGGTAAGGGCAGTTCCAAGTGCATAGTACCAAGTGCCAAGGTGCGTACCTCGGCACTTGGTACTTGGAACTTGATACCCCAACCACCGCCGCTCCGACGACGAACCTGAGCCCGACCAAGCAACAGTGCCCGATACGATCACCGCAGCACCCGAAACCGGCATCTTCACCCGCGACCAGGTGGAGATCCTTTCCGCGCGAAAGGGCGAGCCCGGCTGGCTGCTCGACGCGCGCATGCGTGCGCACGGCGCGTTCGCCGATGCGCCCATGCCCAGCACGCGCCTGGAAGACTGGCGCTACACCGACATCAAGAAGGCGCTCAAGCTCGACGCCTTTTCGTTTGCCGAGGAGCGTGGCCCGGTGGCGGCCGGCGGGTTCGCCCCCGGTCTGACCACGCTGATGGACGAGGCGGGCGAGTCGGCTGCCACGCTGGTGCAGGTGGATGCCTCCGTGGTGCTGCGCGAGCTTCCCGAGGAGCTGGCTGCGCAGGGGGTGATCTTCACCTCCCTGGAGATGGCGATCCAGCAGCACCCCGAGCTGGTGCAGCGCTTCCTGGGCACCGGCGTTACGCCCGAGGACGGCAAGTTCGCCGCGATGAACGAGTCGCTGTGGACGGGCGGCGCGTTCCTGTACGTTCCGCGAAACGTGCAGGTAGAGGCTCCGTTCCGCGTCTACCGCTGGATTGGCGAAGGCGGTACGGCGGCGTTCGGGCGCACGCTGGTCGTCGCCGAGCAGGGCGCGAAGGTGGCCGTCGTGGAAACGCTTGGCTCGGACGACTTCGCCCGGCAGGCGCTTTCCGTGGGCGCGGCCGAGATCTTCGCCGACGAGGGCGCCACGGCCATCTACACCTCGGTGCAGCGCTACGGCCGCGGCGTGATCCACCTGTCGACGGACCGGCTGGTGGCGGGGCGCGACTCGAAGATCACCACGCTGTACGCCACCTTCGGCGCCGACCTGGCCCGTGCGGACGTACAGTGCCGGCTTCGTGCGCCGGGAAGCCACGTCGACATGCTGGGGCTGTACATCGCCGACGGCACGCAGCATTTCGACAACCAGACGCTGCAGGACCACCTGGCGCCGCACGCCAGCAGCAACCTGCTGTTCAAGGGCGCGCTGAACGACGCCGGCCGGTCGGTGTTCCGCGGGCTGATCCGCGTGCATCCCAAGGCACAGCGGACCGACGCGTACCAGACCAACCGCAACCTGATCCTCAGCGACAAGGCGCGGGCCGACTCGCTCCCCAACCTGGAGATCCAGGCCGACGACGTGCGCTGCTCGCACGCCGCCACGGTGGGGCAGCTGGACGAGGAAGAGGTGTTCTACCTCCTTTCCCGCGGCATTCCCAAGGCCGAGGCCGTGCGCCTCGTCGTCTTCGGCTTCTTCGGCGAGGTGCTGGAGCAGCTGCCGCTGGAAGGCGTCAAGCAGGAGCTGCTGCGCGTGGTGGAGCGCAAGCTCGACGCGTCGCGCTGACCGTTGGCGTGGATCAGGGCCGCCGCCCTCTCGGAGCTTCCGGCCGAGGGGGCGGTGCTGGGAGTGGAGGCGGGGGGACGGCGCGTCGCGCTGGCATTGGTCGACGGTGAGGTGTACGCCTTCGCCGACAACTGCACGCACCGCGATTTTCCGCTCTCGCTCGGCGAGGTGGACGCGGAGACGTGCACCGTCACCTGCGAGTGGCACGGGGCCGCCTTCGACATCCGCACCGGCGACCCCACCTGCGGCCCCGCCTTTCGGCCTATCGCGGTTTTCGCCGCCCGAGTGGATGGGTCGGATGTGATGGTGGATCTGCCCTGATTTTCGATTGTTCGCGGCGCGAGGCCGGGTGAGCGCCCGGCCTCGCGTTCCGTTTCTGGAGCCTGATCATGAGCAACGCATCGCTGCTGGACGCGCCGGCCTCCACGCTGGACGTGGAGCGCATCCGAGAGGACTTCCCGATCCTGCGCGAGACGTCGAACGGCAAGCAGATCGTCTACCTGGACAACGCGGCGTCCACGCAGAAGCCGACGGCGGTCATCGACGCCATCTCGGAGCACTACCGGCACAACAACGCCAACGTGCACCGCGGCATCCACGAGCTTTCCAACCGCGCCTCCGACGCGTACGACGGCGCGCGGACGCGCGTCGCCAGGCTGTTCGGCATCGCGGACGAGGCAGAGCTGATCTGGACGCGCGGCACCACCGAGTCGCTGAACCTGATCGCCTACTCGTGGGGCTTCGCCAACCTGAAGCCCGGCGACGAGATCCTGCTTTCCGAGCTGGAGCACCACTCCAACCTGGTCCCCTGGCAGCTCGTCGCGCAGCGCACCGGGGCGAAGCTGCGCTTCCTGCGCATCGACGATCAGGGCCGGCTGGACCTGGAGCCGCTGGACCAGCTGCTGACGGAAAGGACGAAGCTCGTCTCCCTGTCCCACGTCAGCAACGCGCTGGGAACGGTCAACCCGGTCAAGGAGATCGCCGCGAAGGCGCACGCCGTCGGCGCGCTGATGGTGGTGGACGGCGCGCAGTCCGCCCCGCATCTTCCCGTGGACGTCCCCTCGTTGGGGTGCGACTTCTACGCGTTCAGCGGCCACAAGATGTGCGGGCCCACGGGGATCGGCGGGCTGTGGGGGCGGCGCGAGGTGCTGGAGGCCATGCCGCCCTTCCACGGCGGCGGCGACATGATCGAGTGGGTGGACCTGGAGCAGTCCACCTACGCGGCCCTCCCCCACAAGTTCGAAGCGGGCACGCCCAACATCGCCGGCGCGGTGGGGCTGGCCGCCGCGGCCGACTACCTGGCGGGCATCGGGCGCGATGCCATCCTGGCGCACGAGCGTTCACTGATCGCGTACGCCGTAGAGCGCATGAGCGAAATCCCCGACCTGCGCATCCTGGGGCCGCGCGACCTGTCGGAGCGCTCCGGCGTGGTATCGTTCACCCTGGCAGACGTGCATCCGCACGACCTGGCGACCATCCTGGACAGCGAGGGCGTGGCCATCCGCGCGGGCCACCACTGCTGCCAGCCGCTGATGAAGTGCCTGGGCGTGGGATCCACCGCGCGCGCCTCGTTCTACCTGTACAACACCCCGGCCGAAGTAGACGCGCTGGTGGACGCGCTCCACAAGGCGCGCAGCCTGTTCGGCTACTGACGCGCCGATGAGCTGGGCGAAGCACGCCAAGGAAGCGCTGCGCCGCGGTGAGACGGTGATGATCCGTCCACGCGGCCACTCCATGAAGGGCAAGGTGAACGATGGTGACCTGGTGACGCTCGCCCCGGTAGACCCGGCCACGCTCGAGCCCGGCGACATCGTCCTGGTGCGGGTGCACGGAACGGACTACCTGCACCTGGTCACCGCGGTGGATGGCGAGCGCTACCAGATCGGCAACAACCGGGGCGGCATCAACGGATGGGTGCGGGCGGGCGCGCTGTACGGCATCGCGGTGAGCGTGGAGCCGTACTCGCCCGAACGGAAGCGGCAGGGCCCCCGGCCACCGGCAGCACGATGAGAGGATTCCTTTGACCGTCAACAAGCGGCCCATCCGGCTGGGCGAGCTGCTGGTGCAGCTGGGGCGCATTACCCCCGACGACGTTGCGCGCGCGCTCGAGGAGCAGCGCGCGGGCGGCGGGTTCCTGGGCGACGCGCTGATCCGGCTGGGGCTGATCACCCGCGACGAGCTGACGTGGACCCTGGCCGACCAGCACGACATTCCGTTCGTGCGGCTGCGGCCGGAGCACATCGACCATGGGCTGGCGGCTCGCGTGTCGGCGGCGTGGGCACGCGAGCACAACGTGCTCCCCGTGCTGCAGGACGGGGACCGCGTCACCGTGGTCATCGCCGACGTCACCAACCTGGAGCTGCTGGACGAGGTCTGCCGGCTGACCGGCGCGGCGTCAGCCGAGCCGGCCTTGGCCGCGCCGGAGACCATCCGCGAGCTGATCGACGCCGTGTACGGGCCCGCGGTGCAGCCCGCCGGCTCGCTCCTGCAATTGATGACGGACGCGCTGGCCTACGGCGCGGGCAGCCTGGGCGTCTCGGTGCGCGGCGCATCGGCCATCGGCTGGTACCGCGTGGTAGAAACGGTCCACCGCCCGCTCCTGGCCGGCTGGCAGGGCGAACTCGCCTGCGCGCTCTCCCCGCTCACTCCGACGACGGGTGGAGGCGAAATGCACGCGTGGCCCGCCACGCTGACGGTGGACGGCGCCGCGTGGCGGGTGGAGTGCCACGCCGCCGGCCACGACGGCACGATGGAATGGGCGGCGCGGCTGGTGGAACCGCTTCCGCGGGAGCTCGCGTCCGTGGAGGTAGATCCAGAGGCAACGGAGGCGGTGCGGCGCGCGATGGCGAACGCGCCCGTGCTGGTCGGCGTGCAGGCGGACGGCGCGCCGGGGCTGGATGACGCGCTGTCGATGGCCCTCCCCGCCCTCCCCTCGCTCCTCCTGGGCGCCCAGACGCGGTCCATCCACCTGGCAGATCGGTCCGCCGCTATCCCGGCCAACACACTCGCGCTGCCGCTGGACGGCTCCGTCGCCGCGGCGGCGGAGCGGCTGGCCGTCTTCTCGCCCCAGGCGCTGACGGTGGACGTCCATCATCTCGCGCCCGGGGACGAGGCCGCGCTGCGCAGCGCGGCGCCCTTTTCGGCCGTGCTGCTGCGCGGCGCCGATGCGATGCGCCCCTCCTTCGATCTGACCCTCCGGCTGGCGGCCGGCGCCGACGGGTTCACGTGGTCGCCTTCAGAGCAGGCACATGCCCAAGATTGACCAGTTCCTGGAACTTCTCCTCAAGCACGAAGGCTCCGACCTTCACCTGAGCTGCGGCAGCGAGCCGGTGATGCGGGTGCACGGCCATCTGCAGCGCGTGAAGTTCCGGCCCCTCACGGCGGCGGACCTGAAGACGCTGTTCTACGAGATCCTCAGCGAGGGGCAGAAGGAACAGTACGAAGCCACCATGGACCTCGACTTCGCGTACGAGATCCCGGGGGCGGCGCGCTTCCGCGGCAACTTCTTCAACCAGCACCGCGGGCCCGCGGCGGTGTTCCGCATCATCCCCTCGCGCGTGCTCACGGCCGACGAGCTGGGGCTGCCGGATCCCATCCGCAAGTTCACCGAGCTGAACAAGGGGCTGGTGCTGGTGACGGGGCCCACGGGGTCGGGCAAGTCGACCACGCTCGCGGCCATGATCGACCTGATCAATCAGACGCGCCCCGAGCACATCCTGACCATCGAAGACCCCATCGAGTTCGTGCACCAGAGCCAGCGGGCGCTGGTCAACCAGCGCGAGGTGGGGCCGCACACCAAAAGCTTCGCTTCTGCGCTCAAGGCGGCGCTGCGCGAAGACCCGGACGTCATCCTGATCGGCGAGATGCGCGACCGCGAAACCATCTCGCTGGCGCTGACGGCGGCCGAGACCGGCCACCTGGTGTTCGGAACGCTGCACACCAACAGCGCGCACAAGACGGTGGACCGCATCATCGACACCTTCCCGGGCGAGCTTCAACACCAGGTGCGCTCGATGCTTTCCGAGAGCCTGCGGGGGGTGGTCGCGCAGCAGCTGCTGCGGAAGAAGGGGGGCAAGGGGCGGGTGGCCGCGCACGAGATCATGGTGGGCACGCCGGCGGTGTCCAACCTGATCCGCGAGGCCAAGACCTTCCAGATCCCGTCGTCCATCCAGACGGGCAAGCGCGACGGGATGATCCTGATGGACCAGTCGATCATGAACCTGATGATGGCCGGCACCGTCGACGCCGACGAGGCGTACGGCAAGGCGCTCGACAAGGCGGCCTTCCAGAAACAGCAGCAGGGATAGCCCGATGGAACGCTCGGCGCTGGACTCCGTGTACCAGGAGCTGATCCTGAAGCACTACCGCAGCAGCAAGCACCGCGGCGAGCTGGAGTCGCCCGATGCGGTGGTGCCCATGCGCAACCCCGTCTGCGGCGACGACATCCTGCTGCAGGTGCAGGTGCGCGAGGGGCGGATTTCGGAGATCCGCTTCAGCGGCCACGGGTGCGCCATCTCGCAGGCGGCCGCGTCCATGATGAGCGAGCACGCCGTGGGCAAGACGTGGGATGAGGTGCACGCCGTCGCGGGCCGCTTCCGCGAGATGATCCACGGCGACGAAACCGCCGCGCGCGACAAGGCTTTGGGCGACATGCGTGCGCTGGCCGGCGTATCGAAGCTGCCGCGCCGGGTGAAGTGCGCCATGCTGGCCTGGGACGCCCTGGACGAGGCGGAAAAGAAGATCGGGGACGCGCCCTGAATATCTTCGAATTTCTTCATTTCGAAGGGCAGAGAAAATAAGAGAGCCGCAGAGGGGCACGACCGCCCGTCCGCGGCTCTCCTCGTTTCCCGCGCGAAACTCGCGATGCGATCAGCGGCGGGGGCGCGGGGGAATACGTCGCGGGTCCCCGCCGCGCTCGAGGCGGTCGGCAAGCTCGATGAGCGCGGCGAAGGTGTCATCCGCCGGCGCCTCCATGTCGGCCACCTCGATCGGGTCCGCGCCGCCGATGGCGTGCCGCAGGATGTCCACGGCCTCGCGAAGGGACTGCGCGGCGCGGTTCTCGATGTCCGCCGGCTCCTCGGCGGGCTGCACCGGCTGCGAGGTGATCGCCCATCCCCCCGCCCGGGCCCGGCGGCGGCGGCGCACGCGGCTCTGGTAGAACTCGCGGCCGCTGTCCGTCAGCACCACCCGCCCGTCTTCGCGCCGAACCAGCCCGCGCCCCTCCAGCGCCCGCACCACGCGCCCGTCCAGGTCGTCGAACGGCACCGGCGACTCCGCCAACGCCAGCTGGCGCAGCATGTCCTCCTGCGTGGAATTGAGCATCACCTCGCCGTTCTCGGCGGGTGCATCCGGTTCGGCGGCGGCGGGCGCTGCTTCGGAAGGATGGCTGATGCGCGCGGGCACGGCGGCCGGCGTGGGCGCGATTCCCTGGTCCAGCGACGACAGCGCGCGGCGGCCGTCGGGAGTGATCACCGCGAACCCGCTGAGGCGCTTGACGTAGCGGCGCATGGCCAGCGTCCGCAGGGCGTCGGCGTTCAGGCGCGCCTCGGAGGTAGGCGAGCCGCGCTGCGCCAGGTCGCGCAGCAGGGAAATTTCGGCCGTGGAAAGCTCGTCGAACACGGGATCACCGGTATTGATGCGGCGGAACAACTGCGGACAGGAGGTTATTGCCTCCGAAACATACAACGCGGACACGCGTTCGTGCCAGACCATCACGATCATTGCACCGCTGGCACCCGGACGAGGATATTGCGTGCACTTCCGCCGTCCATCCCTCGGAACCCCGTCCACCGATGAGCACGGACGCCCTTCCCGCACAGCTTGCTGAAACCTGGCGCATCCACGACCGCATCAACCGCTACCTGCTGGATGCAGTTCAGCCCGATGCACTCGCGGCCATCGGGCTGACCAAGGGCCGCAGCGTGGCCGAGCAGTTCGCCCACATCCACAACGTGCGGCTGATGTGGATCAAGGAGGGCGCGCCGGACCTGCTGGACGGCCTGCAGAAGATCGAGAAGGGCGCGCCGGTGGACCACGCCTCGCTCCGGGCAGCCCTCGAATCCTCCGCGGCGGCGATCGAAACGATGCTGGCTCGCGCCCTGGAGGCGGGAAAGCTGCGCGGGTTCAAGCCGCACCCGGTGGCCTTCCTGGGATACCTGGTCTCGCACGAGTCCCACCACCGTGGGCAGATCGCCGTGGCGCTCAAGGGCGCCGGGCACCCGCTGGACAAGAAGACCGCCTTCGGCCTGTGGGAGTGGGGCGTGAGGTGACTGCGAGGTACCAAGCGGCAAGTACCAAGTGCCCAGGAGACACTTGGTACTTGGTACTTGGTACTTGGTACTTGGTACTATCCCCTCACCTGCCGCCCTCAGCCTTCGCGGGCACCGTCTGCAAATACGCCCAGAGCGCCCGCAGTTCCACGTCGTTCATCTGGCCGAACGCTTTCCAGGGCATCCGCGGGTCGATCAGCGTGCCGTCCGGGCGCTTGCCGGTGCGCATGGCGCGGAGGAAGTCGGCCTCCGTCCACGTTCCCAGGCCGGTGGCGCGGTCCGGCGTCAGGTTGGCGGACGGCTTCCAGTCCGCCGGCTCGCCCGGACCCTTGCCGCCCGACAGCCCGGGCCCGTGGCAGCCGGTGCACACCCCGGCTACCTTGGCGCCGTACTCGGCCGTGGGCGCCGGCTGCACCTGCACCCGCGGTGCGTCGTGGTCGATCACTTCGGCCGCCAGGGGAAGCACCCCGCCAGCTACCAGCGCGCGCCCCAGGGGCCAGACGGCGTTCGCGGGCGTCTCGCGGTCCACCGGCGGCAGGGTGCGCAGGTAGGCCACCAGCGCCGCTACGTCGGCGTCGGTGAGGCCCTGGAACTCCTGGCTGGGCATGAGCAGCAGCGGCCGCCCGTCCGATCCCACGCCGTGCAGGATGGCGCGCGCCCACGCGTCGTCCGTCGCGTAGCGGGCGCCCACGCCGCCCTTGCCGCGCGTGAGGTTGCTGCCGGAGATGCGTCCCACGGGGAACTGGTCCACCAGCGTGTTTCCGCCCATGTCCGCGCCGTGGCAGTCGTTGCAGCCGCGGATGGTCGCCTGCCGCTTGCCTTCCGCGATCAGCGCGGCGTTCGGCGTCACCGCGGCAATGGGTGCGCGGACGTGGCCGTAGTCCTTGCGCATCTTGGCCTCGGCCACGCCGTACGCGGCGCCGACCGCCACGATCACCAGCACCAGCAGCCCCCCGCCGATGCGCAGCCCCCACTTCACTATCCGTTTCATCGCCGTACCTGGCTCGTGTCCGTGGCGCGCGTGGCCCACACCATGCGCGCGACACAAACATGCAGGGCACGACGCCCGGGCGGATGGGTCGGCCGACCCATCCTCGCGACGAAACGCGGGCGTCCCTTGATCTGAGCCTGGCTCAGGCGAAGATTGCCCGTGCGAACGGTGGCGGGCGGTTCACCTCGGGCCCTGGGCCCGGACAACGACGGGTGCACATGAACGGACAGGGACGCAGGGTCGCCATCATCGACGGGTGCCGTACCCCCTTCGCCAAGTCGGGCACCGACTTCCGCGACGTGTCGGCGGTGGAGCTGGGCAAGGCGTCGGTGCGCGAGCTGATCGCCCGGACGGAGATCGACCCGAAGCTGGTGGATCACGTGGTGTACGGCACCGTCGTGCAGTCGGTGCAGGAGCCCAACATTGCCCGCGAGGTCACGCTGGGCGCCGGCATTCCGCCGACGGTGCCGTCGTTCACCGTGGGGCGGGCCTGCGCCTCCAGCAACCAGGCCATCACCTCCGGCGCCGAGCACATCGCGCTGGGCATGGCCGACGTGGTCATCGCCGGCGGCGCCGAGTCGCTGACCGACGTGCCCATCCTGTTCTCGCCCGAGATGCGGAACGCGCTGGTGCGCGCCTCCAAGGCCAAGTCGCTGGGCGAGCGCATCCAAGCCTTCCGCGCCATCCGCCCGCGGCACCTGGCCCCCATCGCCCCCGCCATCGCCGAGCCCACGACCGGGCTTACGATGGGCGAGTCGGCGGAAAAGATGGCCAAGGAAAACGGCATCACCCGCGAGGCGCAGGACCGCTGGGCCCTGCGCTCGCACCAGCTGGCCGCCGCGGCCACCGAGGACGGCCGCCTGACGCGCGAGATCGCGCCGTTCTACGTGCCGCCCAAGTTCGACCGCGTGGCGACGACCGACAACGGCGTGCGCGCCGACACCTCGCTCGAAAAGCTGTCCACGCTCAAGCCCGTGTTCGACCGCCGCTACGGAACGGTGACGGCCGGCAACGCCTCGCCGCTGACGGATGGCGCCTCGGCCGTGCTGCTGATGAGCGAGGAGAAGGCGAAGGAGCTGGGGCACAAGCCGCTGGGCTTCATCCGCAGCTACGCGTACGCCGCGCTGGACCCCAACGACCAGTTGCTGCAAGGCCCCGTGTACGCCGCGCCGACCGCGTTCGACCGCGCCGGGCTCACCATGAAGGATATCGGCCTGCTGGAGATCCACGAGGCGTTCGCGGCGCAGGTGCTCAGCAACCTGCAGTGGTTCGATTCCGACAAGATCGCTCGCGAGCGGCTGGGGCGCGACAAGGCCATCGGCCTGCCGCCGGAAGACCGGATCAACGTAATGGGCGGCTCCATCGCCATCGGCCACCCCTTCGGCGCCACCGGCGGGCGCATCACCGTGACCCTGCTGAACGAGATGCGCCGCCGCGGCGAGCAGTTCGGCATGATCAGCGTCTGCGCCGCTGGCGCCATGGGCTTCGTGATGATCGTCGAAGCCGCGCCCAACTGACCGCAGCCGGATCCACGCCGACAAAGGGCTCCCGCGCGATCGCGCGGGAGCCCTTTGTTTCATCCTCTCATCCAGCGCCGCGGATCCCGGTGCTGGTGAACGCAGTTAGTGACTATGATTCGCTCGTCCGAAACCTGAAATACGATCATATATGGAAACCCATGGACCAGCGCTCGGCGGACCCGGCCAACACGCAGGAATCTCAACGGGTTCTCCCGAAGCGCGCTGATAGTGCTCTCCACCGCGTCCAGAAACTCCACGCGTTTTGAGGCGTTTCGCTTCTCGTACCACCGTGCGGCGCGCTCCATCCCTCGTTCAGCCCTCGGACGAATTTCCAGCGCGCGATTCACTGATCCCCTGCGCGCAGTCGCGCGCGCACGGTTTCCCACGGAATTGACGAGTCCGGATCAGCTGCGTCGGCCTCGATCTCCCGAAGCGAATCCGCGATGATCTCATCCGACATCGGAAAGATCCCGCCGTCCTCAAAACCCTGCATCATCACGCTCGCGATCCGAATCCGCTCCTCGGGCGGCATGGCGAGAAGATGCTGTATCGAGACGTCCGCCTGGTCCGCGCCCCCCGCCGTTTCCGATTGCACCACATCGCTCTCAAGGTACGCACGGAACTGGTCGAGGAACTCCTCCTTCGGGACGAGGGACGGGTCAGGATCGCCGTCGTCCTCGCAAGGATCATCGAGCTCGCGGCGGGCCTCCGCCATGAGTTCGTCCAGGATCTCCTCATCCCGGTCGCCCAAGCTTTTGCGCAGCGCGATGAAGATGCCGAGGCGCTTCTCGTGCGGTTCCGAAAGAAGCGTTTCGTTGGGGATGTCCATCATGATTGTGGTCATCGGAGATCCTCCACCGCGGCGAGGGCCGCGATCGCTGATGGTTGACGATAACACCGCTGCGGCGCTCTTCCAACTGCTCCGGCCCGCGCGGGTGAAGCAGAGAGAAAGGGAACACCGTGAACACGCCCGAAGGATACTCTCCCAGCGCCGAATCTCCAATACCGCGAGCCGCCACCGCGCGGGCCCATTTCCCGACATCCACCCCCTGACGACCCGCTCAGTCCGCTCGCCGGCCAAGGGCGCAGGTGCGCAGGAACTTCTCGTCCAGCTCACATTGCGTATCGCAGGTTTGCGCCAGCTGGTCGGTGTGCTTCTGGGCGGGAAGGTGGCACCGGGTCACGCGCTTTCCGCGTGATTGAACGGCACGGACGGCGCGAACGTAGTCCGTGTCGCCCGCTGGTGCAGCGCCAGGTTGAAGTTGCTGCCGTCGACGAAGATCTCGACCTTGGGCGACCGAGCGGGGGAGGCATTCGAGGTCACGGTCGCAGGCAAAGTAACGAGGGGTTGCACCATTTCTGGCACAACCCCCCGGAGTTACGTACCGACACTGCCCGCAGGCAGGCGGCGACCGTCGTATGTCCAGTTTAACACCCGGCCACGCGACTGTCAAGGGGGATGTTCTGGCGAAAGAGAACATCGTGAACAGGGCAGAAGGATAGCGCGCCGAGGCCGAATCTCCAATACCGCGAGCCGCCACCGCGCGGGCCCATTTCCCGACATTGACACACGCGACATTCGCAACTAGACTGGTTACAATTCAGCACCCGGAGAGGCCCAGGCGGATGTCGACGATCAGCAGCAGGGTGGCGATGGCGGTGCACGTGCTGGCGTTCCTGGCCCGGCGCCGGGGCGAGGCGGTGACATCCGACACCATCGCGGGAAGCGTGAACACCAACCCTGTCGTAGTACGCCGCCTGATGGGCTCCCTTCGCAACGCCGGGCTGGTGCAGGTGCAGCCGGGGGCACGCGGCGGCGCGCAGCTGGCCCGCGAGCCGCAGAACATCACCGTGCTCGACGTGTACCGCGCGGTAGAGGAAAAGCCCGACCTGTTTGCGCTGCACGCCGAGCCCAGGGGCGACTGCGACATCGGCGGAAACATCCGCGGCGTGCTCCGCGGCGTCTTTTGCCGTGCGCACGAAGCCATGCAGCGGGAGCTGGGCGCCGTCACCATCGCCGACGTCTTCCACGACGTCACGGGGCGCTCGTGTTGCGGACCGCAGCGGGCGACGGGGGAATGCCGCCAGCCCGCCGGACGGCCGCACGCGGAGGCGTAGCGCGTGCTCTTCCGCGTGGCACCAGTCTCGCGCCTGCGCGCCGCTCCACGAGAGGGCAAAGTGCCGCGTCAGCCCACGGGTGACGCGGGTTTCGACGGTCCGATGAAAGCAACGATCTGATGATAAAGCGCGCCGCCGGGGCGTTTACCGGGCGTGAGTGGGGCTTGCTGGGAATTCTGCTGGCCGTGCAGTTCTGCCACATCCTGGACTTCGTGCTGATCATGCCGCTGGGCCCCATGCTCATGCGGTCGCTGGACGCGTCGGCCAAGGAGTTCGGGCTGCTGGTGTCGGCGTACACGTTCAGCGCGGCCATCACGGGGCTGGTGGCGTCGGCCTACATGGACCGCTTCGACCGCAAGCGGATGCTGATGGTGCTGCTGGCCGGCTTCGGCGTGGGAACGCTGCTGTGCGGCCTGGTAGACTCGTACGCGACGCTGATGGCCGCGCGCGTGGTGGCCGGCGGGTTCGGCGGGGTGCTGGCGGGCGTGGTGTTCGCCATCGTGGGCGACCAGATTCGCCCCGAGCGGCGGGCCACGGCCATGGGTGTGGTGATGGGCGGGTTCAGCGCGGCCTCGGTGCTGGGACTTCCCTTTGGCCTTTCGCTGGCCGAGGCCACCGGCTGGCAGACGCCCTTCCTGGTGCTGGCCGGGGTGACGGGGGTGATCCTGGTGCTGGGCACCTGGCTGCTGCCGCCCATGAACGCCCACCTGGCGCACCGGCGCGAGGGGAACGTGTTCCGCGACCTGGTGCAGGTGGCGCGCGACCCGGAGCACGTCAAGGCGTTCACGCTGACGACGGCCATCATGTTCTCGGCCTTTACGGTGGTGCCGTTCCTCAGCCCCTACCTGGTGGGCAACGTGGGGATGGCCGAGGACAAGCTGGACCTGATCTACTTCGCCGGCGGCCTGGCCACGCTGGTCACCGGCCCGGCGGTGTTCGGCCCGCTGGCCGACCGCTACGGCCACGCGCGCGTGTTCGCCTGGGTGGCCGTGGGAAGCATCCTGCCCATCGCGGTGGTCACCAACCTGCCCGTTTCGCCGCTGTGGGTGATCCTCACCGTCACCACGCTGATGATGATCATGGCGTCGGGGCGAATGATCAGCGCCACCGCGCTGGTGACGGGCGTGGTGCACCCCGCGCGCCGGGGAAGCTTCATGAGCCTCAACTCGTCCGTGCAGCAGGGCGCCGCCGGGCTGGCGGCCTCCGTGGGCGGGCTGATGATCGCCGGGGGCGGCGGGAGCAACGCGCCCATCACGGGCTACCCGGCGGTAGGCGCCCTGGCCATCGCGGCCACCCTTGCCACCCTCGTGCTCGTGGGGCGGCTGCGGCCCGCGCAGGTGGCGGGCGCCGTGCCGCAGCTGGACCAAACCGGCGCGCCTGCCCTCGCCGCGCCCCTCGAAGCACCCCGCCGCCGCGTGGCCGCGGACGACCGAACGATTCCGGGAATCCGAACGTGACCGATACCAAGACCAAGAAACAGAACGCCCTGCGCTCGGCCGCCGCCTGGCGCGAGGCGCGCGCCCTGATGTGGCACCACCGCCGGTACCTGGGGATCGGGCTGGCGCTGATGGTCGTCAGCCGCCTGGCGGGCATCGTGCCGGCCGCGAGCTCCAAGTACCTGATCGACGAGGTGGTGGGCAAGGGCCGCAGCAGCCTGCTGCTGCCCCTGGCAGGCGCGGTGCTGGCGGCCACGCTGGTGCAGGGTGTCACCTCGTTCGCCGTGTCGCAGGTGATCAGCGTCACCGCCCAGCACGCCATCACCAGCATGCGCCGCCGCGTGCAGCGCCACATCACGCGCCTGCCCATCCCCTACTTCGACAACACCCAGGTGGGCGTCCTGGTGTCGCGGGTGATGACCGACGCCGAGGGCATCCGCAACCTGGTGGGCACGGGCATCGTGCAGCTGGTGGGCGGAGTGTTCACGGCGGCGCTGGCGCTGGCCGCGCTGCTCTACCTGAACTGGCAGCTGACCGTGGCCATCGTGGTGGTGCTGGCGGCGTTCTCGGCCGCCATGACCATCACCTTCAAGCGCCTCCGCCCCGTCTTCCGCGAGCGCGGCGAGATCAACGCCCAGGTCGTCGGCCGGCTCACGGAAACGCTGGGCGGCATTCGCGTGGTCAAGGCGTACGGCACCGAGCGGCGCGAGCAGCGCGTCTTCACCAAGGGCGCGCACCGGCTGTTCCGCAACATCGCGCAGTCCATCACGGGCGTGTCGGCGGTGGGCTCGTTCGCCATCCTCGTCATCGGGCTGGTGAGCGTAGCGCTCATCCTGGTGGGCGGACGGGCGCTCCTGGACGGGCAGATGACGATGGGCGACCTGTTCGCCTACGTCTTCTTCACCGGGCTGCTGGCGGCGCCGGTGGTGCAGGTGGCCTCCATCAGCACCCAGGTCAGCGAGGCCTTCGCGGGGCTGGACCGCATCCGCGAGGTGCTGGAAATGAAGACCGAAGACCAGGAAGACCACGATCGCGGCGCGGTGGGCCACCTGCGCGGCCACGTGCGGCTGGAAGAGGTGTGGTACGAGTACAACCCGGGCGAGCCGGTGCTCAAGGGCATCGACCTGGACGCGCCGCCGGGAACCACCACGGCCCTGGTGGGCAGCAGCGGCTCGGGCAAGAGCACGCTGGTGAGCCTGGTGATGGCCTTCAACCGCCCCACGCAGGGGCGCGTGCTGGTGGACGGGCGGGACCTGGCCCAGCTGCGGCTTGCGGACTACCGCGCGCAGCTGGGTGTGGTGCTGCAGGAGAACTTCCTCTTCGACGGAACCGTGGCCGAGAACATCCGCTTCGCCCGCCCCGACGCCACCCGCGCCGACGTCGAGAACGTGGCCCGCATCGCCAACGCCGACGACTTCATCCGCGCGTTTCCGCAGGGGTACGACACCATCGTCGGCGAGCGGGGGATCAAGCTCAGCGGCGGCCAGCGGCAGCGCATCGCCATCGCGCGGGCGCTGCTGGCCGACCCGCGCATCCTGATCCTGGACGAAGCCACCTCGTCGCTCGACAGCGAAAGCGAGTACAAGATCCAGGAAGGGCTACGCCGGCTTCGCGAGGGCCGCACGAGCTTCGTGATCGCGCACCGCCTGTCCACCATCCGCAGCGCCGACCAGATCCTGGTGCTGGAACAGGGCACCGTGGTGGAGCGCGGCAGCCATGCGCAGCTGATGGCGCTGGGCGGCCGCTACCGCGAGCTGCACGACCGGCAGTACGCGTTCGAGCACGACCGCTTCATCAACCCCGGCGAAGACTTCACCCCCGACGCCGACTTCACCGCGGCTTCCACGGCGAGCTGAAAAGACACTGCGGGGGGTACAGAGGGAACGGAGAACAGCCAGAAATACAGAGGACCACCCACCCGTCCTTCCTCTGTATCTCAGGCTTTTCTCTGTATCTCTGTACCCCCGCAGTTCCCGCCCGTCGAAACGGGGGATGAACGCAGAACCGGCGGCCCGTGAGTGACGGGCCGCCGGTCCTGTTTTGCGGAAGAAGCGCGCTGGGCTACTGCGCCGGCGTTACCGTGGCGGGGCCGACCGTCGCCCGGGGCACCAGGCCCACGATGGTGATGTCGGCCGCGCGGCTGGCGTCTACGGCGCGGATCACGTCACCGTACGAAAGCTCCTCCGCGCCCTTGACGAAGATCACCTTGCGCGCACGCTGCGCAAACACGTCGCGCAGGAATCGCTCCAGGTCCGCGGCGGGCACCGGCTGCCGGTTGACCTGGTACGCCGGGCCGGGCAGGACTTCGAGCACGATCTGCTCGTCGTCGGGCGGCTTCTGCGAAATCTCTTCCTTTTCCTTCGGCGGCGGCACCTGAACGCTCAGGCCGCGCTGAAGGCCCTGCTGCACCACCATGAAGATGATCAGCAGCACCAGCAGCACGTCGATCATGGGCGTCATGTTGATCTCGCTCATCGCGCCGCCACTCTTTCCGCCAACTCCCATTGACATGGGCCAAACTCCTCCGTCTCAGTTGTCGGCGCCCCTTCCGGCGGCCCCGCGGGGCCGCCGGAAGGGAGCGATTCGGCGCCGCAAGGCTACTTGCGCGTAACCTTGGCGCCCTCGGGCAGTTCGGTGATGGTGCCGATGCGGCGCACCCCGGCGTTGCGGGCCGCGTCGATCGCGCTCAGGACAACCCCGTACTGCACGCCGTTGTCGGCCTTCAGGTACAGGATGTGGTCCTCGGGGCGCTTCTGGTACTCCGTGCGAAGACGCCCCTCCAGCTGGGCCAGCGGGATCGGCCCCGGGTTGGGGACGTCCTCGATGTAGTACTTGCCCTGGTTGTCGATGCCCAGCGTGATGCGTTCTTCCTTTTCGGGCGCCGCCGTCTTGGCCTTGGGCAGCTTCGCCTCGTAGCCCAGGGCCGGGGTGACCACCATGAAGATGATCAGCAGCACCAGCATCACGTCGATCATCGGCGTCACGTTGATTTCGGAGGTCACCTCAGAGGTGATCCCCGCCACCCGTGGCAGCGGCGAGCCGCCGAAAGATCCACCCGCCATGGTGTTTAGTCTCCGTAGGAGGAGGCGCCGCCCGTAAGCTCACGGCGTGCCTGGCGCGTCATCATCCAGTCGATCATTTCGCGGCCGGCGTAGGCCAGCTCCGAGAACAGCGTGTCGAGCTTGGCCGTGAAGTAGTTGTACAGCCACACCGCGGGGATGGCCGCCACCAGGCCGATGGCCGTGGCGATCAGCGCCTCGGCGATACCGCCCGACACGGCCTCGAGGCCGCCGCCCTTTTCGGCCATGCCCATGAACGAGTTCACGATGCCCAGCGTGGTGCCCAGAAGGCCCACGAACGGGGCCGTGGAGCCGATGGTGGCAAGCACGCCCAGGCCGCTCTTCAGCTCGTTGGCCAGCAGGATCTGCTCACGCTCCACGGAGCGTTCGCACGACACGATGGCGGCGCCGGCGGCGCGGGGGTCGCCCAGCAGCGGGGCCACCTCGCGAAGCGACTCGCCCAGCACGCGGGCCACGTGGCTCTTGGGGTACTGGTCGGCGAGGGCCAGCGCCTCGGGGATGTTCTCGCTCTCCAGCGCCGCCGAGAAGGCCGGGGCGAACTGCTTGGTGGCGACCGCCATCTTGCGGAACTGCAGCCACTTCCAGATGGCCACCGTCAGCGACGCGATGCTCATCAGGATGAGGAAGATCACGATGCCACGGTTGACCATGCCCGTGTCGGCCCAAATCTTCGCAATATCCATTGTTCTACGTTCTCCTCAGCGCGCCTGCGCCTTCCAGGTTGGGTGATCCTTCCGTTCTCCCGGCGCGGCCCCCGTAGGCCGCGCCGCACCATTCGCTCGTCGTCGCCCTGCGTTGTTCGCGCTCAGCGCGAGGTCTGCCACTGGATGGGCAGCTCCACCCACACCTTCACCGGCCGGTTGTTCACCTTGGCCGGGCGGAAGCGCAGCCGCTGAACGGACCGGATGCTCGGCTCGTTGAACCCCTCGTGCGTGGAGCTCGTCACCGAGATGCTGGGCACGTCGACCGTGCCGTTCTCCAGCACGCGGAAGCGCACCTGCACCGTGCCCACCACGCCCGCGTCGCGCAGCAGCGGCGGATAGTTCCGCTCCAGCTGCCGCTGCAGCTCCTGCACGTTGGTGGGGCGGGGCTGCTCCTCTACCGCCGACAGCTCGTACGTGCCCACGTCGGGCGGGGCGGTGCGCTCTACCGTGCTCTGCTGCACGCCGCTCTCGACGCCCTTGGCCACGCCGCCTTCCTGCCCGCGCCCGGAGAAGTCTTCCTCGCTCACCGCCACCTGGTTGGTGGGGGGCGGCGCGATGGCCGGGGGCGGCTCTTCCGGGGGCGTCAGGGTCTGGAAGCCCTTCACCACCGGGGGCGGAGCCTCGGGCTCCGGCTCGGGTGGCGGCGGCTCCGGCTCCTTGGGCTTCTCGGGCTCGGGCTCCTTCTTTTCCTCCTCGGCCAGGTCCACGAGGTCGACGATCTCCTCGCGCTCCTTCTCGTTGTTCGCCGCGCCTACGCCGGCAGCCAGCAGGCCGCCCACGAGTACGACGTGGAGAATTGCCGAGACCGCCAGGTTCGTGGGCGACCAGAAGCCGGACTTCTTGCGGCCTTCCGATGCCACCAGCTTGTTGAACATTGCCCTCCTCCCCGTGGATCCTTTGAGTGCGCCGCGCCGGCGGCATTTCCTTCCGTCCGATGTTTCGAACGAACGATCACTCCTGTTTCTGACCGCCGGCCCGCGCACCTCGCGCACCGGGCCCCACCACACAGCGAACGTCTGATCGAAACCGCACGTCCCGGGCCCGGACGCGGGTGCCGGCACCAAACGCTCGCGCCTGCGGGAGGACCAGCCGCGCGAGCCCTTTCTGACAGGGTACGCCGAACAAGGTGCAGAGTACCGTTTCGCCTGTCAAGCACCGGCACCGCCCCATTGTTTCTCCCGGCCCGCCGCGGGAACCCTCCCCACGGCGTGAGGGCAACCGGTACACCCCCCCGCCAGCACCGTTTCCGCGCCGAAGTCCCGCCGCCCGCACGATTTAGCTCTTGCCGCCGGACTTCGCCCCACGCCTGCCGATGCAGGTTTCGTACGCCTGTGCCGCCGCCCCGCGCGCGGCGACATGCGGGTCTTTCCACGGCGCACCTATCACGCCTGCACGTTTCGGCTGCCTTGGTCTCGGGAGCGGCAAACCCCGCCGGCTTCCCCATCCAGCGTTGCCGGAACTGCCCATCCACGCTGAGCGCGGCTCAGTGCCCAAGCCTGTCGCCTGAAACAACCAGCCGCAGACACCCTCTTTTGAAGACGTTCATATCTCCGGGATCAGTGCGCGTCCCCATCATTCCAGGCGGGGTGTGGAGGACCGCGGATGCGCCTGCCGCAGCAGGCCGGCGGCCATCATTTCGTACGGGATGGACTCGGCGTAGCGGCGCACCAGGGCCGCGTCGCCGGTCGCCGCGAGAAGCTGGGCGTCGCCATCGGCCTGCAGCGCGGCGGCGAGCGTGGCCCGGTCGCTGGCCTCCCCTGCCCGGCGGGTCCAGTCCGAAAGCCGCGCGGCGAGGTCGTCCAGGTGCCACCCGGGGTCGGCGACGGCGCCGAAGTGCGTGAGCAGCAGCATCTCGGGCCGCAGCGCCCGCAGCCGGCCGATGCTCTCCAACCACTGGGGCGTGTCCAGGTCCGGCGGGGGCGTGGGCGGGCGCACGTGCGGCGCCCCGTCCAGCCGGATGCCGGCCACGTCGCCCGTAAAGACGAGACGCGCATCGGGGTCGTGAAACGCCAGGTGGTGGCTGGCGTGCCCCGGCGTGTACAGCGCCACCAGCGTGCGCCCGCCCACGCGAACGGCCTCGCCGTCCGCGAGAACGTGAATGCGGTCGCGGGGCACCGGGAGCATGGTTCCCCACATCTCGTCCATGCGGTCGCCGTACAGCCGGGCGGCGCTGGCCAGCAGGCGCGAGGGGTCTTCCAGGTGCGGCGCGCCCAGGCCGTGGACGTAGATCCGCGCCTGGGGCGCGATCCGCGCGAGCTGGCCCGCGCCCGCGGCGTGGTCCAGGTGCACGTGGGTCAGGAGCAGGTGCGTGAGGCGGGCGGGATCGTGCCCCGCGGCGCGGACGCCCGCGAGCAGCGTTTCAAGCGTGGAGGCAGGCCCGGCCTCCACCAGCGCCAGGTCGCTCCCGTCCGCCACCAGGTACGACGCGATGAACCCCGGCCCGCCCCAGCCGTGGTCGATACGGGTGATCCCCGCGGCCTCCTCGTGAATCGCAGCTTTCTCCACGCCCCTCTCCCCTGTTGCGCATGCGAAGTGTGCCCGGGCGGAATCTAGGCGGCCCACGACGGCAGGGCGAATGACATCGGCGTCGATCGCCCGAAGCTACCCGCGATCGACGTCGGGGACTTCACATAGGGGCGCGCGTCGCACCGGCACCCGGAATCGCGGCTCCTGATACACGTCTTTTATCGTCATTCGGCGCACACCCGGCCAGGATCTCCCGGCGTCCCCAGGCGCGCGGCGTGAACACCGCGAAAGTCACTTGTTTTTCCGCGGTGACAACCCTATCCTCCTTGGCTGAAGGACGCGCGTTCTCGCCCCAGGGATCACCAACCCGACTGGTCCCGTCCCGACGTAATCAGCGAACCCTTTCCGCGCCATGGACTTCCATTTCGCCGCGCTGCAGGCGTGCGCGAGCGACGACCCCACCTCGGCGTTCGCGGCCGCGGTGGGCGCGTTCGATCCCCCGGAGGCGTTGTTCTGCGCCGCGTGGGCCGAGGCGGACGGAACCCTGGTGGCCGCGCATCCTGACGCCACCCCCTTCTCTGCCGAGCTGCTGGAGCTGGCCGCCCGCGCCGTCCGGGCCGAGGTGTTTCCCCTGCGGTCGCTGAGCCCCGTGCTGGCGGCGCGCTTTCCCGATGCCGAGCTGCTGCTGCTTCCGGTGTCCGCGGGGCAGGAGGGGCGCGGCGGCGTGCTGCTGGTGGCACGCGAGGGTGCGCTGGGAGACGACCCGTCGTCGTGGGCGGTGGTGGGCGCCGCGCTCGCCCGGACGGCGGCGCGCGCCGAGGTCCTGCTTTCCACGCAGCGCGAGTGCAGCCGGCTGCGCACCCGGGCGGAGGAGATCGAGGCGCTGGACGTGCTGGGGCTGGCGGCCAACCGCACGCTGGACCCCGACGAGGTAGTGTCGCTCGTCGCGCGGTTCAGCCGTACCCTGCTGGGCGCGGACTACGTGGCGGTGATCACGGGCGAGGCGGGGCTGCCGGGGGAGCGGTCGGGCATCGGCCTGCGGGGCGACGAGCCCTGGCCCGCCGACGAGCCACTGGCCGCCTCCGTGGTACGTTCGGGGAAGCCGGTGTACGTAGGACAGGCCGATTCGCCGCGGGTGGAGCAGTTTCCCTTTCACGCCGCGCAGGGGATGCAAGCGGGGCTGGGGGTGCCCCTTTCGCTGTTCGGCGAAACCTTCGGCGCGCTGATCGTGGGCTATCGCGCTCCCTACGGGGTCACCCGCCAGGACACGCGGCTGGCGGTGACGCTGGCCCGCAACGCGGCGGTGGCCATCAGCAACGCCCGCCTTCACCGGGCGGTGGCGTCGCGCTCGCGCGAGCTGGAGGCGGCGTACGCGCAGCTTTCGGAGCTGTCGCGGGTCAAGGAGCGGTTCTTCGCCACCATGAGCCACGAGCTGCGCACGCCCATCAACGCGGTGAAGGGCTACAGCGACCTGCTGCTGGACGGCCTGGGCGGCGAGCTGATGCCCCAGGCGCGGCGATACGTGGAGCACTCGCGCACGGCGGCGCTCTCGCTGCTGTCGCTGATCAACGACCTGCTGGACTTCGCCAAGATCGAGGCCGGCAAGATGGAGGTGGCGCGCGACCCGGTCAGCGTCCGCGAGATGGTGTCGCAGTCGGTGGCCGTGGTGGAGCCCATGGCGCGGCAGAAGGGGCTGCGGGTGGACACCGGTCCGCTGGAGGGGCTTCCCATCCTTCACACCGACCGCAAGCGGGTGGTGCAGGTGCTCACCAACCTGCTTTCGAACGCGGTGAAGTTCACCGACGCGGGGAGCGTCACCGTGTCCGCCCGGCACCTCGCCGAAGAGGCGGAGGAGCACGGTGCCTCGGAGCCGCGCTGGTGGCTGGAGCTTCGCGTGGCCGACACGGGCCGGGGGATCGCCCCGGGCGACCTGGACCGCGTGTTCGCCGAGTACGAGCAGGTGGCCGGCTCCGACGGCACGGGGCTGGGGCTGCCCATCTCCCGCAAGCTGGCCCGGCTGCTGGGCGGCGAGCTGTCGGTGGAGAGCGACCTGGGCGTGGGCTCCACCTTCGTGCTGCGCGTCCCGGCGCCGCCCCCACGTGCCGTCCCCCAACCGGCGACCGCACGCCCCCTTTCCGTGCCCCATCCCGCGTCTCCCTGACGCGGGCGCAGTTCATCTTCCCATCCTTTCGATTGGAGACACCAGAATGCATCAGTACCCCCTGTTCCGCCGCGTCACCGCCTCGCTCCTCGCCTTCGCCCTGCTGGCCTCGTGCTCCGCCCCGGAAGGCGACACCAAGGCGGGCGCCGACGCCTCGGCCGCGAAGGTGGCCGCCCCGGAGGCCCAGGCCCAGGGAGGAGGCGGCCGGTTCGCGAAGGCCATCCAGAACCTGGCCACGACCAAGATCGTAACGTGCAACGGCAACGGGTTCTTCCCCCAGGACAGCGTCGTCTTCGTGGTCGACAGCACGATCAGCACGAACGACACGACGTTCAACGTACCGGGCGGGCACGCTCTCTACCTGCCGATGAACGCCGTCTCTGCGGGGACCCAGTTCGTGGTCAAGCAGGCCATGCCGGACACGGCCGCCGTGAACGTGCGGACGATTCCCGAGCCGGTGGCCTACGATACACTGGTGTCGCTCACGGTGAACTACGCCATGTGCAACTTCGGCGCGGACACCAGCAAGACCCTGTTCCGCGACTCGGCCAGCCACCTTTCGCCGGTCGGCAACGCGAATCGCAACAAGAAGGTCACCGCGTGGCTGGAGCACTTCAGCATCTACATCGTGGGCGGAAACTGAGGAATCGGTGAACGCGACCGCACCGCCCAGCGGGCACGACGCCGTCGCCGCGCTGGGGCGGAGTGCCGCCGCGCTTGAGCAGCGCGGCGATTGGGAGGGTGCGGCTCGCGGTTTCTCGGCGCAATTCCGCCTCGCCGCCGCCGAGCGCGCGATGGACGAGCTGGTGAACGCCATCCGGGGCGGCGCGCGGGTCCGCTACCGGCAGGGCCGGCACGACGAGGCCGAGGAGCTGGCGCTGCTGGGTGAGGAGATGTCGCGGGCGCTCGGGATGCCCCGTGCGGCGGCGCGGGCCCTGAACGTCCGCGCGCTGATCCGGTACTCGCTGCGCGACCTGGAGGGTGCCGCGGTGCTCTACGCGCAGGCCCTCGAAGAGGCGCGCCAGGTGCGCGACGACGAGCTGATCGGCCTGGTGTGCCAGAACCTGGGCGTGATCGCCAACATCCAGGGAGACCTGCTGGAGGCGCGGGCGCTGTACCTGGAGAGCATCGCGGCGTCGCTGCGGTCGGGTGACAAGGCCGCGGCCATCGGGGCCTACGCCAACCTGGGGGCGGTGTGCTCGGACCTGCGCGACTGGCTGGAGTCGGAGCTGTACTTCGAGCACGCCATCGAGCTGGCGGAGATGCAGGGACACCGGCCCCACCTGGCCCGGATGCGGGTGGCGGTGGCCGAGCCGCTGATCCACATGGGCGAGTTCAGCCGTGCGCGGCTGTCGCTGGACGCAGCCGAGCGCATGCTGGACGAGCTGGAAGACGCGGAGCTGGCCGTGGGGATCCGGCGAATCCGGGCCACCCTGGCCCGCGCGGAGGGCGACCACGATGCCGCGGACGACCACCTGCGGCAGGGTTTGGACGCGGCGGAGCGAGGAGGCTACGGGCTCGAGGCAGCGGAAACCCTCGCGGAATGGGCGCGGCTGCGCTGGGCTCAGGAGCGGCACGCGGAGGCGCACACCTTTGCCGCGGCGGCGCGGCAGCGGTTCCGGGCCGTGGGGGCGCGGCGTGAGGTGGATGAGATGGAGCGGCTGCTGGCGGGGTGGGAAGGCGGGGAGCCGGAATAGAGGCACCGGCCCGACGGCAGACCGGCGGATGCGCGAAGGGCGCGGGGGAGTTCCCCCGCGCCCTTCGCTTCGTCCCTCCCTGCCCGGCTCAGTACCAGGTGGCCAGGTCGATGCCCTGGTAGTAGTGCTTGAGGATCTCGTCGTACGTGGCGCCCTTATCGGCCATGCCCACGGCGCCCGTCTGGCACAGGCCCACTCCGTGGCCCCAGCCGCCGCCGAACGCCTCGAAGCCGGCGACCTCGCCCGTCCTGCGGTCGATCACGGGCTCGATGATGAAGAGCGTGCTCAGCAGGCTCGTGGGCGTGCCGCTGGCGTTGACGTACTTGAGCGAGGTGCGGATGTGGTCCTTGGTGTCGTAGAACGTTCCCGCCTCGGTCACGTACTCGATGGTCTTCACCCGGCCGCTGTTGGAGCGCTCCAGCACGTTGATCGCCGTCACCTTGCCCACGTCCTGCCCGGCGTAGAGGGAGATGACCTCCGAGATCTCCTCGGCCGTCCACTCGAAGCTCCAGCGGTGGTAGCGCGACCAGTCGGACTCGTAGTCGCCGTTCTTCTTGCCGCGCAGCGAGTTGGCGTTGGGGCTGCGGCGGATTTCGTCGAGCACGTGCTCGGAATTGCCGTGCTGGCGGTCGCGCACGCCGCGCAGGTACGCGATGGGCGCGGAGTTGTACACGTCCTCGTTGTTGGCCGTCACGCCGCCGCTGGTGCTGCTGAACAGGGCCGCGATCAGCTTGCCCTCGTGCGTGGCGACGACGGCGCGCGTCTCGTCCACCGCCTGCGTGCTCAGCGGGTGCTCGGCGCTGTAGCCGCCGTACACCTGGTCGCTGGTGGTGGGCAGCAGGTCGTAGCCGTCGGCGGCGCGCTTGCCCAGGCCGCTGAGCGCGTAGGTGCGGGCCGCCACGGCCTGCGCCTTTTGCGCCTCGAGCTCCGGCCACACGGTGGGCGGCAGCTCGCGCGGCACCACGCCGTACAGGTAGTCCTCGATGTGCACCTCGTTGATGCCCGCCAGCGTGCCCGCGCTGTTGCGGCGCACCTCGGCCACGCCGCGGTAGCGCGCCGTGCCGATGGTGACCAGCCCGTCGGACGAGGTGAAGCCCACCGGCCCGTTGCTGGTGGCCGTCTGCGAGCCCGCGGTCACCTTGTACTGGGTGATGCCCGTGGTGGTGGTGACCAGCTTCCAGAACGCGTCGCTGGCGGCCAGCCCCTGCGCGATCACCTGGTTGCGGTAGGTGTTCCGGATCCCGAAGGCCGCGTTCGAGGCGAAGTCGCCCAGGTACAGGCGCGTGCACGTGGGGATCACCTCCGTCATGGTGGCGTGCCCCAGCGCCTCCGCCTGCCCCTTCTTCGCGTCGACCGCGGCGGCGCTGCCGCACATCACCTGCAGCCGATACCGCGTGACGCTTACGCTTCCCGCCTGCAGCGTGACCGTAGCCTGCACCCCGCCCACGCCCGACAGCAGCGTGGCGCCGTTGCCCTTGTCGGTGACGGTCCACCCGGCGGCGCTGCCCAGCGTCACCGTGGTGGCGGTGGGCACCACGCCGATGCGAATGTTGCCGTTGAAGGCCTGCGCCGAAACCTCGTCGAACGAGGGCGCGCCGGCGGTCGCCGAGGGACCCGTCGGGTCGCGGTCGGCGCAGGCACCCAGCACGAGGGCGAGCGCCGCGGCGGAGAGCATCCGCCAGTTGTTGGGAAGTCGGTTCACAGGTTGCCGTGGGGGTGCGGGTGGGGTGCGCGGCGCGGGGGGGCGCGCCCAAAAGACGACGATCACGTACACACTTCGGCGGCCGTTTGTCAACCAGCGCGTGCGCCGGATGGCGGAAACCATGTGCAAGTGGGCGGCAAATCCGCGAAAACTCCCTAGGCCCGCGGTCCTGCCATCCGACGGCACGGCGCCTGGAGAGCGCCCGCCCGACCTCCGGCAAGCGCAGTACGTCCTGATGCACCCGGGAGTCGCGCGGGCTATGTTGTCACGCGCCCTGGCGCGTCACCATTCCCCCACGCCGCGGGATCACGATGAACGGAGCTGCCCGGTGGGGCGCGGCGCTGCTGCTGCTGCCGATGCTGTCGGGGTGCATGGTCCTGCTCGGGCCCTTCGTTCCCGGGTGGCGGCTGAGCACGACCGAGGCGACGATCGTGGACATCAGGGGCGCAATCCACGCATTCGAGCGTGAGCACCAGGCGGTTCCCGACAGCCTCGCCCAGCTTTGCCCGCCGCCCGGAACGAGCGCCTGCCCGCCCGGGGACTCCAGGGACGGGTGGGGGACGAGGCTCGTCTATCGCAGGCTGAACGGCAGCAGCTACGAGCTGCGCTCCGCCGGCCCTGACCGGCGGCCGTTCACCGGCGACGACGTCGTGGTCAACCGCGCCGAGGAAGAGGCTGCCGTCGAGCGGCTCCAGGGCTGCTACGATCTCGCGTCCGGCCATCTCCTGGTCGGGGGGCGCAGGCTGGTGCTGAGTCCCGCGGAGAGGGGCCCCGGCTCCTTCCGCGTGCACCTGGAATTGCCGGGGTATCGCGAGCCCTCCTGGGAAGTGAATCCTCCGGACCGCGTCCGCGTGTACTGGCGCG
This sequence comes from Longimicrobium sp., assembly GCF_036388275.1. Classification (NCBI taxonomy): domain Bacteria; kingdom Pseudomonadati; phylum Gemmatimonadota; class Longimicrobiia; order Longimicrobiales; family Longimicrobiaceae; genus Longimicrobium; species Longimicrobium sp. The sequence continues at coordinate 263,592 of NZ_DASVSF010000002.1, forward strand.
AGCAGCATTCCGGCCTCGTGATGGACCTCGCCGCCGCGGACGAGGGCCTGCGCGGAACCGTCTTCCGGGTGTCTCCGTCAGGGCGTGGGCCCGGTACGGAAATGGTCGCGCGCCGCGCCGCCTGCACCCCGTAGCCCGGGGCGGCCGGACGGCCGCCGTATGACGACGAACCGCCGCCTCCGGATGCCGGGGCGGCGGTTCTTCTTCCTGAAAGTCCAAGAGCCAGAAACGGGGCCTCACCTAGAGCCGCAGAGCAGCAGAGAAGTTCTCTCTGCGACTCTGCGTCTCTGCGTGAGGCCGCAGTCCTCAGACCTGGGCGTACATGTCTACCGGGGGGCAGCTGCACACCAGGTTGCGGTCGCCCGCTGCGTTGTTCACGCGCGCCACGGCCGGCCAGAACTTGCGATCGCGCACCCAGGCCAGCGGGAACGCCGCGCGCTGCCTCCCGTAGCCGTGCGCCCACTCGTCGCCCGTGACGGCGGCGGCGGTGTGCGGGGCGTGCTTCAGCGGGTTGTCGCGGCGGTCCAGGATGCCCAGCTCGATCTCGCGGATCTCCTCGCGAATGCTGATCATCGCCTCGCAGAACCGGTCGATCTCGGCCAGCGACTCGCTTTCCGTCGGCTCGATCATCATCGTCCCCGCCACGGGGAAGGAGACGGTGGGCGCGTGGAAGCCGTAGTCCATCAGCCGCTTGGCCACGTCCTCCACCTCCACCCCCGACGGCCCCTTCAGCTGGCGCAGGTCGATGATGCACTCGTGCGCCACCGTGCCGTTGGCGCCCTGGTACAGCACCGGGTAGTGCTCCCGCAGCCGCCGGGCGACGTAGTTGGCGTTCAGGATGGCCACCTTGGTGGCGTGCGTCAGCCCCTCGGCGCCCATCAGCTTGATGTAGATGTACGAGATGGGCAGGATGCTGGGGCTGCCCCACGGCGCCGCCGAAATCGTGCGCGTTTCGCCCTGCCCCACCGGGATCACCGGGTGGCCGGGAAGGAAGGGGGCAAGGTGCTCCGCCACGCAGATGGGCCCCATCCCCGGGCCGCCGCCGCCGTGGGGGATGCAAAACGTCTTGTGCAGGTTCAGGTGGCACACGTCAGCGCCGAAGTCGCCCGGGCGGCAGAGGCCCACCTGCGCGTTCATGTTGGCGCCGTCCATGTACACCTGCCCACCGTGCCCGTGCACGATGTCGCAGATTTCGCGGATGGCCTCTTCGAACACGCCGTGCGTGGACGGATAGGTGACCATCAGCGCGGCCAGGTCGTCGGCGTGCTCGTCGGCCTTCTTGCGCAGGTCGTCAATGTCGACGTTGCCGTTGGCGTCCGTGGCCACCACCAGCACCTTCATCCCCGCCATCACCGCCGACGCGGGGTTGGTGCCGTGCGCCGACTGGGGGATCAGGCAGACGTTGCGCTTGCCCTGGCCCTTGGCCTCCAGGTACTCGCGGATCACCAGCAGCCCCGCGAACTCGCCCTGCGAGCCGGCATTGGGCTGCAGCGACACGGAATGGAAGCCGGTGATCTCGGCCAGGTCGCTTTCCAGCTGGCGGAACATCTCCAGGTAGCCCTCGATCTGCTCGCGCGGGGCGAACGGGTGGATGCGGCCCACCTCCGACCAGGAGACGGGCATCATCTCTACCGTGGCGTTCAGCTTCATGGTGCACGACCCCAGCGGGATCATGCTGTGCGTCAGCGACAGGTCGCGGCTTTCCAGCGAGCGGATGTACCGCAGCATCTCCGTTTCGGAGTGGTAGCGGTTGAACACCGGGTGCCCCAGGATGGCGCTGGAGCGGCGGAACCCGTCCGCGATCCCCGACGACAGGCCGCCCAGCAGCTCGTCCACCGTGAACGGCAGGGCCGAGCCGCGGTTCAGCGCGATCAGCACCTCTTCCACGTCTTCCACCCCCGTCGTCTCGTCCACCGCCACGCAGATGGACGACTCGTCGTAGCCGCGCAGGTTGATGCCCCGGTCGCGCGCGGCGGCCAGGATGCCGCCCACCCGCGTGCCCACGTCGATGCGCACCGTGTCGAAGAACACGTCGTGGACGATGCGGTAGTTCAGCCGCTCGGCGCCGGCGGCCAGCAGCTCGGCCAGGGTGTGCGTCCGCTCGGCGATGTCGCGCAGCCCGTTGGGCCCGTGATAGACGGCGTACATCCCCGCCATCACCGCCAGCAGCACCTGCGCCGTGCAGATGTTGCTCGTCGCCTTTTCGCGGCGGATGTGCTGCTCGCGCGTCTGCAGCGCCATGCGCAGCGCGGGGTTGCCGTCCGCGTCGGTCGACACGCCGATGATGCGGCCGGGGATCTGGCGCTTGTACTCGTCGCGGCAGGCGAAGTACGCCGCGTGCGGTCCGCCCATCCCCAGCGGCACGCCGAAGCGCTGCGTGGTCCCCACCGCCATGTCGGCGCCCCACTCCCCCGGCGGGGTCAGCAGGACGAGCGACAGCAGGTCGGCCGCGGCGACGACGACGATGTTCTCTTCCCGCGCGCGCTGCGTGAACGGGCGGTAGTCGATCACCTCGCCGTCCGTGGCCGGATACTGCAGGAGCACGCCGAACACGGGCTGGGTGAAGTCGAACGTCTCGTGGTCGCCCACGACGATGTCGAAGCCGCGGGCCCAGGCGCGCGTCTTCACCACCTCGATGGTCTGCGGATGGCAGAGCTGCGAGATGAAGAAGGTGTTGCGGTTCTCGGCCCCGGCGATGCCGTACGCCATGGCCATGGCCTCGGCCGCGGCGGTGCCCTCGTCCAGCAGCGACGCGTTGGCGATGGGGAGCCCGGTGAGGTCCACCACCATCGTCTGGAAGTTGAGCAGCGCCTCCAGCCGGCCCTGCGCGATCTCGGCCTGGTAGGGCGTGTACTGCGTGTACCAGCCCGGGTTCTCCAGGATGTTGCGCTGGATGACGGGCGGGGTGATGCAGTCGTGGTAGCCCATTCCCAGGTAGCTGCGGAACACGCGGTTGCGCGACATCAGCGCCTTGAACTCGCGCAGCATCTCGTACTCGCTGCGCTCCGGGCCCAGCGCCAGCGGCCGGTCCAGGCGGATGGAGGCCGGCACGGTGGCGTCCACCAGCTCGTCGAGCGAACCATAGCCCAGCGCCTGCAGCATCGTCGCGATCTCGTCGCCGCCGGGGCCCACGTGGCGGCGAACGAAGGTGTCCGTATGCGTAAGTGACGATCTATCCACGATATGCATCCGTATCGGTGTTTGCGGAAAAGCCGCGCCAATGTATCGCCTCCGTACCCCGAAGGCAAAGGGAGGAGCCGCTTCCCGGCGCGGCCCGCCGGTGTTTTCTTTCCATCCACGGTCCCTGACGCCTGCCGCCCCCGCCGGTCACGATGAAGATTCACCTGCTGAGCGACCTGCACACGGAGTTCGCGCCCTTCCAGCCGCCGGCCACGGACGCCGACGTCATCGTCCTCGCGGGTGACGTGGGCGTGGGCACGCGCGGCCTGCCCGCCATCCGCGAATGGTTTCCGGATCGTCCCGTCGTCTACGTGGCGGGAAACCATGAGTTCTACCGCGAGACCATCCCGCGGCTGCATGAAAAGCTGGCGGCGGAGACGGAGGGGTCCGACATCCACTACCTGGAGAACCGGGCGGTGGTCATCGGCGGGGCGCGCTTCCTGGGGTGCACGCTGTGGACGGACTTCGACGTCTTCGGCGAACGGGTGAGGTGCATGGCCGAGGCGCAGGTGACGATGAACGACTTTCGCGTGATCCGCGTTCTCCCGCAGTACCGCCGCTTTCACCCGAACGACGCGGCCGCCATGCACGAGCGCAGCCTCCGCTGGCTGGTCGCCGCGCTGGACGAGCCGTTCGCCGGGCCGACGGTGATCGTCACCCATCACGCGCCCAGCCTGCGCTCGTGCAACCCGGCGTATCGAAGCGACCCCGTGACGGCCGCATACGTCAGCGACCTGGAGTGGATGCTGGACGGCCGCGCCGCGCTGTGGGTGCACGGGCACACGCACCTCTGCGTGGACTACGAGATCGGCGGCACGCGCGTGGTGGCCAACCAGCGCGGGTATCCGCACGACGGCGTCGAGGGCTTCGATCCGGGACTGGTGCTGGACGTCGGCTCCTGAGCCGGCGATTCGACGGCCGTCGTTTCCCGCCCGTTCCACCCATTGCGGTGCCGCGGCATCCGACCGATCATCTTCCACGTGGTTCGTCGCCCCCCGCCCCCGCATGCCCATGACCGCTCGCCGATGGATTCCCTGTGCCGCCCTGGCGCTGGCCTGCCTCGCGGGGCCCGTGCATGCCCAGGGCGGCCTGTCGCTGCAGCCGTGCCGCCAACCGGGCCTGCCCCCCGACGCACGGTGCGGATCGCTGGTGGTCCCGGAGAACCGCGACGTGGCGGGCGGGCGGACGATCGCGCTGAACGTCGTCGTGCTCCCCGCCCGCGCGGCCCGGCGGGCGCCGGACGCGGTGGCGTTCCTGGCCGGCGGCCCGGGGCAGGGCGCCATTTCGCTGGTGGGATGGCTGGGACCGGCGTACGCCCCCCTGCGGGAAACGCGCGACATCCTGCTGGTGGATGCCCGGGGCACGGGCGGCTCGGGACCGCTGGACTGCACGCTTCACGAACGGCTGGACCCGCAGTCGCTGGTCGGCAGCTTCCTTCCCGCGGACGCGGTGCGGCGCTGCCGCGAGCAGCTGTCGGCCCGGGCTGACCTGTCGCGCTACACGTTGACGGAGGCGGCGCGTGACCTGGACGCGGTGCGCGCGGCGCTCGGGTACGAGCAGCTGAACCTGCACGGCGGATCGTTCGGCACGCGCGCGGCGCAGGTGTACATGCGCATGTACCCGCACCGCGTGCGGAGCGCGGTGCTGCACGGGGTTGTGACCCCCGGCATGGCGTCGCCGCAAAGCTACGCGCACGACTTCCAGGCGGCGCTGAACGGGGTGATCGCGGACTGCGCGGCCGACGCGGCGTGCGGCGCGGCGTTCCCGCGGCTGGCGGAAGAGGCGCGGGCGCTGGAGGAGCGGATGCGCGGGGGGAGCGCCACGGCCACGCTGCTGGACGTGGAGGCGGGCGCGGTGCAGGTGGAGCTTTCGCGCGGCACGGTGGCCGAAACGCTCCGCAAGCTGCTGTATGCGCCCGTTTCCGCCAGCCGGCTTCCGCTGGTGGTGCACCGCGCCGCAAACGGCGACTTCGGCCTGCTGGCCCGCGAGGCCATCGGCGACCGGCGCAGGATGCAGGGCGGCGCTTCGTGGGGGCTGTTCCTGGCGGTCACCTGCAGCGAGGACGTGCCGTTCGTGGACACCGCCGCCGCGCGGGCCACGGACGCCACGACGCTCCTGGGCGCGTACCGGGTGCGCGAGGCGGTGGCGGCGTGCGAAGGCTGGCCTCTGGCGGCGCTCCCGCCCGGCTACCGCGACCCGGTTCGCTCCGACGCCCCGGTGCTGATCATCTCCGGCGAGCGGGACCCGGTCACCGGGCCGCAGTGGGGAGAGGCGATCACCGCGCACATGCCCAACTCCGTGCACCTGGTGGTTCCGCAGGCCGCGCACATGTACGCTGGAATGCCGGGCGCGGCCTGCGTGGATTCCGCTGTCATCGGCTTCATGCGGAGCGCGGATCCGCGGGCGGTGGACACCACCTGCCTGCCGCGCATCCGGCGTCCGCCGTGGGTGCTGGAGGTGGAAACGACCCTGGCGCTGGATTCCGCCGCGCTCGCCCGCTTCGCCGGCGAGTACTCGTCCCCCGAGCCGGCCGTGCGCTTGACGGTGGAGGCGCGGCCGGGCGGGCTGCGAGCACAGCTGGGGAACGGCCCGCCGTTGTACCTGGTGGCGACGGCCCCCACCCGCTTCTACCCGGAGGGATGGCCGCCCGGGGCGACGGTGGAGTTCGTGCTGGACGACGGTGCCGTGGCCCAGGTGCTGATCACCGGCGGCGGACCTCCGATGCGGCTGGTGCCGGCGCGGCGGCCCTAGCGCCGCTTCCAGGGCCGCCGCGGGGGCGACACCAGGTTGGATGGGGGCCCCGCGGGGGCGTAGTGCGCGCCGAACTCCCTGACGAATTCCATCTCCTCGACCACGGAGGTGTAGGCGAGCCGGCTTTCCAGGATCAGCAGGAGGCTGGACCAGAACAGCAGCCCCGCGCCGCCCATTCCCAGCACCAGCGCCACCCAGGCGTAGGACCCGTCCACGGCGGCCACCAGCCCCAGCACCACGCTGGTGCCGATGAAGATGGCCGTGGCCATGTACAGCCGGCGCATGGCGCTGGTGAGCAGCTTGGCGCGCCGCGCGGTGCGCGAAAGCTGGTCGAAGAGCAGCCGCCGCTCCTCTTCCAGCATCGTGCGCTCGTCCTCGCGCGCCAGGTCTACGATGCGCTCGCTGAGGGTGCGCGTGCGGTCGATGGCGCGGCCCAGCCGGTTGGAGGTCGCCACGATCAGCGAGCTGGAGGCCAGGATCAGCACCGCGGGCGTGACCATGGCCGACAGCACGGAGAGCGTTTCGGAGAGGTTCTCGGTCTGCATCCCTTGGGAAGTGCGTGAGTGCGTGAGTGCGTTAGTGCGGGCGGAAACTCCCGCAAGCAGCACGCCCCGTCCGGTGTCCTGGACGGGGCGTTTCGTCTTCGATCAGGGCCGGACGCGGATCAGTCGCGCACCAGCAGGTCGTACGGGTTCAGGTTGCGGCCTTCCCACCACTGCGCGGGGTCGTCCAGGATGGCGACGGAAAAGTGGAGGTGGCAGTCGCCCGGCTGCGCGTTGCCCGTGTCGCCCACGAACCCGATCACCTCACCCCGCTGCACCCGCTGCCCCTCGCGCAGCCCCTGCGCGTAGGCATCCAGGTGGGCGTAGTAGTAGCGCGTGACGCCGTCTTCGTCCACCAGGTAGACGGACAGCCCGCCGCGGTCGCCCGCGTGCAGCTTGCGGACCCTGCTGTCGGCCACGGCCAGCACCGGCGTGCCGCGCGGCGCGTGGATGTCGATGGCGTGGTGGGTGCGGCCCTCGGAGCGCGACTGCCGGTAGGTGTCGCGCAGCTGCTCGGGGCGCACGCCCATCACCGGCACCAGCAGGGGGCCCGCTTCGCGCGGCTCGCTGCGTTCCAGGCGCGAGATGACGGCGGGGCTGCCCAGCAGCCGCCGCGACTGCGCTTCGGCGCGCGCGGGGAGGGCCAGGGTGGCCACGGTGAGGACGGCGAACGCGGCGTGCTTCAGGGGAAGATTCATGGGATGGTCTCGCCGGCGGCTCGACTGGCATGGCGCGGCCCACGCGGGGCTGGCTGTAGCCTCGTAGCTTTGCGTCGCCGCCTTTCGGCGGGTTTGCCGTTGTCGCTGAGGTCTCCGACCGCTGGGGCCGGGAGAGGGAACCGGGGTACCGCTGCTCCGATACTGCCGCCGATCGGGGGACCTTCGCCGGCCCGGGACTGAACGAGCGGTGCCGTGCCCGGGAGCGCGGGCGGGCGGTGCTGCGTTCACGACGTAAAGGTTGATCGGGTGGGCGCATGATAGTGCGCGCTTTCGCCTCGCGCCAGAGTCTTGGCGGTGGCTCCATAGCAGCGGATCAGCGGGGATGGGCGTAGTGCGAAAGCACGAAACGAGTTACGGGATTTTCGGCTTTCTCAAGTTGTTTCTGTGACGGGCGCGGTGGACGGTTGGCGCGGTGGACGGCCGATCAACCGGCGCGGAGCCGTTTGCGGGCGCGCGGCCGCCACATCGGGACGGGTGGGGTGGACCGACAGGCGCGGTGGACGGACGATCAACCGGCGTCAGCGTGTAGCGGATGCGCGGCCGCCGCATCGGGACGGGCGGTTGAAACCGCGGCTGGAAAGGCACGAAGTCCGCCTGCGCGGACTGCACGGGTGAGTACGGTGGTTTTGGGATGGTGCCGCTCGGGCCCTTGAATGACACATCGCTCACTCCCGTCGGCACACAGACCTGTCATCCTGAGCCCCAGGCGAGCGACACTCGCCCGCGCACGCCACCTCGCGGGGCGAAGGATCTTGCGGCGGACGCATCAGAGCCCGGGCGCGGCAGCGGCACGGATGTGTGGGCCTCGGGCGGCGCCACACGGCACCCGCAGACACGCGCAGGCACCGTTCCGCACAGTCCGCGAAGGCGGACTTCGGGCCGTGGTTGCCGCGGTTTCAACCGCCCCAGCACGGCAGCCGGCGCTCCGGCGACGGGATCCGGATGGCGGGCCGGCGTGTCGCTGCCGCGCCCAGTTTAGTGCTGATTCAGGCCAGATCCTTCGGCCCGCATAGGATGGCGTACGGGTAGGTGCGGTGCGCTCGGGCCTCTGGATGACAGATGGACGTCAGGGACGCCGTCGCACTTCCGCACTCACGAACCTCACGCACTTCCCCCCTGCTCCGGCGCCGGCTCGTGGTCCTCCATCCGGCGGCCCGTTCCGGGGATGATGCCGCCCGTCTGCTCCGTGGGGTCGGTGCGGTCGTCGGGGGAGGGGGGCGCGGGAAGGTCGGCCGCGGGGCCCAGCAGCTCGCGAAGGGCTTCCTCGTCCTGCTGCCCCGTCGGCCGAATGACGGACCCGCGGGTCCGGAGCGTTGCGCTGGGCATGTGCGTGTTCTCCCTGTCTGGGTCGCTGTCGTTCAGCTCAAAAAAGCAAACACCGCGCCCGGATGTCCGGCGCGGTGTCGCAGAGGTGCATTCGGTGGCGGCTCGTAATCCCTACCGTCCGGCCGCGCCCGTTTCGGAGCCGGGGCGCACCGCGTCGGCCACGCGGTCGTGAACGGTGCGCCGAAGCGTCTGCATGCGGTTGGGGCCCTCTTCGTAGGTGCGGTTGGCCAGCAGCACCACCCACGTGCCGCGCTCCGGGTCGATCCAGATGGAGGTTCCCGTAAAGCCGGTGTGCCCGTACGAGCGGCTGGACATGCGCGTGCCCGAGGCGCCCTGCCCGGGGCCGCTGGGCGTGTCCCACCCCAGCGCGCGCGTTCCCGTGCCCGGCTGCCGCTGGCTGAAGGCGCGCACCGTGGACTCGCGCAGCACGCGCACGCCCTCGAACTCGCCGCCGTTGGCCATCATCGCCGCGAAGCGCGCCATGTCGTGGCCGGTGCTGAACAGCCCCGCGTTGCCGGCCAAGCCGCCCAGCTTGCGCGCGATGGGATCGTGCACCCGGCCGCGGTAGGCGTCGCCCATGGGGCGGTGGGTGGATGCGCAGGCGCGGCACGCCTCGCCGTACACGTAGCTGGTGTGGTGCATGCCCAGCGGCTCGAACACGCGGCGGTCCAGCAGGCGGTACAGCGGCTCGCCCGCGGCGCGTTCGGCGGCGGCGAACAGCACCGCGAATCCCACGTCGGAGTACACCACCCGCATGCCGGGGGCGGACCGCAGCTGCACGTTCAGCAGGCGGCGCAGCGACTCTTCGGGCGTGCTGCCTCCCAGCTCCACCCAGTCGGGGAGCCCCGACGTGTGCGTCAGCAGGTGGCGGATGGTGACGCGGTCCTTGTTTCCGCCGCGGAACTCCGGCAGGTACGCCGATACGGGCTCGTCCAGCCGCATCAGGCCGTCTTCCACCAGCAGCATCACCGCCGTGGTGGTGCCCACCACCTTGGACAGCGAGGCCAGGTCGTACACCGTGGTTTCCGGATCCACCTCGCCCTCGCCGCGTCCCGTGCGGCCCAGGCCCTCCTCCAGCACCACGCGACCCCAGCGGCCCACCGACAGGCTGGCCCCGGGAAAGGAGCCGCGCTGGATCTCGTCGCGCACCGCGTCTTCGGCGCGGATCAGCGCGCTGGCGCTGAAGCCCGCCGCGGCGGCGGACGATAGCTCGTGGCGCGCCGAGCGGTCGGGCGGCACGGTGGTGTCCGGAGGCGTCGCCGCGGAAAACGCGGCTACGAACGCGAGCAGGGCGGGATACGGCATGCGGACCTGCTTGGTCTTGGGAAACGGTACTGCACCGCGGAGTGGGACTTCGACAGTAATGCGGTTCGGAGTGGCTGTCAAGAAACTCGACTTACGAGGGTCATGTCGCTTCACCCGTTTGGGGGGATCAGCCAGGCAGGGCGCAGGAAACATCTGCTACATGAACACCTGTCATACGGGCTGGATCAATGTCTTGACATTGCGCCATCGAACCGCGTAAGTGAATATCGCGCAACGAGATGAACGCGATCGGGCATCTACTTTCGTCCGTGGCTCGGCGGGTGGATCAACAACTCTGGATCGGTGGGCCTCATACGGAGGACGCGGGGGGAAGGATGGGACGGGATCGGCCCGGAGCACGGCCGGGGTGCGGCGCGGCGCGGAGTGTGTGGCGGATCCCTCGGTCGCTGCCGTCCTCGGTGTGTGTGCAGGGGCGGTGGGGCCGCTCCGTCGGGATGACAGGCGCGCTTCGGCAGCTTCGAAACGCCTTCGACGGACCGAACCGATAGCCGGGGGCACTCTGAGGGATCGTCCGCTTCGTCGAGTGTGTGGCGGATCCTTCGGCCGCTGCCGTCCTCGGTGTGCGTGCAGGGGCGGCGGGGCCGCTCCGTCGGGATCACATCTGCGAGCAAACAGACGCGGCCCCGGAGGATGATCCTCCGGGGCCGCTGGGTTGCTGCTTCGCCGAGGGGTCAGGCGCCGCGGTGAAGGCGCAGCTCGCCTTCCATCCCCCGGCCACCGCCGCCGGGCAGCGGCAGCTCGGGAAAGAGCAGGCGGCCCTCGCTCATCTTGGCCCCGCGGAGCGCAATGGAGAGCGCTTCGTCGATGGTGCCGGCGCCGTGCACCTCCATCTGCTCCAGCACCTCGGCCGGCAGGTCCTCCAGGTCCGCCAGGTTCTCCCTGGGCAGGAGAATGATGCGGATGCCCGCGCGGTGGGCGCCCAGCAGCTTTTCCTTGACGCCGCCGATGGGCAGCACCCGCCCCGTGAGCGTGACCTCGCCCGTCATCGCCACGTCGTTGCGGACGGGCGTTCCCGACAGGGCCGACACCAGCGCCGCCGTCATCGCCACGCCCGCGGACGGCCCGTCCTTGGGAATGGCGCCGGCGGGGACGTGGATGTGAAGCTCCGATCCCCATGCCTTGCGGGGGTCGATGCCGTAGCGCGCCGCGTTTGCGCGGGCGTAGGTCAGCGCCGCGCGGGCCGACTCCTTCATCACGTCGCCCAGCTGCCCGGTCAGCACCAGGTTTCCGAACCCGGGCTGCGCCCCGTCGGCGTCGCCGCTGGCGGGCGTGTGCGCGCGCTGCTGCGCCGACACCTCGATGAACATGATGTCGCCGCCCACCGGCGTGTAGTACATCCCCGTCGCCACGCCCAGCACGTCTTCGGTGCTCGCGCGCTCCGGGTGAACCCGCGTGCGGCCCAGGAACTCGTTCACGTCGTCGCGCTCGACGACCACGCGCGTGGTGCCGCCCGTGGCGATGCGGCGGGCCGCCTTGCGCGCCACCTTGCCCACCTCGCGCTCCAGCTGCCGAACGCCGGCCTCGCGGGTGTACTCGGTGATCAGCCGCTCCAGCGCCGCCTCGCTGAGCTCCAGCTCGCCCTCTTCCAGCCCGGACTGCTCCGTCTGGCGCGGAACCAGGTAGCGCTGGGCGATGTTCTTCTTCTCCAGCTCCGTGTACCCGCGGAACTCCACGGCCTCCATGCGGTCGTACAGCGGCGCCGGGATGTTCTCCGTGTAGTTGGCCGTGGCGATGAACAGCACCTCGCTGAGGTCGAACGGCACGCCCAGGTAGTGGTCGGTGAACTCGTGGTTCTGCGCCGGGTCCAGCACCTCCAGCAGCGCCGACGACGGGTCGCCCTGGTAGCTCACGCCCAGCTTGTCGACCTCGTCCAGCAGGATCACCGGGTTGCGGCTCTTGGCCTGCTTCAGCGCCTGCACGATGCGGCCGGGCATGGCGCCCACGTAGGTGCGCCGGTGGCCGCGCACGTCCGCCTCATCGCGCACGCCACCCAGGGCGATGCGCACGTACTTGCGGCCCAGCGCCCGCGCGATGCTCTTGGCGATGGACGTCTTGCCCACGCCCGGAGGGCCCGCGAACAGCAGGATGGGCCCCTTGGCGGTCGCCTTGGCCTTGGCCTCGGCGATCTCCTTTTCCAGCACCTCCACCGGCTGCTCGGCCTCGGTGCCTTCCAGCGCCTCGGCTTCGACCGCCGCATCTTCCTTGACCTCGGCCTCGGCGCGGCGCGCGGCCAGCTGGCGCACGGCCAGGAACTCCAGCACGCGGTCCTTGACGTCTTCCAGGCCGTAGTGGTCCTCGTTCAGCACCTCTTCGGCCGCGCCCAGGTTCAGGCTGTCCTCGGTGCGCGTGCTCCACGGCAGGTCCGTCACCCACTCCAGGTAGGTGCGGATCACCTGGTACTCGGCGCTCTGCGGGTTGGTGCGCTCCAGCCGCCCCAGCTCGCGATCGATGTCTTCGCGCACGGTCTCCGACAGCCCCAGCGCCTCGATCTTTTCGCGAAGCTCCTCCACCTCGCGGCCCTCGTCTTCCTCGCCCAGCTCGCGCTGGATGGCCTTCATCTGCTCGCGCAGCAGCATTTCGCGCTGGCGCTCGCCCAGCTCCTCCTGCACCTGCTGCTGGATCTCTTCCTGCGCCTCGATCAGGGCCAGCTGGCGCTGCACGATCAGCAGCAGGGAGCGCAGCCGCTCCTCGACGGAAAGGCTTTCCAGCAGCTTCTGCTTGGCCTCCGGCGGCATTTCCACGTAGAACGACACCAGGTCGGCGAACGCGCCGGGCTCGGTGACGCCCTCCATGAATTGCTGCAGCATTTCGGCGGGGATCCCGCGGCGCCGGCCCAGCTCGGCCGCGCGGTCGCGCAGCTCGCGGTTCAGCGCCACGAACGCCGGGTCTTCGGCGTTCACCGGCGGCTGCTCCGTCATCGCCCGCGCGTGCGCCGTCAGCCCGTGCCCGGCGTCCACGAACTGCAGCGCCATGGCGCGCGACTCGCCGTGGATCAGCAGCTGCACCCCACCGCCGCCCTTCTGCACCTGCGCAATGCGCACGATGGTGCCGACGGTGTACAGGTTGTCGTGCTCCACGTCGTCGCGGTTCTCCTTCTGGGCGACGGCGAACATCCGCCGGTCGCCCGCGAGCGCCGCCTCGATGGCTTGCAGCGTCCCGGGGCGGCCCGCCGAGATGGGCACGGCCGTTCCCGGGAAGATGACCGTTTCCCTCAGGGGCAGAACGGGCAGCATCAACTTCTCGCTCATGTTGTCTATCCTTTAGACGAATGCGGCCGGCTGTGTCCCCGCCGCTTGCTGTCGATCGAGTTTGCATCTTTGCGGCCACGCTCGTATACCCCTCCAGGGGTTCCCGCGTGCCCCGTAATCGCTTGCCTAATCTACACTTAACCCACGGAATCCGGTCCGCTGCCAAAGCGGCTGGGTTCTGGTGGCCAGATGCCGGTTCGGCGGCGCCCCTGCCGATGCGGCACAAGTGTCCGTGCTGTGCGTGCATACGCTACGAAACAATGCGCGCGCTGTTACCGCCTCGATTCGTTTTCCCGTAATTGGCTAAGTGTGTAACGAAAGGCTTTGTGGACACCCGCGCTGACAACTGCCAAGCCGATCGAGTGCGCCGCTACCGGCCCACGACGCGGGGGGCTAAATTAGCCTCACGCTCACGCTTTTTTTATCGGAGATACGATGCCAACCGAATCTAACGATGTACGCAGGTACCTTCACGAGACGCAACTTGCGCAATTGAACTACACTTCCAGTGGCCTCGGACCATGGGTTGACAAGACCTATTCAGACGTTGAGCGGCAGATCGACAAAGGCGCTGGATTTGCCCGCCTGTCAACAGATGGGGAGTGGCTGGAATCCAGTGTCCCCCTTCCTGTGAGCACGTTCAACTATGCCGACCAACAGGATAGATTTGAGCTTGTGCGGCGCCGATTTGTGATCGACGGGTGGGTGCAAGCTACCATCACCGCGGACGACGCTCAGCAGCCCACCCCGTGGCTCACGTTGCGCGCGCCGCTTACGTCGGTATGGCTGGAGCTTGATCGAAGGACGGTCCGCCCGGAGATCTTGGCGGGTGAAACGATCGCGCAAGCTATCACGCGGTTCACCACTGCCGGGGCCGTTTACTACCCAACGATCTGGGATCAGGCAGCCGTCCCCGTGCATCAGATTCGTAGTGTGATTCGACGCCACCCGTACGCTCCAGACGCCGAGTAAGGCGCATTGGTCCCGACTGCCTCCGTCCCGCCCGGTGACTACGCCCGAGTGCTCTCACGGGTGCGGCACGCCAGAGGGAGAACACACTATCTTACCTACAGGAGTGATGCATATGCCTGTGATGGAACGACAGCCCGGATTTGCATACGTTGAGATTGTCGGAGCGGATCGGTACAGCGAGAATGAACCGATCAAGGTCACGCTTTCGCGGGTGCCCTGCATAGGCGAGATGGTGCGGGTATGGGACGATGACCCGCAACGGGTGCGGAACGTCATCCACAGCGCTCATTATGGTGCACCCGGCCCGAACGAGATCGACGCGGTTATTTACTTGGAACCGCTACAACCGCAGCAGGGCCGCGCTACCGGGGTTTCTGCCCGGCTATTCTGAGCGAGTAGCGGGGGCTTCAGAACGGAGGCCCCGCTTTCTCGACCGCTCCCCCTCACTCCCGCCCCACCGCGTCCGGGCCGCTATAGCCGGCCTACTCACTTCGCTCATCACCGCACAATTGTAGGTTAGCGGTAGCTGGCTGGTGTCTCTGCACGGGTGCGGGTGAAGGGGGGCCCGTGTACATTACGCATCCCGCCGGCGACGCACGCTTTCCCTTCCTTCCGATCCCATGAAGCGCTTTCTCCAGGTGCTGTTCTGGTCGCTGATCCCCGCCGCCTTCATCGGGCCGGGCACCGTGACGACCGCCGCCTCGGCCGGGGCCAGGTTCGGCTACGGCCTGCTGTGGGCGCTGACGTTCTCGACGATCGCCACCGTCGTGCTGCAGGAGGCCAGCGCGCGGGTGACGGTGATCTCGGGCCGCAACCTGGCCGAGGCCATCCGCGACCGCTTCCGCGGCGGCGCAACCGGTCTCCTGGTCATCCTCCTGGTCCTGGGCGCCATCGTCCTCGGCAACGCGGCGTACGAGGCGGGCAACGTGCTGGGGGCGGCGGCTGGCGCGGCGCTCGGCTCGCCCATCTCGTCGCGAGCCGCCACGGCGCTGATCGTCATCGTCACCTTCGCCGTCCTCTGGGTGGGCACGCCGAAGGTGGTGACCACCGTGCTCGCGGCGACCGTCGGGGTGATGGGCATCACCTTCCTGGTGACCGCGGTGATGCTGTGGCCGCCGTTGGGCGAGGTGCTGCGCGGCTCGCTCGTTCCGTCCGCCCCCACCGGGTCAGGGCTGCTCCTGCTGGGCCTGGTGGGGACGACGGTGGTGCCCTACAACCTGTTCCTGGGCTCGGCCGCGGCGCGGGGGCAGAACCTGCGCGAGATCCGCTTCGGGCTGACGGTGGCGGTGATCCTCGGCGGCTTGATCTCCATGGCGATCCTGGTCGCCGGGGCGGGGCTGCGGGGCACCTTCAGCTACGAGGCCGTGTCGGCGATGCTGTCGGGGCGATTGGGTGGATGGGCGGGGGCGATGTTCGCGTGGGGATTGTTCGCGGCCGGCTTTTCCTCCGCCATCACCGCGCCCCTGGCGGCGGCGGTGACGGCGGGAAGCCTGTTCGAGGACGGGTCCGGCCGCTGGCACGCGCGCGGCCCGCGCTATCGCGCCGTGTGGATGGGGGTGCTGGCCGTGGGCGCGGCGTTCGGGCTGGCCGGCGTGCCGCCCATCCCGGCCATCATCCTGGCGCAGGCGCTGAACGGGGTGGTGCTGCCCTTTGCCGCGGTGTTCCTGCTGGTCGTGGTGAACGACCGCGCGCTGATGGGCGACGACGGCATCAACCGACCCATGACCAACGTGGTGATGGGCGCCGTCGTGGCGGCCACGCTGGTGCTGGGCGTCTCCGGCGTGCTGAAGGCGGCCGCCTCGGCGTTCGGCGGCACCCCGACGGAGGGGCGCATCCTGGCCACCGCGGGGGGGATCGCGGGCGTGCTGCTGATCCCCCTCCTTCTCTGGGTGCGGCGCGCCCGCGCGAGGCAAGAACATCGAACAGCGGGGACAGCCTCACGTGGTGAAGCTGCCCCCGCTCCGAAACCCCGGCTACCCGACCGCTGACGGGAGCGAAGCGCTCAGCTCGCGGTGCCCTGCCCGGACCGGGTGGTGCCGCGCTCGTACCCGGTGCGGCAGAAATCGCGCATGGTGTCGAACGAAGCAGCGTTCGGGCCGGTGAGCCCGCGCCGGATCTCCGGTTCTACCTCGGTGTAGCTCCGGCCGTTGTACTCCGGATTGCGCGAAGCCGCGTAGCCGAGGGTGTAGTAGTTCCTCGCCTGCGGGTAGGTGACGGTCGTCCGCGCGGGATGTGACTGGTAGTGGGCGCGGTAGTGGGTTTCGTCGTCCTCGCTGTGCTCCGAGAACGCCTCCAGCACCTGCTTCCCGGCCCACCAGCTTCCGGCCGCGACGGCCAGCCCACCCAGAAGCGTCTTCCACTCGAAGCCGCCCCGAACGTAGTCCCGCACGTCTACCCAGGTGCTGTTCCCCTGCGGCTTGTACTCCTTCTCGAGATCGATCTCCACTTCCTGGAACGAACGACCCTGGTAGCTGGGTTTCGCGGCAGCGGTGTGGCCCAGCTGGTACCCGGACCGCGCGTTCTCGTAGTTGTGAGTCGCGGGGCGGTCCGTACGTGCGTCGAAGTCGCGCCGGTAGTAGTGCGAATCGTACGCGTCGAAATCATCCGACGCCGCCGAGTGCCCGGTCCCGGTACCGGACCCTCCGGTGGCACCGGAACCGCTGCTGCCGGCGCTCCCACCCAGGTGATCGTTCTGATCCATGATTTACCCCGGAATGCGTTGGTGAACGGCTGAACATCAGGAACCTGCGGGTGCGACGGGGCCGGGGCCCCGGAAACACGGCGCCGGGGCCCCGCACACCGAAATTTCTACACGTTGCGGCTGCCACCCCCGGTGGTTCCACCGCGGCCCATGCTTCCCGGCGTGTCGTCCGGGCGAACGATCGTGTGGTCGACCACCGGCCCGCTCGTGGTGGCACGGTGCGTTTCCACCGGCCGTACCGTCTCGCGATGGGTGTGCACCTCCTCCTTCTTGCCCCGGCCCAGGAGCCCCGCGAGACCCAGCAAGCCGAGCAGGCCCCACGGGAATCCACCTCCCTCGCGTTCTTCGTGCTCGACGGTGGTGGTCGTGGTAGATGCCACCGAATCCTGGGCGTGCACCGGCGGTGTGGGCATCGCGCAGAGAACGAGGGCAAAAACGACCATCTTCCACCCCATCGCCGTACCGCCTCGGGCTGCATGCATGGCTCTCATCTCCTGATACGGGACCGAAGGAAGCTGCGGCGTTCAGCCAAAGCAGGTAGCATGCCGGAGACACTCATAATTGACGTCCTATCATTGTCCGGCCCCTCCGCGGCGCGGGTGAAACTGAGCCCTGCTCACCCCTGCCTGTGCCCCTGGCTGGCGTACAACCTGCAATGCGGACCGCTTCTCTGAGCGATCAGCCGGCCGGGACGGACCGGCCGGCCCGCCGACCCGCCACGACCCAGATGGCAGCCAGGAAAGACCGGAAGGAAGACGACGACCCCTTGCGCACCCAGGTCCGCAAGATCGCCGACGACGCGGGTGCGCTCTCGGTGGCGGTGGCGTATCACGACTACGAAACGCGCACGGCGTGGAGCTTTCGCGGCGACGAGTGGTTCCACGCGGCCAGCACCATCAAGGTTCCCGTGCTGCTGGGGGTGTTCGCCGCCATCGCCCGGGGCGAGCTGGCGCTGAACGCCCGCGTGCACGTTCGCAACCGCTTCTTGAGCGTGGCCGACGGCAGCTCGTTTCGCGTGGGAAGCTCGCGCGACGCCAACGCCGACGTGCAGCAGGCCATCGGCAAGACCATGAAGGTGAGCGACCTGGCGTACCACATGATCACCACCAGCAGCAACCTGGCCACCAACCTGCTGATCGACGTGGTGGGCATCGATGCGGTGCGCAAGACGCTGGCGGACCTGAACCTGGACGACGGGGTGGAGTTCCGGCGCGGGGTAGAGGACGAGCACGCCTTCGAACGCGGCATCAGCAACCGGTGCACGGCCGACGGCATGCTGCGCGTGCTGCGAGCCATCGAAGACCGCAAGGCGTTCAGCGCCCAGGCATCGGAACAGATGCTCGACATCCTTCACGCGCAGGAGTTTCGCAGCGGCATTCCCGCGGGGCTTCCGGAAGGCGCGAAGGTGGCCAACAAGACGGGGGAGATCAGCACCGTGGCGCACGACGCGGGCATCGTGTACCTGCCCAGGCGCAAGCCGTATGCGCTGGTGGTGCTGACGGAGTGGGACAAGGACCGGTCGTCGGGGCGCAAGGACACCATCGCGCGCATCTCGCGCGCCATCTACCACCACCTAGCGGAGAAGGGGGACTGATGCCCCTGCTTCGCGTGGTGGACGGGCTGACGCTGGCCGAGGCGCACCGCCAGGTGCTGCGCCCGGGCCAGCTGGTGCGGGGACGCGACGGCAAGGCGCGCCGGCTTCCGCGCTGGTTCTACGAGGTGCCCTCGTGGGAGGCGGCGCTCGAAACGCAGCTGGCGCCCAACTTCAAGGTGTGGGAGTTTTTGAACGTGGACGTGCGCGAGCACGAGCTTCAGCGCCTGCGCTGGCCCCGCTACCTGCCGATGGCCGTGGGGCTGCTGGCGGCGGCGCTGGAGGTGTTCCGGGCAGAGGTGAACACCTACGTGCACGTGGCGGCCAACGGGGGGTACCGCTCGCCGGCGCACCGCCTGAGCGGCCCGGCGTCGCCGCATTTCTGGGGCACGGCGGTGAACCTGTACCGCATTGGCGACGACTGGCTGGACGACGAGAAGAACATCACCCGGTACGCCCGGCTGGCGCGCGAAGTGTCGGCCGCGTTCTTCGCCCTGCCGTACGGGCACAGCCTGGGCGAAACGGACGACCACCTGCACCTGGACGTGGGATACGCCACCCTGGCGCCGCACGAAGGTGCCAGCGAAGAGAACGACGAAGATGCGGAGCCGTTGCAGGGCGGGGACGCGGACGAAACCGAAACCCGCGAGACTGAGGCGTGATGCCTGACGATACCAAGAAGCTCAGTTCGGCCAAGGGCGAGTCCCGCTCGGCCGGTTCAGGAGGCGGAGGCGGCCGGCTGGAGCTGGCGGCCATCGGCATGGAAGCCGAGTTCCAGGTGCACGTGGACGGCGAGCTGGTGCGGCCCGAAGACGTGTTCGGCAGCCCGCGCGCCTTTGTGCGCGGCAACCTGATGCACCGCGTGGGCACCTCGTACCACCTGCCCACGGGCGGGGCCGTGTACTTCGACACCGGCGTCATCGAGGTCGCCACGCCGGTGATCGAGATCGACCGCGGCTGTGCGGCGCGCGCGGGGCGCAGCCTGTGGGAGAGCGTGCTGTACCTGCGCGAGGAGCTCGACGAGTGGGAGCGCCGCGAGGGCCGCGACGTGCGCCTGACCGGCTTCAGCGCGCACTACAACGTGTCGTTCGAGCTCCCGCGTGAGGAGCAGGGGCGCAGCCGCACGGTGCGGAAGCTGGCGCTGCTGCTTTCCTACATCCTCCCCGTGCCGGTGATGCTGCTGGCCACCAACCGCCAGTCGAGCGGCGTGGGGGTGCGTCCGCGCGGCGACCGCATCGAGGTGACGGTGGACTTCACCCCCAGCGCCAGCCTGATGATCGCCACGGGCACGCTGATCGTGGGGATCGTCCGCGAGGTGATGAAGTGGCAGTCGTTCGAGCTGGAGATGCTCGCGGAGCACAACATTCCGGTGATCGCCGGCTACAAGCCCATGCCGCACACGTCGCGCAAGGGATGGCTGGCGCGCAAGGACTGCTACAGCCAGGACCCGTTCGCGCAGGACATCGACTCGCCCGTGTGGGACACCACGGACGGCCGCACGATGAGCCTGCGCCACATCGCGGGGCTGATCACCAAGACGTTCTGGCACCCCATCCGCCGTATCAGCGACCCGTGGACCTTCCGGCTGATCGGCTCGGTGATGCGGGGGCGCGCGCCGTCGCTGCTGGACCTGGACGACCGGCCGGCGGAGTACGACGACGTGGGGCGGCTGTGCACCTGGGACAACCTGTTCCCGGAAACCGAGCTGAGCCGCAGCCGCTACGAGCGCGTGCTGATCCGCGCCATCAGCGGGCAGAAGCTGTGGATGCACGGGCGACGCTACACGCCCACGGGAATGCGCGGCTGGTCGTCCGTCGTGTTCCGCGCGGACGACGACGGCTCGCGCCACGTGTTCGGCATCGACTACCTGCTGGGGCACCTGCGCGACTGGGAGCGTCCGCGGACGAGGGGCGGGTAACTACGGTAACTACGGTCAAAACGGTAACTAACGTAACATCGAACCAAGAGAGGCCGGCCCCGCATCGCGGAGCCGGCCTCTTTCATTCACCCGTCGTCGTGACCTTCCCGACCGTAGTGACCGTTGTTACCCGCGGTTCACCGCGAGGCGATCGGGTCCGGGTTGCCGTCGGGGTCGCACTTGGCGCTGCCGCTGGTGCGGATGCTGCCCATCAGCAGGACGCCGGCCACGTGCGGCGCCGCCATCGAGGTGCCGCTCATCGTCGTCGTGCCGCCGCCCTTCTTGGTGGACAGGATGCTCACGCCCGGCGCGGCGTAGTCCACCGGCGGGTTGCCCCAGTTGCTCCACGACGCCATGCAGTCGACGTTGTTGATGGCGGAGATGGTGAAGACGTTGTTGCCGTTGGCGCGGGCCGGGGTGAAGTTGGCCGCGTTCTGGCCGTCGTTGCCGGCCGCCAGCACCATCCGGATGCCCTTGGCCGCCGCGTCGGTCACGGCCTTTTCCAGCGTGGCGTTGCTGCCGCTGCCGCCCAGGCTCAGGTTGGCCACGTCGCCCGAGGCGCCGTTGGCTGCCACGAAGTTGATGCCGTTGATCACGCCTTCCCAGCTGCCGCTGCCGCTGTTGCCCAGCACGCGAACCGAGCAGACGTAGGCGTTGGCCGCCACGCCCACCACGTCCAGGCCGTTGTTCTTGGCCGCCACCGTGCCGGCCACGTGCGTGCCGTGCCCGTTGCCGTCCGCCGGGCTGGTGCCCGCGTAGTAGGTGTGGCAGGCGCGGCTGGTGTTCAGGTCGGCATGGTTCAGGTCGATGCCGCTGTCGATGATCCACGCCGTCTTGCCGGTGCCGTCGCCGGCGCCGCCCACGCGGGTGATGCCCCAGGGCGTGGTCTGCGTCGTGCTGCCGCCGCCACCCGGACGCGCCGTCTCACGCGGAAGCCGCAGGCCGACGACGCCGTCCTTCTCTACGATGTCCACCCGCGGGTCGGCCATCACCGCGGCCAGCCGGCCCTGCGGAATGACGGCCGAGAAGCCGGGCGCCGCATGCTGCCGCAGGAAGCGGACGGCGAAGCCGTTGCCGCGGGCCAGGTCGGCGGCGGCCGAGGCCACGTCGACGCCGGGCTTGAAGGTGACGATGTAGATGGGCGCGTTTTCCGACGCGGACAGCGACGCATCGGCCGCCGGGGTGGTCACGGGCCCGTCCTGACAGGCGGCCAGGCTCAGTGCGGCGAGCGCGGCGAGGGGGATGGAACGACGCATGGAATCTCCTCCGGGTGGGTGAGAGGCGCAGGCTAGGGCCAGGGGAGGCCCACCGGTGCCCGCGGATGGGACGCCCCCTGGAAAGGCAAGCGCGGGACCATTCTGGCCCATCACCCTAAGTGTATACCGTTTCAGTAATTAGCATCTTCACACGGCATCTGCTCCGCCGTTTGAGTGCACCAGAATAGTGCGGTGGGACCCGGAACCGTGCGCTTCATCTGGTGCACGTGCCCTCCTCCGGCAGCCTTTCGGCGGCCTTGCGGCGGCGCCATATTCCCCGCCCCCTCTGACGAGCCATTTCAAGCGTTTTCGTGGATACCCAGACCTCGCCCGCTGCTCCGCCGCAGGAGCCGACACCGCAGCGCGCGTCGCTGGCGACGCTCGCCTTCCGCTGGCTCTCCCCGGCGGTGGGGCTGGGCCTGTTCGCCGCGGCCGTGTGGGTGCTCAACCAGTCGCTGCGCGAGGTGAGCTACCGCGAGGTGCGGGCGACCATCCACAACCTTCCCGCGCTGTCGCTGCTGCTGGCCGTGCTGGCCACCGCGGCCAACTACGCCATCCTCTGCGCCTTCGACCTGCTGGCGTTCCGCTACGTGGGCAGGCGGCTGACGGACTGGAAGGTGGCCGTCACCTCGTTCATCGGCTACGCGGTGGCCAACAACGTGGGGTTCGCCATCATCTCGGGCACCTCCGTGCGCTACCGCTTCTACTCGCGCTGGGGGCTGGGGGCCGAGGACATCTCGCGCATCGTCGTCTTCTATACCGGCACCTTCTGGCTGGGGTTCCTGGTGCTGGCAGGATGGAGCCTGGCCTTCGACCCGCTTCCCGGGATGAAGACCATGCTGGGGGCCACCACGGTGTCCCTCATCGGCTGGGCGCTGCTGATCACCGCCTTCTCGTACCTGGTGGCGGCCGGGGTGCGCCGCGAGCCGGTGAAGATGTGGAAGTGGCGGATCCCGGTGCCGCCGATGCGCACCGTCGCCATGCAGTACCTGCTGTCGACGGTGGACTGGGCGCTTGCCGCGGCCGTCTTCTTCGTCCTGCTGCCGAAGACGCAGCTGACCTTCGCCGAGTTCCTGGGTGCCTTTCTGGCCGCGCAGCTGCTGGGGCTGGTCAGCCACGTTCCCGGCGGCGTGGGGGTGTTCGAGGGGACGATGGTGGTGCTGCTGGGGCAATACCTGTCACTGGGGCAAATCGTCTCGTCGCTCGTCATCTACCGGCTGATCTACTACATCATCCCCCTCGCGGTCGCGCTGCTGATCCTGGTGGTGGACGAGGTCCGCCAGCGGCGGCACCACCTGGCCAAGCTGGGAAGCTGGGTGGGGAGCCTGTCGCAGCAGCTGGCGCCGCGGGTGCTGGGGATGTTCCTGTTCCTGTGCGGCGCACTCCTCCTCCTTTCCGGCGCTACGCCCACCGAGCCCCAGCGCCTGGCGTGGATCGACCGGAACCTGCCGCTGGTGATGGTGGAGGCGGGGTACCTGATCGGTAGCGTGGCGGGCGTGGCCATGCTGATCGTGTCGCAGGCGGTGGCGCGGCGGCTGGACATGGCCTTCTTCCTGGGCGCGGCCAGCCTGGCGGTGGGCATCGGCGCGTCGCTGCTGAAGGGCGCCGACTACGAAGAGGCGGTGCTGCTGGCCGGCGTGCTGGCCGCGCTGGTCGTCAGCCGCCCGGCCTTCGACCGCAAGGCGGATTTCTGGGCCGCGCGCTTTTCGCCCGGCTGGGTGTTCGGGCTCACCGCGGTGATCGGCGCCACCATCTGGCTGGGCTTCTTCGCCTTCAAGCACGTGGAGTACAGCAGCGACCTGTGGTGGCGCTTCGCACTGCGGCAGGACGCCCCGCGCGCGCTGCGGGCGACGATGCTGGCCACCATCCTGATGCTGGCCTTCGGCGTGGCCCGCCTGCTGAGGCCCGCCCCCCCGCAGATCCACCTGCCCACGGACGAGGAGCTGCGCCGCGCCGAGGAGCTGATCCGCGCGCAGCCCTCCACCGTGCCCTACCTCGTCTACCTGCTGGACAAGACGCTTCTGTTCAGTGAGGACGGCCGCGCGTTTTTGATGTACGCCGTGCAGGGGAACACCTGGGTGGCCATGGGCGACCCCGTGGGCGACCCGCGCTCGGTGCCGGGGCTCATCCGGCGCTTCTTCGAGCGCTGCGACGACTACGGCGGCATTCCCGTCTTCTACCAGGTGGGCAAGGACCGGCTTCACCAGTACGCCGACTTCGGGCTGACCTTCGCCAAGCTGGGCGAAGAGGCGTTCGTGGACCTTCCCTCCTTTCACCTGGACGGGGCGGATCGCAAGCCCTTCCGCCTGGTGACCAACCGCTTCGGGCGCAGCGGCATGACGTTCCGCGTGGTGCCGCCGGAGGAGATCCCCGCCCTGCTGCCGCAGATGGAGGAGGTTTCGCACGAGTGGATGGAGGGGAAGCGCGCGGCCGAGAAGGGCTTCTCCCTCGGCTTCTTTTCCCCCGCGTACGTGCTTCGCTTTCCGGCCGCGGTGGTGGAGCAGGACGGGCGCCTGCTGGCCTTCGCCACGGTGTGGCCCGGGTCCGACGGCGTGGAGCTTTCGGTGGACCTGATGCGGTACCGCCGCGACGCGCCGCGCAGCGTGATGGAGGCGCTGATGCTGAACCTGATGCTGTGGGGCAAGGCGGAGGGCTACCGGCGATTCAACCTGGGGATGGCCCCGCTGTCGGGGCTGGAGGTGTCGGCGGTGGCGCCCGCGTGGACGCGCATCGGCAGCTTTTTGTTCCAGCGCGGCGAGGCGCTGTACAACTTCCAGGGGCTGCGGCAGTACAAGGACAAGTTCGATCCCGCGTGGGAGCCGCGCTACCTGGCGTACCCCGGCGGCCTGGCGCTGCCGCGGATCACCGCGGACGTGTCGGCGCTGATCGCGGGGGGCTACCGCGCCATCTTCCGCCGCGGGCGCGCCGCGTGATCCGCGCCCTGCTCGCGGGCGCGGTGCTGCTGGGCCTGGGCGTGGTTGCCGGGTGCAGCCACGTGCGCATTCCCGCCGCGGCGGGATCGGCGGGCGGCAGGGCGCGCGCGCTCCCCCTGCGCCCCTTTCCGGTGCGGGGCGATACGGGCCGCGTGTTCGCCATCGTGCTCACGGGCGACGGGCCCACGGGGGGACTCGGGAAGGAGATCGGCAGCGATCTGCAGTCTGCGGGGGTGCCGTCGGTGGTCTGGCACACGCTGCGGTACTACTGGAATCCCCAGAGCCCCGAGCAGTCCGCGCGCGACCTGGACGCGGTGATCCGCCACTACGCGTCGGCATGGGGCCGCGACCGCGTGGTGCTGGTGGGCTACTCCATGGGCGCCGACGTGCTGCCGTTCCTGGTGAACCGCCTCCCCGACGATTCGCGGCACCGCGTGGCGGGGATGGCCCTGCTGGCGCTGGCGCACGATGCCGTGTTCGAGTTCCGCTTCGAACAGTGGTGGGGCACCTCCAGCGCCCCGCGCTTCGCCACACGGCCCGAGGTGGAAAAGCTGGCCGGCCTTCGCGTGCTCTGCGTCTGGGGCGTGGGAGACGACAAGGCGGCGTGCCCGCTGATGCGCACGGCGCCCATGCGCGAGGTGCAGCTGCGCGGCGGCCACCAGTTCAAGGGCGACCAGAAGCGCCTGCTGCGCGTGGTCCGCGAGTTCGCGCTGGAGGACTGACCCCCCTCTCCCGGCCTCTCCCCCGCAAACTGCGCGGGAGAGAGGAGCACTTCTTACGAGGTTCGATGGGCTGCCGCTCACGCTTCGGGAGCCCCCTCCCCCCGGCCCCCGTCCCCCGCTTCGCAGGGGAGGGGGAGAACTGCACACAGCTCGCCCGATCACGATGTCATCTCGACGGAGCGGCCAAGCCACACTTGCCCCTGCTCCACAGACCGCAGCGATTGAGGGATCCGCCACACCTTTCGCGAAGCGTACCGGACTCCGCGGTCACAGAGCAGTCGGTGCTGTTCGCGGCTCACCATCGGCGAAAAGAACCGGATCGACGATTCCGCGACCGAGGAGCGTCACCCTGGCTGTGTGGCGGATCCCTCAGTCGCTGCCGTCTACGGTGTACCGACAGCTTCGGGGTGACCGCTCCATCGGGATGACAGGTGCGCTTCGGCGGGTGCGACGGGTACCTCCGTCGCTGCTACCCGGGTGCGCCGCTCGTCAGGATGACAACTCTCTCAGCGCCTGCTACGCGCCTGACGTGATCGCTTCTGCACGGTACTTGCGGATGCGCCCGGACGAGCCGTCGAGGGAGACGGACAACATCACCTGGGTTGGAAGGAACATCCGATGAAGAAGCTCCTGGTTCTTGCGGCCGCTGCGCTGCTTTCTGCCGCGCCCGCCGCCGCGCAGCAGACGATGGACGCGCCCGCCGAGACCACGCCAGCGACGACCGCTCCGGCCGCGCAGACGGTTGCCCCCAGCCTGTTCGTGTCCCAGGACGAAATCCGCCAGCGCGTGGCCGCCGCCGAGGCGCAGCGCGAAGGCGCCCAGATGGGCAGCAACTTCTGGTACACCGTTGCCGCCATCGCGCTGGGCATCATCATCGCCAGCCTGCTGCTGAACAACAACTGAGCCGCGGACCCGCTCGCTCGCGAAGCCCCGCCGGGCACCCTTCCGGCGGGGCTTCGCGCGTCCGGGAACCCCTCGCGCACCTTGCCCGCCAGGCGCCGGTGTAGGATCATGCGCGGATGAACGGCCATGACGCGCCCGGAGCCCCGGCGCCGGAGGCCCGCCCGCGCGGGCTGATGCGCGGAAACGTGCTGTGGCTGAGCGTGGCGTCGTTCCTGAACGATGCTGCCAGCGAGATGATCTATCCCCTGCTGCCGCTGTTCCTTACCGGCACGCTGGGGGTGGGCGCCGCGTTCGTGGGCGTCGTGGAGGGCGTGGCCGAGAGCGCCTCGAGCCTGCTGAAGCTGGCCAGCGGCTGGCTTGCGGACCGTACCGGACGCCGCAAGGCGCCCACGGCCCTGGGCTACGCCATCGCGGCGCTCGGCCGTCCGCTGATCGCGATGACGACGGTGGGGTGGCAGGTGCTCGCCGTGCGCCTGGCCGACCGGGTGGGCAAGGGCATCCGCACCGCGCCGCGAGATGCGCTCCTGGCGGAGTCGGTGCCAGCCGAGCACCGGGGAGCAGCATTCGGGCTTCATCGCGCGGCGGACCACGCGGGCGCCGTCGCCGGCCCGCTGATCGCCTCGGCGCTGCTGCTGGCGTGGCCGGGCGACCTGCGTACGGTGTTCGCGCTCGCCATCATCCCCGGCGTGCTGACGGTGGGCGCGGTGCTGTGGAAGGTGCGCGAAACCGCGCCCGTGTCCCCGGCCACGTCCGCCCCGCCGCTGCCGCGCTGGAGCGAGCTAGGGCCGACGCTTCCGCGCTACCTGGCCGTGCTGGCGCTGTTCACGCTGGGCAACGCGTCGGACGCCTTTCTCCTTCTGCGCGCGGCCGAAGCTGGGGTGCCGGTCGCCGCCATTCCGCTGCTGTGGAGCGTGCTGCACGTCAGCAAGGCGGTGTTCAGCGTCTGGGGCGGGCGGCTGAGCGACCGCATCGGCGCGCGGCGGGCGATCGTGGCGGGGTGGATGGTGTACGCGGCGGTCTACGCGGGGTTCGCCGTGGTGGGCGCGGCGTGGCAGGTATGGGCGCTGTTCCTGGTGTACGGCCTGTACTTCGGGCTGACGGAGGCGCCGGAAAAGGCGCTCGTCGCGGCGCTGGCTCCGGACGGCCGCCGGGGCAGCGCGTTCGGCGCCTACCACGCGGCCATCGGCATCGCGGCGCTGCCGGCGAGCGTGCTCTTCGGGGTGCTCTGGCAGGTGTTCGGGGCGCAGGTGGCGTTCGCGGCGGGCGCGGCCTTCGCCCTCGCGGCGGCGCTGCTGCTGCCGTGGGCCCTCCCGCGGGAGCGCCGATGGGGGTCACACGCGCGCCATTTGTCATCGTAGAAGAGGGCGGGGACACACCAGCATAGCGTGCTACGGCGAGCACCGGGGTCGAGGCCTCGGCCCTGCTGGGGCGACTAAAGTCGCGGCAACAACTGCCCAAAGTCCGCCTTCGCGGACTGCACGCGAAGCCGAGTGCACGGAGCCAGTCGAGACGCACACGAATTCTCCCCTCCCGCTTGCGGGAGAGGGCCGGGGGAGAGGGCAGCCGGGGCATGCGACGGAGCCATCGAACCACACCAAAACCCGCCAGCGTAGCCGGCCCGAACTCGGCACCCGCGGACGCGCACCAGACTGGCTCCCTTCCCCCACGCAGTTTGTGGGGGAAGGGCTGGGGATGGGGGGCACCGCGGCATGCGCCGGGCCCGAGAAGACGCGCCTCAAGTATTCGTGCCGCTGTCGCGCCCGGGCTGAGAAGTGGGCCGCAGGCTAGATCCTTCGGCCCGCGGAGGGTGTGCTACGTACAGGTTGGCTGCGACTGGGCCTCAGGATGACAGGGTCTGGGCGCGTCCGGCGAGCTCCTTCAAGTTGGCCTACAAACAACGAACAGAACCGCGGATGCACGCCCATCCTGATCCCACCCACCGCCGCTCGCCCGCCATCCCGGCCCTGATCGGGGTGGTGCTGGCGCTGCCGTTCATCGCCATCCTCATGTATCACCCCGATGGCGCGTACGACCTGCTCGCGTTGATCCTGGCGTTCACGGGCGGCGTCTACACGGGATCGGCGCTGCGGGCGGAGGTCGCGACCCGGAAGCTGGCCATCGAGTGGGGGTTCGGCGCGCTCCTCGTCATCATCGCGGCACTGAGCTTCTGGTGGTCTCCCATCTGGCTGGCGGCGGGCTTCGGCGCACATGCCGTGTGGGACGTGGCACATCACGCGCGCCCGCCGGGCCTGGGCATCCGCCGCTGGTTTCCGCCGTTCTGCGCCGCGTTCGACGTAGCCGTTGCCGCGCTCGTCCTCTTCTACGCCTAGAACGCGCCTCGCGCTCAGGTAGCCGGGGCGATCCGGTGGACCGTCCCCCGGTGTGAGATCACGTACAGCTCGCGCTGCGAATCTTCGCCGAACGACGAGATGTTTCCGACGTCCGGGAGAGGATACGAGCGCTTGTCGGCTGCCTGCCCGTCGGCGTAGCGGAAGCTGCGGACCCACCCCTCGCAGTAGTCGGCGTACAGGTAGTGGCCCTGCAGCCCGGGGATGGCCTGGCCGCGGTACACGAACCCGCCGGTGATCGAGCAGCCGTCGTCGTGCGTGTACTCCAGCACGGGAAGGGTCAGCCCCGTGCGCGGACACCCGCTGCTGGGCTCGAAGCAGTCCGATGCCTCCATCACGTCCCACCCGTAGTTGACCCCCGCCTGCCCCGCCGGCACCACGTTCACCTCCTCCAGCCGGTTCTGCCCCACGTCGGCCACGTACAGCAGCTTGGCCGTGTGATCGAACGAAAAGCGCCACGGGTTGCGCATCCCCAACGCCCAGATCTCGCCGCGCCCGCCGGATTTCCCTGCGTACGGGTTGCCGGCGGGCATTCCGTAGGGCTGGGCGGCGTCGACGTCGATGCGCAGCAGCTTGCCCAGCAGCTGCAGCGGGTCCTGCCCGGCTTCTTCCGGGTCGCCGCCGCCGCCCCCGTCGCCCATGCCGATGTACAGCATGCCGTCGGGCCCGAACACCACCAGGCCGCCGTTGTGGTTGCTGTACGGCTGGCGGACGTGCAGCACTAGCGAGGCCGACGCCGGATCCGCCACGTTCCGATTCGCGGACACGCGGTAGCGCTCGATGCGCGTGTCGCCCGCCCGGTCGGTGTAGTTGACGTAGAACTGGCCGTTCTGCGCGTACTGCGGGTGGAATGCCACGCTCAGCAGGCCGCGCTCGCCGCCGCTGGACACCTTGGCGGCGATGTCCAGGAACGGCGTGGGAAGCAGGTGCCCGTTCTCCACGATGCGGATGCGCCCGGGCTGCTCCACGATGAACAGCCGCGCATCCGACGCGGGAGCGGTCAGGTGCACGGGCGACTGCAGACCGCTGGCGACCTCCACCAGCCGCAGCGCCGGCTGTCCCGGCGTTTCACCCGGGTCGCCGGGCTCGGAGCCGGAGCAGGCGGCCAGCACCAGCAGGGCGGGAAGCAGGATGCGCGGGGTCATGGTGCCTCGGGGGGTGGAGGATGGCCGTGCGGGGTGTCGTCGTCCAGGGCATCGGACTCCAGCAGCTCGCGCGCGTCGCGCTCGCGATGCCAGGGCACGCGCACCTTCACGCCGAACTGCGACGGGCCCTGGTAGCCCGCGCCGAAGATGCCCACGTGCGAGCCGCCGTCCACGTGGGCGGGGATTCCGGCCTCGCGCAGCGTTTCGGCCGCGAAGTCGGCTTCCCACACGGCGCCGAACGTGGCGACCACCACCCAGGGCTGCTGCGTCTCGCGGTCGCTCATGTGCGCGGTTCGGGGGCGGATGGTGCTGGAAGATGGACCTTCATCGGATGCTAGCGGCGCGAGCGGGATGCGTCAAAGGTTTGGTTGATGTGCGGTGCAGAGGACACGTCGGCTGTCATCCAGAAGCCCGAACCGCGCCGGCCGAGGACTTTGGGTCCGCCTCGACAGGCCCGGGCGCATGCCGCGGGTGGCCCCTCCCCCGGCCCCTCCCCCGGCAAACTGCGCCGGGAGAGGGGAGAACGTCGATCGGGGTTCGACAGGGTGCTTCGCATTCCGTGGGAGCCCCCTCCCCCCGGCCCCCGTCCCCCGCTTCGCAGGGGAGGGGGAGACCTGAATCGCGCTTCGGCTCGGCTCGGCGCCTCGGCTGCGCGTGCAGTCCGCGGAGGCGGACTTTGGGCCGTTGTTGCCCGCGACTTCAGTCGCACCAGCGGGCGGGGCTCCGACCATTGTGCTCGTCGTCGCCCACGACAAAACTCTTGACAATCGATCTGCCAATACGTATTACCAAATACGTATCGACAATGACGACACCCCATCCCTCCCCCGCCCGCCGCGTTACGACGCACGACGTTGCCCGACGCGCCGGCGTGTCGCAGGCCACCGTCTCGCTGGTGCTGGGCGGGAACCCCAGGGCGCGGGTGTCGGCGACCACGCGGGAGCGGGTGGTGCTGGCGGCGGGGGAGCTGGGCTACCGGCCCAACATGCTGGCGCGCGGGCTGGTGCAGCGGAAGTCGTACGCGCTGGGCGTGATGGTGCCGGACCTGAGCAACCCGTTCTTCCTGGACGTGGTCACCGGCGTTCAGCGCGTGGCGGCAGAGGCGGGATACGCGGTGCTACCCGGAGACGTCCGCGAAACCAACGCCGCGCGGCACCTGGATGCCCTGCGCGCCCGGCAGGTGGACGGACTGATCCTGGACGGCTTCGGCGCGCTGGCTCTGCCGGAGAGCGCGCTGACCGACCTGAAGGTGGTGCTGGTGGACGAGCCGTCGGAACGCTGGCCGGGGGTCGCCAGCGACGCGCTGGGCGCGGGACGGATGGCGGCCGAGCACCTGGTGGGGCTGGGCCACACCCGGCTGGCGTTCGCGGGACCCGCCACCGACGTGCACGGCTTCAGGATGCGCGAGCGCGGCTTCTTCCAGGTGCTGCAGGCGCAGGGGCTCGGCCTCTCGTCCGCGCGGCTGCGCAGGGTGACGCCGGACGTGGCGGGCGGGCTGCAGGCGATGAAGGCGCTGCTCGCGCTGGGTCCAACCGAACGTCCGACAGCCGTGTTCTGCGCGAACGACCTGGTCGCAGCGGGCGCGCTAAAGGCCTGCCTCACCGCCGGGGTGCGTGTGCCGGGGGAGATGAGCATCGTGGGATGCGACGACGTGGAGTTGGCGCGCGTCCTCACGCCCGAGCTGACGACCATCCGCGTCCCCGCCCGAGAACTGGGAGCCCGCGCCGCCCGACTGCTGCTGAAGCAGCTGGAAGACGAGTCCTGGGTTCCCCGCCCCACCAAGCCGCTGCCCGTGAAACTGGTGGCGCGAGGGACAACCGCACGGCCCGTCAGTAGGGAATAGCCGGCAATCGCCAGCCGTTACTTTCGCACTTTCGCACTTTCGCACTTCCTACATGCGCCAGGCCGTCATCACCGGAACGGGGTCCTACGTCCCCGAGCGCGTCGTCACCAACGCGGAGCTGTCCGCCACGCTGGGCGAGGACGTGGACGGCTTCGTGAGCAACACGCTGGGCATCCGCGAGCGCCGCTGGTGCCGCGACGACGAATCCACCGCCGATCTGGCCGAGAGCGCCGCCCGCCGCGCCCTGGACGACGCCGGCCTGCAGCCCTCCGACGTCGACCTGCTGATCGTATCCACCGACACGCCCGAGTACGTATCCCCCGCCACCGCCTCCGTCCTGCACGGACGCCTGGGGATGCGGTCGGACGCGGGAACGTTCGACGTGAACAGCGCCTGCGCGGGATTCGCCACGGCGCTGGACGTGGCGTGGAAGTACCTGCGCGCCGACGAGCGGTACGGGTGCGTGCTCGTGGTCGCGGTCTACGCGATGTCGAAGTTCCTGGACCCGGCAGACAAGAAGACGGTCACCATCTTCGCCGACGGGGCCGGCGCCGTCGTCCTGCAGGCGTCGGAGCAGGCGGGGATCCTGGCCTCGGAGCTGGCGGCGGACGGGTCGTTCAGCGACGGGATGGGCGTGTTCGCCGGCGGCACGGCGGAACCCATCACCGCCGACGTGCTCGAGGACGGCACGCGCAACCGGCTGCGGTTCGTCCGCAAGTATCCCAAGGAAGTCAACGAGGAAGGCTGGCCGCGCATCGTCCGATCGGTGCTGGGGCGCATCGGGCAGACGGTGCCGGAGGTGGACCTGTGGCTGTGGACGCAAGTGAACCGCTCCACGATCGAAGCGGTGATGGATCGCCTGGGCGAGCCGATGGACAAGGCGCACACGGTGATGGGCAAGTGGGGCTACACCGGCTCCGCCTGCCTGCCGATGGCGCTGGACGACGCGGCGAAGAGCGGGCGCTTGAAGCCCGGCGACCTCATCGTGCTCACGGGATCGGGCGCGGGGCTGTCGATGGGCTGCGTAGCGCTGCGATGGACTCGTGATGGATCTCCCCTCTCCGCGCGTAGTTTGCGCGGGGAGGGGCCGGGGGAGGGGCAACATGGCTGAAACCGCCGTCTCCGCCTTCGTCGCGCGCGCCCGCGCCGACGCCGCTCTTCCCGCGCTTCGCGTTCTCGCCGCCGGGGGCGCGGCGCGCGACGAGACGATCACCTGGGGCGAGTGGGCCGGCCAGTCGCGCGCCTTTGCCGCGTCGTTGATCGCCGCCGGGCACCGGCCGGGGCAGCACGTGGCCATCCTCGCCGGCAACGCGGCCGCCTGGCCCATCGCCGACCTGGGCGTGCTGATGGCGGGCGGCATCTCCGTCGGCGTGTATCCGACCAGCGCCCCCGCGCAGGTGCGGCAACTGCTGGCGGACTGCGCGGCCGTGGCGGTGGTGGTGGATTCGCCCGCGCAGATGGAAAAGGTGCGCGCCGTCCGCTCCACCCTTCCCGAGCTGCGCACCATCATCGCGGTGGACCACGACGGCGGCGGCGACGCGGTGTCGTGGGCGGGATGGATGCAGCGCGGCCGTGCGCTGGGCGAATCGGTGCAGACCCGCGCCGAGCTGGCCCGGCGGATGGACGCACTGCGGCCCGACACCACGGCCATCCTCATCTACACCTCCGGCAGCACCGGCGAGCCCAAGGGCGCCGCCCTCACCCACCGCACCCTGCTCGCGTCGGCCGCGTCCATCCGCGATACGCTGGGCCTGGTGGAAGGCGATCGATCGCTCTCGTTCCTCCCCTTCTGCCACGCCGCCGAGCGCATCTTCGGCCTGTACACGCGCATCGTCTGCGGCATGCAGGCGGGGCTCGTCGCGGACCACAACCGCGTCTGGGATGCGGCTCGCGAGTTCGCGCCGACCCTCTTCGGCGGGCTGCCGCGCTTCTACGAAAAGGCCGTGGCCACCCTCCGCGCCCAGCAGGCCGCGGCGAGCGGGGACGAGCGCTCGCGCTGGGAGCGGACGCTTGAGCTCGGCATGGAACGCTCGCGGCGCAAGCGCGCGGGACAGCCCGTCTCCGTCGAACTGGAGACAGAGTGGCTGCGAACGGGTGAGCCGCTGCTGGAGCGCGCGCGCGAGCTGTTCGGCGGACGGGTGCGGGTGGCCACCTCCGGCGGCGCCGCCCTGCCCGCGGACGTGTCCGAGTACCTGGACGCGCTGGGGATCACCGTCCTGGGCGCCTACGGGCTGACGGAGCACCTGTGCGCGGCCTTCAACCGGCCGGACCACTACACGTTCGACTCCGCCGGCCCGCCGATGCCCGGCACCACCCTGCGCCTGGCGGAAGACGGGGAAATCCTGCTGCGTCGCGGGCCGCTGACCTTCAGCGGCTACCACGGGCGTCCAGCCGAGACGGCGGAGGCGTTCAGCGCCGACGGCGAGTGGCTGCGGACGGGCGACCTGGGGCGCGTGGGGGAAGATGGCGCGCTGCGGGTCATCGGCCGCAAGAAGGAGCTGATCGCGCTCTCCAACGGCAAGAAGGTGGCGCCGCTGGGCATCGAGGCCGCGCTCACCGGCGAGCCGTGGATCGAGCAGGCGATGCTGTACGGCGAAGGGCGCAACTTCGTCAGCGCGCTGCTGGTCATCCGCCGCCCCGCCCTGGAAGCCTGGGCCGCCGAGCACGCCCGCGACGCCGATGACCCCCGCCTGCTGGACGATCCCGGGCTGCGCGCCGCCGTGCAGGCCGCAGTCGACCGGGTGAACGCCCGCCTCAGCAATCCCGAGCGCGTCCGCCGCTTCGCGCTCCTCGGAAACGGATTCAGCGGCGACGACTTGACCCCTACGCTCAAGCTGCGCCGCCCCGTCGTGGAGCAGCGCTACCGGGCGCATTTGGAAGCCCTTTACGTGGACGCCTGATGGCACGACGCAATGCACTCCTGGCCCTTCTGGCGGGCACCGTGGCCATCGCCGCCGCATACGGCTCCGCCTTCCTCCCTGGTCCCCCCACGTCGTGGGCGCCGTGGGCGCTGGGGATCGGCACGGCGGTGGTGATGGTGGCCGCCTCCGCCCTGGGCGCGGCGCGCAGGGACGGCGGGCTGGGCCGGCTGAAGCTGCCGTTCGCGCTCGTCTTCCTGATCCTGGCCGGGGGATTCGCCCTGGTGCTGGCGCTGCCGCCGGTAGACCCGGCCGATCCCACGCTCTTCCTGGGGCTGCCGCCGCGCGCCGCGGTGGTGCTGCTGGGCATCGGCCTGCTGCCGCTTCTCGTCCTCCCCATCGCCTACGCGCTGACGTTCGACGAGATGACGCTGAACGAGGCCGACTGGGAGCGCATTCGCGAGGCCGCCCGCGTCTACCAGGCCTCGCAGTCCGCATCGGCGCATTCCGCCCACGCCGCCCCAACTCCCCGCCCCGCGCCCGAGGTGGAGCCCGTATGATGCTCGCCATCCTGCAGACGTCCGAGCTGCCGCGCCTGGCGCAGCCTACGATCATCGCCGTCGCCGTCGTCTACTTCGCCATCGTGGCAGCCATCGGCGTGTGGGCCACGCGCAAGACGCGCACGGCCAGCGACTTCTTCGTCGCGGGCGAGGGCATCGGCCTGGCGGCGCTGACGCTGGCGGCCATGAGCGCCACGCTCTCGGGCTTCGCATTCATCGGCGGTCCCGGCCTGGTCTACGCGACCGGGCTGGGGGCGATGTTCCTCATCCTCCCAGCCTCGGTCACCTCGTCCATGACGTCGTGGGCGCTGGCGAAGCGCATGCGGCTGCTGGCCGAGGTGCGCGGGCTGATCACCGTGCCCGACGCCATCGGTGCGCGCTACCGGTCGCCCGCCGCCCAGGGATTGTCCGCGGTCGCCATCCTGGTCGCGGTCGTCGGCTACATGGCGACGAACATCCTGGCCCTGGGACTGGTGATCGACGCCATCTTCGGCACCGGGCTCACGTGGGGCGTGTGGATCGGGATGGCGATCGTGCTCGGCTACTCGGTGGCGGGCGGCATTCTGGCCGGCGTGTACACCGACGTCTTCCAGGGCTCCTTGATGGCCGTGGCCTCCGTACTCGTCTTCATCTACACGCTCAAGACGGGCGGGGGGATGGAGGGGATCAGCCGCACGATCCTGTCGGCGGACGCGGCGTTCATGGGCCCGTTCGGGTCGATGGGCGCCGTTGCCGCGCTGTCGCTGTTCTTCGTGTTCGGCGTGGGGTCGATGGGCCAGCCGCACGTGATCCACAAGTTCTACATGCTGCGCGACCCGCGGAAGCTGAAGTGGTATCCGCTGCTCGTCACCTTGGCGCTGATCGTCACCATGCTGCTGTACTTCGGCGTAGGCGTGGCGGTGAAGGCGCTGGTGGTGGAAGGCCGCATGGAGCCCTTGGCCCGCCCGGACGACGCCACGCCGTTCTTCCTCCTGCGCTTCACCCCCGTGCTCCTCGCCGCCCTCGTCTTCTCCGGCGTGGCCGCGGCCATCATGAGCACGGTCAACAGCTTCATGAACATCGGCGCGGCGGCCATCACCCACGACATTCCCGTGGCGCTGGGGATCAAGGTGAAGAACGAGCTGAAGTGGGGCCGCATCAGCACCGTGGTCGTCTCCCTCCTGGCTGCGTGGCTGGCCCTGCTGCCGGGCGCGCTGGTGGCGTTCCTGGGGATCTTCGGATGGGGGCTGTTCGCCTCGACCCTGGTTCCCGCGCTGGCCATCGGGCTCAACTGGGAGGGCGCTACCAAGGAAGGCGCCATCGCTTCCATCTGCACCGGCCTGGTGATCACGCTGGGGTTCGAGACGATGGCCTTCTTCAAGGTCTACTCGTTCCCCGCCGGTGTGACGGTGAGCGGGCTGTCGCTGGTGCTCTCCATCCTGGTGTTCTTCGCCGTCAGCTGGGTGACGCGCGACCGGGCGGCGGCGGCGCTGGACGCGGACGTACGGCTGGTGATGTCGGTGTGAGGGGAAGTGCGTTAGTGCGGAAGTGCAGATGAGGTAGGTAGTCCAACCGCGCGTTCCACCAT